>DATEEZ010000176.1:0-4532 GCA_035280905.1 Nitrosospira sp.
TTTTTACGCCTTATCTTGCTTGCCTTGGCAGCTGACAAAGCTGTCCTAAGCACTCGTTCCGCCCTTCGTCCCCGTTCAGCCTTGTACGATCGAAATTGTTGGATTTTTTTAGTTGCAGGTGGAAGTAGGATTACCCGTTCACTGGGAAGCTATTTAGCTCTGAAGACAGGCCTGTTTCTGAACCCGTTCGCACCTTCGACAAGCTCAGGGCGAACGGGAAGAAGGAGTTGAGGGTGAACGGCGAGAAGGGGCGAACGGAGACGAAGGTTCAGGGTAAACGAGATGAAGGATTGAGGAAGATAAAGGGCGAGCAGGAAGCCATGAACAGGTTCGACTGGACACCGAACCTAATATTGAGGGAGAGTGTTGGCCGGAACAAAGAGGTCGACTATCACCAAGGGACTAAACAGCCAGCGGCTGGAGGTTGCGTTCAACTCCTTCCGTCGACCCCTCGGGATTTGATAGGCGCAGCTACTCCTTCTTCATCGCATGTCCGCCGAACTGATTGCGCAGTGCGGACAGGAGCTTGTCGGAGAACGAGTCAGAGTCACGCGATCGCAAACGTTGCAACAACGACAAGGTAATGACAGGCGCGGCGACGTTCAGGTCTATCGCCTCGGCTACCGTCCAGCGCCCCTCTCCGGAATCTGCAACATAGGGTGCAATGCCTTCGAGAACCGGGTTTTTTTCCAGCGCAGCGGCGGTCAGATCGAGCAGCCAGGATTGAACCACGCTGCCGTAGCGCCAGATTTCCGCAACCTGGTGCAAGTCCAGCTTGAATTCTTCCTTGTGATGCATGATCGCAAAACCTTCGCCGTAAGCCTGCATTATTCCGTACTCGATACCGTTGTGGACCATCTTGGTAAAATGACCCGAGCCGCACGGGCCAACGTGACCCCATCCCTTATTTGGACCAGGAGCAAGGGCCTCAAATATGGGTCGCAGGCGTGCCACCCCGGCATCCTCGCCGCCTACCATCATACTGTACCCGTTTTCGAGACCCCAGACACCGCCGCTTGTACCCACATCCACATAGTGAATCTTGTGCGTTTTGAGCATTTCTGCCCGGCGCAAAGTATCCTTGTAATTCGAATTCCCGCCATCGACGATGACGTCATCAGCCTGCAGCAACGGCATCAAAGTGTTGATGGTTTCATCCACCGGTTTTCCCGATGGGATCATCAACCAGATGATACGTTGCGGCTTCAGCTTGCCAACCAGATCCTCCACTGAAGAGGCGGCGACGAGGCCTTTTTCTTCCAACTGTTTCACCGTATCGGTGCTGCGAGCGTAACCAGCAACGCGATGTCCCGCCTGCATCAGCCGTTGCGCCATCGCGCCTCCCATTCGCCCCAATCCAATCATTCCCAGTTCCATGACTCCTCCCTTGGTAATTGTCCGTTATTGTCCATTATGGATGACAACCTTGAATTGGTTCAGGCGGTCTGGTCGCTGGTAGTGAGAATCTCCTGGCGTTTTTTCTTCAGCGAGGCAAGCAACTTGTCATAGGATGCAGCGAACGAATCCACCCCATCATTTTGAAGTTTTTCGGTAACTGCATTGAGATCGATCCCCAGGTTTTTAAGCTGTGCAATATCCGCTTCAGCTTGCGCGAGGTCTTTTCGAAGGGTTTCGCTTGCATGCCCATGGTCCCGGAATGCTTCCAGCGTTTTGAGTGGCATCGTATTGACGGTATCGGGGCCGACCAATTCCTCGACGTACAGCACATCCGAATATGCAGGATTTTTTGTGCCGGTGCTGCCCCATAATGTCCGCTGGACGCGCACGCTTTTTTCGCGCCAGGAAGCAAATGGCTCTCCGTAAAATATCTCACGGAAGCGCTGATAGGCAAGCTTGGCATTGGCAATGGCAATTTTCCCCCGCAAGGCGAGCGCTTCGGGAGTGCCGATCTTTTCCAGCATGGGATCGACTGCGTTATCTACCCGACTGACGAAAAACGAGGCGACCGAAACGGGCCATATCTTGTTTCCGCCGGGTGAATAGGCGTCACGGCGTTCAAGTCCCGTTATGTACGCCCGTGCCACGGCATCATAGTGGCGAAGAGAGAACATCAGGGTGACATTGACGTTGATGCCTTCGCTTGTCAGTTGCTCGATTGCAGGAATTCCCTCATGGGTAGCGGGAGTTTTAATCATGAGATTAGGCCGCTCCACGGCCTGCCATAGCCGCTTGGCTTCTGCGATGCTGCCTCCGGTATCATGTGCCAAGTGGGGCGATACTTCCAGGCTGACATACCCGTCTGCACCATGGGTTTCATCATATATGGACCTCAATACATCTGCCGCCATGCGAATATCTTCGATAGCGAGCGCCTCGAACAATGTCTTTTCAGTTTGTTTTTCATTAGCCTCCAATAACTGGCGCAACGCGTCATCGTAGGCATCGCTGTGCCCGATTGCCTGCTCGAAAATAGTGGGATTGCTTGTCAGGCCTCGCAGCTTATCCTCGGTTACGAGGCGCTGCAGTTGCCCGCTCTTGATAAGGTCGCGGCTGATCGAATCCAGCCAGACGGATTGTCCGCATTGCAATAGCTGTTCCAATGGATTCATGTTGTCCTCCGGAAGCGTAGCGCCGCTACAGTGAGCGACGGAGTGGACGGATTACGTCATGGGTTCGGAAATTTCATACTCCATGACTGATCGCGCTAATCGTGCTACTTTTTGCGCGACACGTGCAGAGATTGTGAGTTCCTTAAGTAAAGCACAAAGTTAGGACAACGCAATTGCCCCACCATTCAAAGTTATTTTCGAGACAAGCTTTTCGAGAACCGGGTAGAGAAGAAGATAATGTCAGAAGTGATTTTTCCACTCCCGGATTGCAGCAAATACACTGACGCGATCGCTTAGCGGTTTGCCTACATGGTTGCTGGCGCTCTCGATGATTTCCGCTTCAGTGCAGCGCAGGAATGGATTGGTGGCTATCTCCAGCGCAATGGTAGAGGGCAGGGTAGGCAGGCCCTGATTGCGTAATTTTTCGGTTTCCACTTCGCGCTTTGCCAATGCCTGGTTGCCGGGTTCAACTGTTCTTGCGAAGCGGATATTGCTGAGTGTGTATTCGTGGCCACAATAGATCAAAGTATCCTTAGGTAAATCTGCCAGTTTTTCCAGCGAGTCGACCATTTGCTTCGCTGTACCCTCGAACAAGCGCCCGCAACCGCAGCCAAACAGTGTGTCGCCACAAAAGAGCATGTTTGCGCCATAATAGGCGATATGCCCTGAGGTGTGGCCAGGGATGTCCAGCACCCGGAAGCTGAGTGAGAATTCGGGAAGATAAACACAGCCTTCTTCATTTTCTATATCGCTGCATTCCCTGAGACGGTGGGTGAGCGTGGGAATCGATTCTTTCGCCGGGCCAAAGACGGGTACCGCAAACTCCCGTAACAGCTCAGCATTCCCGGCCACGTGATCGGGGTGGTGATGAGTGTTGAGAATCGCGATGAGCTTCAGCTTTTCACGGTTCAGGTAATCCAGGACGGGGGATGCCTCGCCAGGGTCTACAGCTGCAGCATGGTAATGATCACGGATAAGCCAGATGTAATTGTCCTTGAAGGCGTGAATCGGGACGATATTGGGAGTAGTAGTCATGATAGGCGTTATTCAGGTATTTTGGAGCGGCTAGCAGCCGGCGGGAGGTATCTGAAGGATGAGTAATAAGTTAAGCAGATATTTCTGCTGATTCATGAGCGTTATAAGCGATTTTACGTGGTCGAATCATAGACACGCCTGATTGAACGCCAGTTGACGTTAAATATGCAAACCAAAAGTATAGTCGAGTGGTTTGAAACCTGCCTGGGCCAGTATTTGCTGGAACGGGAGCAAAACTATTTCGATAAGGCGGTGGCAAACGTGTTCGGTTACAACGCGGTGCAGGTCGGGTTTCCACAATACGATTTCCTGCGCACAAACCGTATGCCACTCAAGTTTTGTGCGGCCCCTGAAAAAGGAGCCGACGTTCTTGCCGCTCCTGACTTTCTGCCGATCGAGACGAATAGCATCGACCTCGTGCTTATGCCCCATATGCTCGAATTCAGCTCCAATCCTCATCAGATACTCCGGGAAGTGCAGCGAGTATTGATGCCGGAAGGCAACCTTATTATCTCCGGTTTCAATCCCCGCAGCCTCTGGGGCATAAGAGGTTTGTTCGGCTCGCCGCTGGAGGGGAGTTTTCCATGGAGGGGCAATTTCATCGCGTTGCCACGGCTCAAGGATTGGCTGACATTATTGGATTTTGAAATTACGGAAGACCGCCAATGCTGCTACGCACCCCCATTCAGCCAGGAGAAATGGCTGACGCGTTTTCATTTTATGGAAGAAGCAGGAGACCGCTGGGGGCGCTTCTCCGGGGGCGTTTATTTCCTCACCGCAGTCAAGCGTGTTCATGGCATGCGCGTTATCAAGCCTGAATGGAAAGAAGTGCGAGCGAGGAGGAGAGCAATGTCGCCGATTGCACGCAAGATCAAAGGCACAGCTGCCGCGAATGAGCCACGCAGGGCTGTGCGCGGCAAAACTTTA
>DATEEZ010000177.1:0-10811 GCA_035280905.1 Nitrosospira sp.
GTCGTCGTCTTCGCCTTCGCCTTCACCCCCGCCACAGCCTACCCGGCGGCCGGTTTACAACCTTACTGGTTTTTCGCCCGGCTTCAAGGATGGCTATATCGACGGTTGCGAGACTGCAAAAAAGACTGCAAATGGAGGGAAGGATGAGCAGAGGTTTGCAGAAGACAAGCAATACCGGCTGGGATGGAACGATGGGTTCAGCTTGTGCGGGCGTAACCGTGCCGAAAAGTAGAGCCGGGAAGGCCATTCGGAGCGTGGCACTTTTAAATTCTTCCTTCCCACTGAAGAACACCGCTGGCGACCTGTAGCGCGGTAACCGTTTGACTGACTCTGAATCCTTACGGATAACGTCTCTTCGGTATGGCTGGGATATAATAACGCTTTTTTGCAGATCGCCATGAGTCGCTTGCTTCCTTTATCGCTGTGTCTGCTTGCCCTGCCACTGGCCGCTCAGCAAACCCAGTTTCACACACCGCCGCAAACTCTCTCCGTCGCGGCCAAGTCTTACATGCTTGCCGACCTCCAAAGCGGGCAGGTGCTGGTGAGCAAAAACGCCCATGAACGCATCGAACCCGCGTCACTGACAAAGCTGATGACGGCTTACGTGGTTTTTTCAGCCCTGTACCAGAAACGCATTAGCCTGACGCAAGCTGTGTCGGTTTCACCACGTGCATGGAGGGCGCAAGGTTCCCGAATGTTCATCGAGCCGAAGAAGCCGGTAACTATCGATGAATTGATGCGCGGCATGATAGTGCAGTCAGGAAACGATGCGTCCATTGCACTGGCGGAAGCTGTTTCGGGATCAGAGGATGCATTCGCCCAGGCCATGAACAAGGAGGCGGTGCGCTTAGGCATGAAGAACACGCGTTTCGCCAATTCAACCGGACTTCCGGACCCTGATCATTACAGCACCGCATATGATCTCGCCTTGCTCGCGACTGCCATCCTCCGGGACTTTCCAGAATATTATCCGCTCTATTCCCTCAAGGAATATACCTATAACAAAATCACTCAGGCGAACCGGAATCGCCTGCTCTGGCTTGACCCGAACGTCGACGGGATGAAGACAGGACACACTGAAGCAGCCGGTTACTGTCTCATTACTTCAGCCAAGCGGGGACACCGTCGGTTAGTTGCGGTGGTGATGGGAACCGCATCGGAGAGTGCGCGCGCGATGGAAAGCCAGCGCTTGTTGAATTATGGTTTTCAGTTCTACGACACTGTTCGTCTCTATCCAGGGGAGCAGGAAGTGGTTGCTATCCCATTATGGAAAGGCGCTCAAGACAAGCTCAAGACGGGATTCGGAAATGATGTTTATTTTTCGCTTCCCCGCTATCAGACTGACAAGCTCAAGGCAAGAATGGAATATAAACAGCCGCTTCTCGCTCCTGTCACTGCGGGGCAAAAAGTCGGCACAGTGAAGTTTATGCTCGAAGGGAAGCCGGTGGTTGAACATCCGCTGGTAGCGCTCGAAACTGTCAGCGCCGCAAATATTTTTGGCCGGGCATGGGATAGCATGCGGCTTCTATTTAACTAGAAGCAAAAATCCGAGCTATCCAGGCTGATCATGATCTATCTCAACGGTGATTTCCTCAGAATCGAAGAAGCACGCATCCCTGTGCTGGATAGGGGTTTTATTTTTGGTGACGGGGTATATGAGGTTATTCCTGCCTATTCCCGAAAACCTTTTCGTCTGGCTGAGCACCTGCGCCGGCTTCAGCACAGTCTTGATGGCATTCGCCTGCAAAATCCGCATTCAGACAGCGAATGGACGCATTTGCTTGAACAAATCGTCGCCCTGAATGAAGGCGAGGATCAGTATATCTATCTGCATATTACCCGAGGGGTGGCCCGGCGCGACCATGCCTTTCCAGAAGGTGTCGCCCCCACTGTCTTTATTATGAGCAATCCGTTGCTGACGCCGCCATCCGGGCTGCTGCATACCGGTGTGGTGGCGATCACGGCCAGTGACAACCGATGGTTACGCTGCGATATCAAGGCAATTTCGCTCTTGCCCAACGTACTGCTGCGGCAGATGGCGATCGATGAAGGCGCCATGGAAACCGTGCTGTTTCGCGATGGCTTCATGACCGAGGGGGCGGCAAGCAATATCTTTGTCGTAAGAAGCGGAATTCTGCTGGCCCCGCCCAAAAATCACCTGATGCTGCCGGGGATCACCTATGACATCGTGCTGGAACTGGCACAGGCGAATGGCATTCCCCATGAAGTTCGCTCGATTACGGAACATGAAGTGCGTACCGCCGAGGAACTTTTGCTGACATCCTCGACCAAAGAAATCATGCCGATTACCCGCCTCGATAACCAGTCGGTGGGTGAAGGAAAACCCGGAAAAATATTTGAATTGCTTTACCAGCTCTACCAGAGTTATAAACAAACCACCATGCGAGGCAACTCTTCGATATCCTGAAGGTCGTGAAACCTGTGAATTCGTCTGACGAGAGCAGCCTGATCGAATATCCCTGTGATTTCCCGATTAAAATCATGGGGCGTGTCGGATCGCCGTCCGGCACTCCGCCCAGTGCCGCAACACTGGAATACCGGCGGCAGGATTTTGCGCAGAACGTACTGGCAATTGTGAAGCGCCACGCCCCGAATTTTGACGAGGCGACCATGGAGGTAAGAATCAGCAGAAAAAGCAATTATCTCAGCCTCACGTGTACGATTCGCGCTGTTTCTCGCGAACAACTGGATGCGCTATATCAGGAACTGTGCGATCATCCTACCGTGGTAATGGTACTTTAGCGAGCGAGTTTCCGATTCCGGTTCCGGATTCCGGAGACTTCTATCCGTGATACAGTCCGTAAGCTTGGAGTCCGCGCCCTCTCCTGAGGCGCATACAATTAATTCAGGACTTGAAGTCAGGTATGCTGCTGTGATGGATTATCTTTCCACCTGGCAGGCGATGAAGGAGTTCACTGCAACCCGCACGCAAAATACCCCTGACGAAATCTGGCTACTGCAACATTCTCCGGTCTACACCCAGGGTGTTGCCGGCAAGCCTGAGCACTTACTCTACAATCCAGGCATTCCCGTAGTACGCACGGATCGTGGTGGCCAAATCACGTACCACGGGCCGGGCCAGATTATCGCGTATCTGCTGCTGGATATGCGACGCCTCAAGTTAGGCGTGCGCGACCTCGTCAGAAAAATGGAGGCCGCCGTGGTAGACTTGCTGGGAGACTATGGTGTCGATGCCTGCGGCAACGAGGATGCGCCGGGTGTATACGTTGGCGAAGCAAAAATCGCAGCGCTGGGGCTGAAGATAAAAAATGGGTGCTGTTACCATGGCATGGCTCTCAATGCCAGCATGGATCTCACCCCGTTTATGGCTATCAACCCTTGTGGCTATGCAGGCTTAAGGGTTACGCAAACCAGTGATCTCGGTATAACCGATGGACTGGAAGCACTGCAAGGAAAGCTTGCCGAAAAATTGAGAGCCAGGCTGGAATAATGATTTTCAAGAATATTTAAAAAGATGGATATCAACCGATTATCCTGCCTCAAAGGAATCGATCCGATATTCCGGATTGACGTGGATCAATATCAAGAAGATGTTTCTCCCTTACCATGACATTTGAAAGTCGCCAGAAAGGCGTCGCAAAAACCGCGCGCAATCCAATCAAAATCACGCCACAATCTCCCGGCCAGTTGCTGCGCAAACCTTCCTGGATCAGAGTGCGATCCTCCAACAGCCAGGAGTTTTATGAGGTTAAGCGGATTTTGCGGGAGCAGAAGCTGCACACGGTATGCGAGGAGGCTTCCTGCCCCAATATCGGTGAATGCTTCGGCAAAGGCACTGCCACCTTCATGATACTGGGCGATCTTTGTACCCGCCGCTGCCCTTTTTGCGATGTGGCGCACGGCCGGCCACGACCCCCGGACCCCGAAGAACCTCTGCATCTTGCACAATCCATCGCCGCCATGAGGCTGAAATATGTTGTTATCACGAGTGTTGACCGTGATGATCTACGGGATGGGGGGGCCCAGCATTTCGTGGATTGCATCCGTGAGGTCCGGGCCCATTCGCCGCAAACAAAGATAGAAATTCTGGTGCCCGATTTCCGTGGGAGACTGGATGTAGCCTTGGAGAAATTATTTGCCTGTCCGCCTGATGTTCTGAACCACAATCTCGAAACGGTGCCCCGCCTCTACCGGCAGTGCCGTCCGGGTGCGGACTACACGCATTCACTCCGGTTATTGAAGGACTTCAAGGCGCGTTTTCCGGATATCCCCACCAAATCCGGGTTGATGCTGGGGCTGGGAGAAAGCGACGAGGAGATCCTCGCCGTCATGCGCGACTTGCGCGAGCACGATGTCGAGATGCTTACCATTGGCCAATATCTGCAGCCAGGCATCGGGCATCTTCCTGTCATGCGGTATGTCACGCCGGAGGCATTCAAGGAATTTGAACGCGCGGCAATCGAAATGGGTTTCAGCAATGCTGCCTGCGGGCCCATGGTCCGCTCCAGTTATCATGCGGATCAGCAGGCGCATGAGGCAGGCATCATACAAAGGTAGGTAGCAGTTTTAGCGAAGAGAATCAGCGAAGAGAGGAATTTCAAGGCCGGTTATGTAAACCCGACAGGAGTTACGCCATGCGCATCATTCCTGCTATTGTTGTCTGGTTTTTTGTTTCCATCCCTGTTTCCGCTGCAGCAAGTGACGCCCTTGCAGATGAAGAGGCCGCCGATGGTCTGAAGCAAGCACTTACACTAAGTGTAAACGCCGCGGTAGATACACTCGGTGTTCCAAACGGTTTTCTCCATAACCCCAAAGCAAAAATTCCGTTACCTGGTTCTCTGCAGAAAGCAGAGGGTCTGATGCGCTCCGTGGGTATGAACAAACATGCTGATGGGTTGATTGCGGCTATGAATCATGCTGCCGAAATGGCAGCGGCGGAAGGAAGGGCGTTGCTGATAGATGCGGTGCAGGATATGCCTGTGGAGGATGCGAAAGCGATACTTGCAGTCGGAGACGACGGCGCGACGCGGTACTTCCGTAACACTTCATCTGACTTGCTCTCCGATCAATTTTTGTCTATCGTAAAAAAAGCTACCGAGCAGGCGGGCGTGCTGAAAAAATACAATGACTTTGCCGGGAAGGGCGCGAAGCTTGGATTGATTTCGGAAAAGCACGCAAATATAGAAAACTATGTCACGCAAAAAACGCTGGACGGAATTTATCTGCTGATGGCGGAGGAGGAACAGGCCATACGCGACAACCCTACGGATCAGGATAGTGAACTGGTCCGCAGGGTGTTTGGCATGCTCAAGTAGATGAGAACTGGAACTGCCTCTATCTGAGGCTAGTCTGTGTCTTTCTGACGTTGACGTATTTGCTAAAGATATCTTCGAGCTTTTTGTGGTAGATATCGGCCTGAGGGTCCTTCCTGTACGCATCGGCTAGATCCAGGACCGCCATGTTAAAGGACTCATCACCGGGAACGACCGATAGCGTAATTGAGCCATACGTAGTGAATTCATTTTCCCAACGCTTGCGCACATCTGCCCAGAAGGCGGAAGTATCGTTCCAGTAGTTTACCGCAGGTTGAAAGTCATAGCCTTTAATGCGCCGGTATTCGTTGAAACCGAACTCGCGCACCAATACTACATCCTTATCATCTTTTGTTTGGATGACCTTGGTATTGTCCTGCTCATGAGTCCACCCCTGGGGTGCAATAGTATGGCGATTCTCCGTATTGATGATCTGGTAGTCGCTGCGCTTGGTGTATTCGCGGCGGGGCAACGGCCGCCAGTTGCGCTCGGATGTCCAGGTCGATACACCGTATCGGTGGTTCCATTTGCCATTACCCGAATAGCGCGGCGCGTCGTTTACTTCGTAAACCAGTTGTGTCCATGTTCCCGGTACTTCAGCGGGATCGCGCTTTCGTTGCTCGAACCGCCGGCTCCCGGTGTAGACCCAGCGTGCAGGCGATTCATAGACCCAGTCCTGGCGCCAGTGCTTGGTGATCGCACCCCCGCCCATCACCAGGATGTGTTGCAGTGAAATCTTGCGGCCGGTATCTTCCGCTACGAGCACGAACTCGAATCCCATGCTGCGCTTCGGCTCCCGGCGCTTGTAGCCTGGCTGCAGCACGACAGTTTCGTCGAATTTAAACTGGACTTCGTATCCACCCTGCATGGCGAGTATGGCGCGCCGGTCGCAATCGAACTGCTTTTCACCCTCTGCGCATCCTGCGACCGGGCGCTCCACGGTTGGATAGTCCGATTCAGCGGATTTTACGGATGAGCCGCTTTTCAGCAGGGGAACCTTGCCTGCGCAAGCGCTGAGCAGTGACAGCGCAAGCAAGCTCGCGGCCAGGGTAAGTAAATATTTCATACGTATTTCCTCATACAAATGTGGTATCTGAAAGATGACGTTTGAGGCTTAAAAGCGTTCAAGCTGACAGGTTGACAGGTTGACAGGTTAGCAGCTTAGCCCCGGGTTTGTATCTGATTCCCGTACCCGCACTGCCATACCAGCCGCTCGTATTTGATGGGGACGTGGGGGGTTCCCAGCGAGGGGAGTGATGTGGCTGGAGCCAAGCCACGCAAATTGGGCGGGGAAGCAGCAGATGCCGGAAGTAGACGCCATTTGGCCATTAATCTCAGGCTCGTGAAAAACATCACCCTTCCGAAAAACCTTCCTTTCGTTCACTCGCAAGTTCCTGCTCAAGCCATCCGATCAGGCTTTCAATCAATTGATCACTCGCCTCCGTAAGGGCCTTCACGGCGCCGGCGGCATTTGCTGTTGGCGCCGCCAGCTCTACTCCAAAGCTTCGCTGGGAAATTACGTAACGGGTGGCGCGGTCAACAAGACTGGCGCGAAGTCGCACAATGGCGTTACTCCTGGAAGGCGTATCAAACACCTGAGCAAATTCTTCAAGATCGAGCCGCAACGTATAATCTGCACGAGTGCCTTCGCCAGTATTCATTACCCCCTGTTCATTTACCGCGGCAATGCGCGTTCTGACGCGCTGCGTGAGCAGCTTTGCCGGTGTGGAGGCCCAGCGGCTGCTGCGGTAAGCGAGGAAGCGCGTGGGGTCATCATAGGCCAGGCGGTAATGAATGGCCGTGCTGTCGAGCCACCCAGGTGCAACGGCATCAGCGACCAGCAGACTTGTCCGCAGTTGCTTGTTTCCCCTCGCATCAGCTGCGTTGAGTTGCATCGGGAAGGACTGTAATCCGAAATCATATACCGCTACCGGCACTGGATTACGGATAGCGGCACACGCCCCCATCGCTGCAATTGCCACTGCAAGAACCAGGTATTTTTTCATCTCATCTATTCCCTGGCGGTACAAAACCAGGCTCTCCGGGGCCCGGCGGCGGGGGAGGACGGCCAAACAGCAGGCTTGTAGGTTGTTCTTCCAGTTGGAGTAGAACCCTGTCAACGCTGCGGGTGGTATTTTTGATGCCTTCCGTTGCTTCCCGCAATGATCGCATGGTTTCACCCAGCTCTACCGTGGCCACGGAAAGACCATCGATGGCTCCTCCTTGACGGTTCAGCCTGGATGTCATCTGGTTGAGGTCGACTACAAGCTGGTCAGCATTTTTCATCACGGAACTTGCCTCGGCAGTGAGACCCGGGATTGTTTTGAGTCCAGGCTCCAGCTGGCTGAGAACCTTGGATAGCCGATCTGTCGCCTTTTCCGTATTTTCCAGTATATGCATGAATCGCGTCCGATTCTCGTCTTCCAGGAGGAGATTCATTCTTTCGATCAACACGCTGGCGGTACCGAGCAGGCGCTGGCCCGAACTGGTGATGCTGTCGAATAACGAGGGGCGCAAGGGAATTCGCGCGGGTTCATCCGAGTCAGTTTCCAGCTGCTCGGCCTCACCATCCTCGTCATTCAACTGCACGTATGCAAGACCCGTCAAACCCTGGTAACCCAGCTGGGCAAATGCATTCCGGGTTAGGGGCACATTCTTGTCCACTGCGATTTGAATCAGAATCTTATGCGGGTCTTTTTTATCCAGCTTGATGTTCTCGACTTTACCGACTGTAACTCCCCGGTAACGCACTGTTGCCTGAGAATTCAGGCCTGAAACCGGAACCTCCGACACGAGCATGTATTTGGCGCGCGTCATCGTGTCGCCGCCGAACCACATGACGGCAGCCGCCAGCGCTATACCCAGAATAATTACGAATAAACCCGCCGCAAGGGCGTGGGCACGGTTTTCCATAATCGTCCCCCTATAAGATACTGCTGTTGTTTTTCAACGTCTTTCTGCCTCGCACCCCAAAGAAAAAATTTGAAATGAAGGGGTGTTTGGTGTTTATTACCTCTCGCAGGGCCCCCAACGCCACCAGGCGCTTGTCGGCTAGTACCGCGACACGATCGGAAAGCGCCACCAGCGTGTCGAGGTCGTGAGTTGCCATGACAATCGTAAATGTCAGTTCGGATTGCATCGTCTTGATGAGTTTGACGAATCCTTCGCTCAGCTCCGGATCGAGCCCGGCCGTTGGTTCGTCAAGAAACAGGAGTTCCGGATCAAGCGCCATCGCGCGCGCCAGCGCAATACGCTTGATCATGCCGCCGGAAAGCTCGGCAGGCATCTTGTTTGCGTGGATAGGCTCGATTTCCACCATTTCAAGCTTGAGCATCACGAGATCGCGAATCATGTTTTCGTCCAGCATACGCAGCTCGCGCATGGGCAGGGCTATATTGTCATAGACCGACAACGCGCTGAACAGTGCGCCTTTCTGGAACAGTACACCGCAGCGATTTCGCATGTTCTGCATCTGTTGACGATCCCGGCCGCGCAGAGGTTCTCCGAAAACCCGCACCGTGCCCTGTGTGGGTGTCTCGAGACCCAGCATCTGCCTCATGAGCGCCGTCTTGCCGCTACCGGACCCCCCCACCAACGTCAATACTTCTCCGTACTGCACGCAAAGCCCGATATTTTCATGCACGACGTGGTTGCCGAACCGGGTATACAGCCCCTCTACCTCGATAATACAGTTATCTTTCGGCATCGACTCTCACTTTACCTTAACCCTACTTCCGAAAAAATCACGGCAAAAATTGCGTCGATAATAATCACCACGGTAATAGAGGTGACCACGGAGTTCGTTGTGCCTTCGCCCAGGCTTTCCGTATTGGATTTGATTCTCAAACCGAAGTGGCACGAAATCAAGGCAATTGCCATCCCGCACACAATCCCTTTGCCCAGCCCCAGCCATAAATTGGAGACGGCGACCACATCCGGAAGCCTGCTCAAAAAAAACTTGTAGCCCAGCCCAAGCTGGAGCTCGGCAACAACCATTCCTCCTATCAGTGCAACGGCGCTTGTCCATAGCACAACGAGTGGCATGGCAAGACCCAGGGCGATTACCTTCGGCAGGATCAGCCGAAGGCTGTGGGGAATACCCATGACCGTCAGGGCATCCAATTCTTCCGTTACCCGCATCACGCCCAGTTGCGCAGTCATCGATGAACCGGAACGGCCGGCAACGAGGATGGCGGCAAGCATGGGTCCAAGCTCCCGGATAACGCTGACGCCAAGAATGTTGACGATGAAGATATCCGCTCCAAATATTTGCAGTTGCCGGGAAGAGAGATAGCTTAATACGACACCGATGAGAAACCCGACGAGCGCTGTAATACCTAGCGCCTGTGCCCCGGTTCGGTACAGATTCGCGGAAATTTCGCGCCACGGTATTCGCGAGGGGTGGCCTGCCAGATACCTTATTTCCAGCACCAGTTGGCCCGCCAAAATCACGAGACCGACAAAATGCGCCCACAACAGGAAAACCGCCTTTCCCAGCACCGTGATTGGCCACAGCCGGTCCCGTGTTACGGGGGGGGGAGGTGCCGGCAATTCTTCCAGGTGCTCGAAAAACCTTTCGTGCTCGGGTTTTACAAACAGATATGGGGGCCGGTGGCCACCCCAGCCGTGCCACAGGAGAACAGCTCCCGCGTCATCCATCTGTGCCACCTGTGTAAGATCCCAGCGCAGTTCCGATTCGGTTGCGTACTTGGAAAGCTCCGCAGCAATTAGTTGAATCCGCTCTCCGATAGCAGTGAGGGTGCAGTGCCCTTCAACAATCACGCACTGAATTCCCTCGGCGCCGGTGACGCGGCGCAATACCATTGGTGAATTGCTGCCCTGATTCTCCGGCATCATGATTATCCTCAGGAGACACTTGCCAGGATAAGCTTTTCCGCTCTTCCTGGTGCAACCTTTCCCGGTGTCGGTTACTTTATTCCTCTCGTGGAGCGGTCATTGCCCCTATAAAGTATATCTGAACAATTCCACTGCCCTAATCTTCTAGTAAAACGCATTCGGGCTTTTGAGGCAAGCGAAGAGCGAGCAGAGCAGAAAGAGAGATAGGGAAGCGCACCGGAGACAAATTGAATGAATGGACGCTACAAAATTTTGAAGGGAAGCCGACGGTTTGTTTTTTCTGCTTTTGTCAGACGGCATGACCAGATGTACCCGCTATTTGCCGAGGTTTCTTACACTTGTGCATCTGTAAAGTACGGTTTGACACGTAAGCTCCTGTTTTTTCAAGCCAACAATAACTGGCACGACATTTGCTTATTGTATATCTGACTCCCTTTTAATAACAGGCGTACCGAACGTGCACCATAGCTTCCGGAGCGTCTGATTAGACGTCACCCGATGAGACGAGAAGTGAATTGAAGCAGTATACGCTTCATCCCCGCCAGGCTTCTCGAAGCTGAGTGAACGGATAAATACAGAGGAGGGGAGCAGTAATAACAATAACAACGACAATAATAATAAATGTCAATCAGGATCGGAGCGGTATCTTCTGAAGCTGAA
>DATEEZ010000178.1:0-3216 GCA_035280905.1 Nitrosospira sp.
GCACCGCGAAGCTTTATCTAATCAGATGACATAGGGAACGGCTGAATAAATCCTCCGCAGAGCGCGTTGCCCTAAAAATCGGGATGATCACGAGGCGCGCGCCGAAGGTCCGAGCAAGCCACAGGCCTGTGACCATTGCCAAGACGCATTGAGCGCACCGACGTTTCTCGAACTCATTTTCGCAATTCTGGAATTTTTGAAGATGCCCGCATAAAATTCTGCTGCCTCTTCGGCTTGATTATCAAACCACAAACAGGGGTAATCCTTTGGATGCTTTGCATGCTTATCTCCCGGTTGTTATTCAGGTTAAGGATTGAAACCGTAACAGATTCCCCCTCCTGGCTGGCAGGGGAAGCGTTTTTCAAACATACTAAAACAGCCGGAACAATGGCACCTGTCCCGGTTCTATATGATATAGATGCAGGAAGAACATCATTAAGAAAGCATGTGTCTGTCTCCTATTCCAACGATTTCGGCGTTAATTAATGATTCCATGTGTGATCGACATGCTTTGCAGTGCATTCAAGGTTGACCGATAAACGCACGACTTCAAATTTTGCGACACGCGTATATGAATGACTTATTGCTAAAAATAGCGATAGTGACATATGAAAAACGGAGAAAAAGCAGACTTGGAAACTGAGGAGATTTACCAACCCTTACATTTTGTTTCGAGGGAGGAGACTTCATTCATGAAGCGGAATCCTGTCATTGGGATAAAACGCACGCTCCTCTCGGCAGCGGCGATGTTGATTCCCTTGATTGCCGTAATGGCTCCAGCGCATGCTGATAATGCCGTCAAACTGAGGATCCTGGTTGTTTCCACAGGGGAAGTGGCGGAAGACCTGGGACTAGCCTATATCAAACCTGTCCTCGAAGAAATGGGCGTGCCATATGCCGTGTTGAATGCCAAGACGCAGGATTTGACACCAGCGTTTCTGGCTACTTCTTCAAAAGGAGCTGTATGCAAAGCCGAGGATGCAGGTTGTGTTGGCAACTACAATGGTGTCATCCTCACCGATGCTGACCTCATCCCACGCTTCACCCCCGCCGAATGGGACATACTGCACAATTACGAGAAAAACTTTCGGGTGCGGGAAGCGGTATTGTCAGGGTGGCCGGCCAGGTACGCGGACCCGGAACGGCCTTACGGCGTCTACCTGGATTATGGTCTTGTCTACTCCTCAACCGGAAACAATTATGATGCACTGTGGACGATACCGGGCAGGTACAGCAAGGAAGTCTTTGAATATGTAAACAAGGATAACTCGCTTCCAATTACCTCCCTTGCCTTTGCAACCCATCCTCGAAACGATATGAACCGCCTGAGGGATGGCTCAATACCCTACGTCGAACCTCTTTTGCAAACCGGTCAGGGCGAAGCGCTGCTATCCATCGTGCGATACATGACGCCTGATCAACCAGCACCGGCGCGCGAAGTGCTGATTTCGACGATTACGCATGCTTCGTTCTTCACGCATTCGAAAGTCCTGGCTTATGAGTTCGTCAACTGGGCAACCCAGGGGGTTTTCGTCGGTTCACGCTTCATCCATCTTGCTGTGCATGTGGATGATCTGTTTTCTCGCAGCCGTACATGGAATCCTGCTCTCCATAAGGAGAACGCTGCTGCCTATACCCATCGCCTGACTGGCGCTGACATAACCAATGCGGTAAGCAATCAGGCCGGTCTGCGCGCCGCACACCCGACGGCAGGGAATTTCAAGCTGGATTTCCCGTTCAATGGGGTGGGAGCGGTGGTGAGTCCGGATGCGATGCCGCTTGCTGCAAATTGGAAGGATGATCTGGTAGCAGCGGTGGCAGCCAACAAAATGCATTTCCGCTTTATCAACCATACCTTCACGCATGCGTCCATGGACAAACCGCCCGTTCCGGCCGACACCCCTTGCGATTACCCCACCTTTACGAGTATCGAGGCGATAAAGGCGGAAATCAAAAGGAATCAGAAGGTATGGGAGCTCCTGGATCTTCCCGAAAGAAACGAGAACGACCGCGTGCTCATAAGTGGCATGCATTCCGGCATGGAAGACCCGAAATGCACCATTATGCAAGGATCGCATCCGGAAATGCTGGACGTACGAGCTGACGACATAGCGTTTGACGCGGGCGGCGCCAACCCGCTGTTTCTTCAGGCTGCTGCTACTGAGGGCGTGGAATATCTTGCTGCCGATACGTCACGAAGGGCGCAAAACGTTGAACAGTATATCGCTCAGTACGACGATGGCAGCCAAACGGACCGGCTAATGCTGCCTCGCTGGCCGACCGATATTTTTTATAACGTGACAAATCCTTCCCAACTGGAGGACGAGTACAATCACATGTACTATCAACAGTACGTCGACACGGGACAGAATCCATGCAGAAGTAAGGAAATGGTTTGCTCGCCCCGGAGTTACCGGGAAATCCTCGCAATCGAGGCGGATATGGCGGTGCGACATATGTTGAGCTTTAACCGGTGGCCGCATTTTTTTCATCAGTCGAATCTTGCCCGATACGATGAAAACGGCAATGCGCTTCAATTTGACTGGCTCGACGCAGTCTTCACTGAATATGAGCGGCTGTTCAACCTTCCAGTCAAGAATCTTCCTTATTATGAAATCGGCGACCACACTGCGGAACACCTCAACGCTAAATCCGCGGTGATCGATGCAACGTGGAACCGAACGACCAACCAGATTATTTTGTCGGCAAACAAATCAGTTCCTCATCTCCGTGTCACCGGTCTTTCCGGTGGAGAGTTGTACGGCGGCCAGCTTATCGGAGATATTAACCTGGATACGAAGGCTACAGCATACGTGGTCGACAGGGGGTTGACCCGATGAACGTTCGTAGTGCGCGAGTGTTTCCTAAACACCCTAAACAGCCGAGGGATTTCAGGATGCGGGTGATCTTCCTCCGATCAGGCTTCTCCCCACTCTGTTGCTTGTCGCATTCTCGCTTTCCAATATCGCCGGAATCCCCGCTTTAGCGAGTGCGGTCTCTGAAAAGGCTGGTGAGACGCCAAAACGTCCAGGCAAATGGAGGATGAGAATCGGAAAAAGATACTGCAGGCGAACGATCTCAAGCTGAAGGCGCGCGAACCGTTATTTCCGGAACAGGCAAAATCGCTGGCAAAGGACTACAGAGAAACTGCGAAGATGATCGCGGAGCAAGGCGACGACCCGAAGCAGGTTCTCGATGCTGCTGCTTATTTTGAGG
>DATEEZ010000179.1:0-4176 GCA_035280905.1 Nitrosospira sp.
GAAAGCGGCTTTTGCCGGCGAATCGCAGGCGAACCGGCGTTATCTCTACTTCGCAAACAAAGCGGATGTGGAAGGGCAAAACGATGTTGCAGTGGTTTTCCGTTCGACTGCTGAAGGCGAAACCGGACATGCGCACGGCCACCTCGAATATTTGGAGGCGAGCGGAGATCCCGCCACCGGTTTGCCATTTGGTTCGACCCGCGCCAATCTTGAAACAGCCATTGCCGGAGAGACGCATGAATATACGGATATGTATCCCGGAATGGCTAAAACTGCGCGTGATGAAGGTTTCGATGAAATCGCAGAATGGTTTGAGACACTGGGCAAGGCGGAGCGCTCTCACGCCAACCGCTTTCAAAAGGCTCTGGACAGCCTGGGCGACTAACGACTCGACAAGTAACTCGATAGGCGACTATAGACAACATGCGGAAGGGATCGGCCTTGAATCCCGTTCCTTCCGTCTGTACTGCCTAAGAGTACTACCCCGGAATTTCCATCTGAATTTCCATCTGTTTTATTTTCCCATTCATTTTCACGCATGACCACCCGCGAAGGCAGCCTGGAGGCGCCAAAGCGCCTTCCCATCGATTGGGAAAACCCGGAATATTATGACGAGCCGAAGCTGTTCGCGGAGATGGAGCGCATCTTCGATATTTGCCACGGGTGCCGCCGCTGCGTGAATCTTTGCACCGCGTTTCCGCGCTTGTTCGATCTTATAGATGAGGGACCGACCGGCGAACTGGACGCGGTGGAGAAATCCAGATATTGGGAGGTAGTGGACCGCTGCTATCTCTGCGATATGTGCTCCATGACGAAGTGCCCTTACGTGCCTCCTCATCCATGGAATGTCGATTTTCCGCACCTGATGCTGCGTGCCAAGGCGGTCAAGCACAAAAAAGGCGACGTGCGTTTCCGTGACAAGCTGTTGTCCAGCACTGATGCAGTGGGCAAGCTTGCCAGTATTCCCGTTGTTGTCCAGGCGGTAAATGCGATCAACAAGGCGCCCGCCACCCGCAAGCTGATGGATAGCATGCTTGGCATTCACGCAGAGCGCAGATTGCCGGAGTACGACAGTCACAAATTTCGCAAGACTGCCCGGCCGAAAGCGGACCATGAAGTGCGCAACGGCGAGCGGACACCGGGGAAGGTGGCCATTTATTCCACCTGCTATATCAACTATAACGAGCCAGGAATAGGGCACGATTTACTGAAGATACTGGACCATAACCAGATTCCAGTGCGGCTGGTAGAAAAAGAAGCCTGCTGTGGAATGCCGAAGCTGGAACTGGGCGACTTGCACGCGGTGAAAGAACTCAAGGAAAAAAATATTCCCTTACTGGCGAAACTGGCCAGGGAAGGCTATGCAATACTCACTGCCGTACCGTCATGTACCCTCATGTATAAACAGGAATTGCCGCTCATGTTCCCGGAAGATGAGGATGTGAAGGCGGTAGCCAAAGCGATGCTCGACCCCTTCGAATATCTGACGTTGCGAAACCGCGATGGGCTGTTGAAAACAGATTTCAAGAAATCGCTAGGCAAGGTTTCATACCACATCCCCTGCCACTTGCGGGTGCAGAATATCGGGCAGAAGACGAAAGATCTGTTGCAGATGGTGCCCGACACAAAGGTGACCGTGGTGGAGCGCTGCTCCGGGCACGACGGCACCTGGGGCGTAAAAAGCGAATACTTTGCCGATTCCATGAAAATCGGCAAGCCCGTGTTCAGGCAAATGGCTCAGCATGGTCCTGACTACATCAGTTCCGATTGTGCAATCGCAGGCCGCCATATCGAGCAGGGCATGGGGGAGACAAGTGCGCAGAAGGCGCACCCCCTGACCCTCATCCGCATCGCATACGGGCTGGCCTGAACGACTGCCTATGTTCCGCTGGCGTTGCCTCTATTCATTATCATGATCAAATAATAATTATGCCTCCGATCACACGCAGCAGCCTGATGACCCTGGAAGATTACGCAAAGTCGCGGCAGGAATTCCGTGCGCGCGTAATGGAGCACAAACGTAACCGCAAGGTACATCTCGGCACGAACGTGACACTCATTTTCGAGGATGAGTTGACGGTACGGTATCAAGTCCAGGAGATGCTGCGGGTAGAGAAGATTTTTGAGGAAGCGGGCATTCAGGAGGAACTGGAAGCCTACAATCCGCTCGTCCCGGATGGAGCCAACTGGAAGGCAACAATGATGATCGAATACCCGGACCCCGTGGAACGGGTAGCCAGATTGGCGGAATTGATAGGCATAGAGGACCAGGTGTGGGTAAAGGTGAACGGCTTCGATGCGGTCTATGCCATTGCGGATGAAGATCTGGATCGGGAGAATGAAAAAAAGACCGCTTCCGTCCATTTTCTGCGATTCGAGTTGGCGCCGGAAATGATAAAGGCGTTGCGTGAAGGCGCCTCTTTGAGCATGGGCATTGATCATCCTGCCTATAAGGTGCCGGAGCAGGAAGTGGATGCGGCAGTGCGGAATGCTTTGATGGAGGACTTGACCCCGGATTTCCCGGGATGATGAGAACTTACCTGCTCATATTCTGGTTGTTGCTTTCGACTGCATCGATTTCAGCTTTTGCCCAGCAACAAAAATTCGAATATGAGTTCGATCACGAACGGCCCTGGGTTGAACTGCAGGCGGAATTGCCTCCTTATCCCGAACAGGAAAATCTGCTGCAATTCGATGCCGGCCCCGCAAGTTCAAATACTCATTACGTCGATAGTGCGTCTATTACAGTGGGAGAAGACGGTGTTGTGCGTTACACCCTTGTCGTCAAGTCCTCTACCGATGCGATGAATGTGAGCTACGAGGGAATACGCTGCCAGACCAACGAGAAAAGAACCTATGCCTATGGACGCAAAGATAAAACCTGGGCACGGGCAAGGCTGTCGAAATGGGCCGATCTCGAAAGTATTGCCCAGAACTACCCGCAGCGCGCGCTTTTCCGGTATTTTTTCTGTCCTCTCGGACTTCATACAGTGAAGGATGCGGATGAAGCGATCCAGGCGTTGAAAGCCGGCATTCATCCGCGAGCGGTAAGGTATTAGCTGAAAGGATGAGTTCCTCCCATTCTCCGGGAGGGCGAACCGAAACATCATCCGGCTACCCCTGCGGGCTTTCAGTTATGTGCAGGCAATAATTTTGCAAGTTGTCCGGCAGGTGATCCGGGCAAAGGCCGCATGATCGATTTCCCGGCACCGCATAATCAATGAACTTCGGCAGCGGCAATTTCAGGTTTGCCATGATGTCCTGGAATTCTTCCAGAGTAACGTCGCTTCCCAGTCGCGGATTCCGTTTCTTTTCCTGTGCAATGGAAGAAACGCGGCGGTCGTTGTAGTCATGTGCAGGATATACCAGGCAGTCATCAGGCAAGGAAAACAGTTTTTCTCTCACGCTTTTGAAAAGCGTGGCGGCGTCGCCATTCTGAAAGTCGGTGCGTCCGCACCCTTCAATCAACAACGCATCGCCAGTGAACACCCTGTCGCCGCATTCGTATGCGAAATGACCGTCGGTATGACCGGGCGTATATAGTGGCTGCAGTGTAATGCTTCCCAGCTGAAAGAGCTTGCCTTCTTCAATGCCCAAGTCAGTGCAGGTCAACCGGTCATAAGCCGGTCCAGCAATTTTGCTGCCAGTCTGTTTTTTCAGTTCGAGTGCAGCGGTAATATGGTCTGCATGAATATGCGTCTCCACGCTATAAGTCAAAGTCAATCCCAGCCGCCGTATCTCCGCCAGATCACGCTCAACTTCCGTAATCACCGGATCGATCAGTAAGGCTTGCCCTGTTTGCTCGCAGCCGAGCAGGTACGTATAGGTGCTGGATAGCGGTTCGAACAGTTGACGGAATATCATTTGCGTCCTTTCATGCTGCTAATCGGTTCAGTATAAACAAAGGACCTTCTTCTGGAAAAGATGATTTCCGTCCAGAACAAGTTAGCAGTCAAGGCTCTAAAAGCTTGCTGCCATTGGGGTTAAGACAGTTTCCACTATGAATGCTGAGAACTCCAAGCACCCATCCATCATGAAGTCATATCCACCAAAAGCGGGTATTCAGATTTTTTCAGGAATTTATCTAAAATTAATGGATTTCGATTTCGCGGAAATGATGATCCGGGGGTTTTATCAACAAGATCCGCACAAACAATAATCATGCCTGGTTTGCCG
>DATEEZ010000180.1:0-16812 GCA_035280905.1 Nitrosospira sp.
GGCAATACCAAGCGAAGCGACAAAGTCGGCGTCCACTTCGGGCAGTCTCGAAGACTCCACTCCATTGAACTTCACTTCAAATGTAGCCGTTTTTCCTGCGACCTCCTTTCCATGATAGTCCGATGGAAAGGTAACTTCAAATGTTTTGCTCTGACCGGTGCTCATGCCGAGAAGAGGCTCTTAGAAGTCCTTGAGAAGCCTTCCTTCGCCAAGCACGAGACTGAAATTCTCAGCTTTACCGCCCGCAAACTCAGCTCCGTCGATCAAGCCGCGATAGTCGATATTGATTCGATCACCCGCCCCCGCCGGCCGATCTGCAGGCTCAAACTCAACCCGTTGCTTACGCAGCACCTCCAGTGTTTTATCCACATCGGCAGGGGTAACTTCGACCACAGGGCGTTCAATACGCGCACCGCCAAGATCGCCGAGAACGATATCGGGATAGACCTCAAATATCGCACTAAATTCAACCTGAGCGGTATCATTTTCTACCGGCTTGGGCTCGAAGCGCGGATAACCCGCCACCCGCAGATTATTCTCGCGCACGGCCTCGCTGAAATTCTTTTTCAGCACATCTTCCATGACCTCCTGCCGAACCTGCGGGCCATACTGCTGCGCGACAATTTTCAAGGGTACCTTGCCCGGCCGAAATCCGTGAAATTTCGCTGTCCGCGCCAGTCGCTTCAAGCGATTCTCAACTTCCGTTTCGATTTTTTCCTGGGGGACTGAAACGTTAAGGCGACGCTCCAGCGCACCGAGCTTTTCAACATTTGTCTGCATTAAATTTCCTGAGGGATTGACATTATTTATTTATCATGAAGGGCCAGGGAACCCCGATAGCGGTCACCGCGCATCGCTCAGACCTGTTCACCATCCCTGGTGCGAAAGGGGGGACTCGAACCCCCACACCTCTCGGCGCCAGAACCTAAATCTGGTGCGTCTACCAATTCCGCCACTTTCGCAGGCTTTTCATTCTGGATGGACCACAATTATACTCGTTTCTACCAGCGACAGCAGCCAAGCGCCTTCGGCAAGTCGGGCCGATGGAGGGCAACGCGATGTGCAGGAGCTAGCAGAATACCGTTTTGCCACTGACCGCTTTGCTGTCGGGACCCATAAGATACAAGTAGCAGGACATCAGCTCCTGCGGCTGGCGCAAACTCTGCTTGACTTCACCCGGGTGAGTCCTGGTTCGCTGGGGGGTATGTACGGGCCCCGGAATCAAGGTATTGATACGCAGAGTGGGAAGAATTTCCCACTCCTGCGCCTGGATCTTGACCAGAGCCTCCACTCCAGCCTTGGCTACTGCAAAACCACCCCAGTATGCGGCGGGAACATGTCCGTGCGCATCGGACGTCATAATGACACTTGCATCAGGAGAAGCCTTCAGCAGCGGAAGGCAGGCACGGGTCAAGGCAAACGGCGCAATGAGGTTTACCCGCAGCAGAGCGAGCCATTCCTCCAGCGTCTGGGTCTCCAGCGGTGTCAGGTTGAATAATAACGCCGCATTATGCAAAATGCCATCCAGTCTGCCCAACTGCAATTTAATTGCATGGGCAATAGCGGCAAAATCCTTGTCCCCTGCTTTTTCCAGATCCAGCGGAAAAATTGCCGGCTGAGCCCCGCCTCCTGCCTCGATTTCGTCATAAACGCTTTCCAGTTTCTTCACGTTTCGCCCGTGCAAAATAACCGTGGCGCCATGCGCGGCATATGTCAGCGCAGCAGTTCGACCGATACCCTGGCCCGCGCCGGTAACCAGGATTACACGATTCTTGAGCAGGTCCTTTGGCGCAATGTAGTTTTTCAAATCGTTCATAAAAGATACTTAGGGCTGGAAACGAATTTCCGTTAAGATAGGTTGCACTTGGCTCACCATACCGCAGCCAGCGGCAAGCGGTATCACGAAACGTTTCCGTTGTCTTTGAAATAAAGGTGATGCGATCAGGGCGGCAGCTGTCAGAAATTGGGCGATTGAACACCCGCCACTTTGACACCCTGCTCCCTTTAACCCCCTTAATCCTCCTCGCCTCGGGCTAGGGGGTCAACGCACTTTACCCTTTCATCCAGGTTTTCCACGCTATCCAGAGCTTGCGCAACGGCGTCAGACTTATACGCTGCCGCATCACATGACATCCATCAGCCTTGATCTCCTTCAGCAAGGCCTGATAGATCGCCGCCATAATTATCCCGGAGCGCTGACTCTTACGATCCTCCTCCGGTAATGCCGCAAAAGCGCGGGCATAATAACTTTCAGCCCGCTCGATCTGAAATTCGATCAAGCGCTTGAAGTTATCCGTTTCGCGCGACTGGAGTATATCCTCATTGCTCACCCCGAAGCGCGCAAGTTCGTCCTGGGGCAGATAAATACGGTCGCGTCGGGCGTCCTCGCCGACATCGCGTATGATGTTTGTAAGCTGAAATGCAAGCCCGAGATCCTGGGCATATTCGAGCGTTTTCGGATTGCGATAGCCGAATATCTCGGCAGAGCACAATCCCACTACGCTTGCCACGTGGTAACAGTAGTGCCGAAGCGTATCGAAATCCGCGTAGCGATTATAGTCAAGATCCATTTCCATGCCGTCTATGATCTCGTTCAGGCGGCCTGCGGTCAGATTGAACGTGCTTGCCACGCCGGCCAATGCCTGCGCTACGGGATGGCTGGGCTTGCTCCCGTCTGCATCGAAGATGGCAGCAACTTCCTGTCGCCACCATGCAAGCTTTACTCGCGCTACTGACGCATCCATACACTCGTCCACAACATCGTCCACCTCTCGACAAAAAGCGTAGAGTGCAGTAATGGCACGACGTCTCTCAGGAGACAGATAGAGAAAGCTGTAGTAGAAGCTCGAACCGCTTTGAACAGCTTTTTCCTGGCAATACTGGTCTGGGGTCATGATAAGTTATTAAAAAGGCGATAATTTGTCATCGCTGAACCGCCGTTCAAGCAAAAAAACGCATTATCTCATCAATCACACTTATCGCTGCGTTCCGCGGGACAAAACCCGTTCAATCAGCCAATATAGATTTAGATTGGCCGGATGGATTCATACAAAGGATATCCATGAATGGACGCTGTCCTGACGCGCGGCTGCAATAAAAAACCCCGCCGCGGCGGGGTTTTTTATTGCACAGCTTATTGCATAGTTGGTACAGTTGGCGTGGGCCAACCTTACATGTCCATGCCGCCCATACCGCCCATTCCACCCATACCACCCATGCCGCCGCCCATACCGCCGCCGGCAGCCTCTTCCTTAGGCACTTCCGCTACCAGCGCATCAGTGGTGAGCATCAGACCCGCGACAGAAGCGGCATGCTGCAATGCATAACGCGTGACTTTGGTGGGGTCGAGCACACCCATTTGAACCATGTCGCCATATTCGCTGCTCGCCGCGTTATAACCGAAGTTCTCAGACCCTTCCAGGACCTTGTTGATGACCACGGAAGGCTCGTCGCCGCAGTTTGCAACGATCTGGCGCAGCGGCTCTTCCAGAGCGCGCAGAACGATCTTGATTCCGGCGTCCTGGTCGTGGTTGTCGCCTTTCAGGTTCGCCACCGCGGTACGGGTGCGCAGCAGCGCGACACCACCGCCGGGAACAATACCTTCTTCCACCGCAGCCCGGGTAGCATGCAGCGCATCTTCCACTCGCGCTTTTTTCTCCTTCATCTCGACTTCGGTAGCCGCGCCGACCTTGATCAACGCCACGCCGCCGGCCAGCTTTGCCACGCGCTCCTGCAATTTCTCCTTATCGTAGTCGCTGGTCGCTTCTTCGATCTGAGCACGAATCTGCTTCACACGGCCTTCGATGTTCTTGGTGTCCCCGGCGCCATCGATGATGGTGGTTTCTTCCTTGCCGACTTCCACCCGTTTGGCTTGCCCCAGTTCCGCGAGGGTTGCCTTCTCCAGTGAGAGACCAACTTCCTCGGCAATTACTGTACCGCCCGTGAGAATGGCGATATCCTCGAGCATCGCCTTGCGGCGATCACCAAAGCCGGGCGCTTTCACCGCGCAAGTCTTGAGAATGCCACGGATGTTGTTGACCACGAGCGTGGCGAGCGCCTCGCCGTCGACATCTTCGGCGATTATCAGCAACGGCTTGCCAGCCTTTGCTACCTGTTCCAGGACCGGCAGCAAGTCGCGGATATTGGAAATTTTCTTGTCGTGCAGCAGGATGAACGGGCTTTCCAGCAGTGCGATCTGCCTGTCCGCGTTATTGATGAAGTAGGGTGACAGGTAGCCGCGATCAAACTGCATACCCTCGACCACTTCCAGTTCGTTTTGCAGCCCGGAACCATCTTCCACAGTGATGACACCTTCCTTGCCAACCTTTTCCATTGCGTCGGCAATGATTTTGCCGATTTCGGGATCGGAATTGGCGGAAATGCTGCCGACCTGCGCAATTTCTTTGCCGGTAGTACAGGGTTTGGAAAGTTTCTTCAGCTCTTCAACCGTAGCGACGACCGCCTTGTCGATCCCACGCTTGAGGTCCATCGGATTCATCCCAGCGGCGACATACTTCATGCCTTCCTTGACAATGGATTGCGCCAGAACGGTAGCTGTGGTCGTTCCGTCGCCGGCAACATCGGAAGTCTTGCTGGCGACTTCCTTTACCATCTGCGCGCCCATGTTCTCGAACTTGTCTTTCAGTTCAATTTCCTTCGCTACTGAAACACCATCCTTGGTGATGGTGGGTGAGCCGTAGGAACGCTCCAGAACGACATTGCGTCCCTTGGGTCCCAGAGTGACCTTAACCGCATCCGCCAGAATGTTGACCCCGGTCACCATCTTGTGGCGAGCTGAATCGCTGAATTTAACCTCTTTCGCTGCCATAATCTTTTTCTCCTAATTTCCAGAAAATATTGTGCAAGACGTCTTGCGAAAATTAACCCTCAACAACGCCCATGATGTCTTCTTCACGCATCACCAGAAGTTCTTCTCCCGATATCTTCACGGTCTGTCCGGAATATTTGCCGAACAATACTTTATCGCCGACTTTCACTTCCAGCGGGCGGACATTGCCATCGTCGCCGACCTTGCCTTTGCCCACGGCGATAATTTCGCCCTGATCCGGCTTCTCCGCGGCACTGTCAGGAATGACAATACCCGATGCGGTCTTGCGTTCTTCTTCCAGCCGCTTGACTATAACGCGGTCGTGTAAGGGACGAATCTGCATGTTTTCTTCTCCTGTGTTTTAAAAAAATTCGTACGAAATCCTTCAGGATTGCCGCTCGAAGGCGGGTTCCCGAGCTGTTACAAAATTATTAGCACTCAACGCTAACGAGTGCTAATAATAGGGTTTGCAAAGCCGAATTTCAAGTAGATAATCAGATACCGCGCAATTAATGAGGTTTGGGAGGTCCGCAGGGAGTGTTATTATTGCCATTTGTACGACGAGATAATGCTGAAACAGAGTAATGACGATTTGCTGGAACGCAGCCTAAAGTCGGTCTGGCATCCCTGTACGCAGATGAAGCAGCATGAAGCGCTGCCGCTCGTCACTATTTCGCGCGCCCAGGGCGTGTGGCTGTATGACGATGACGGCAAGCGGTACCTCGATGCCATCGGTTCCTGGTGGGTCAATCTGTTTGGTCACGCCAACCCACGCATTAACGCAGCCATTTGCGAGCAGCTTGAGCGGTTGGAGCATGTCATGCTGGCTGGATTCACGCATGAAACGGTGGTGGAATTGTCCGAGCGTCTGAGCAGACTGGTATCGAACAAGCTCGGGCATTGCTTCTACGCCAGTGATGGCGCATCCGCCATAGAGATTGCTTTGAAGATGAGTTTTCATTACTGGCACAACCTCGGCCGCCCCGAGAAGAATCGTTTTGTCAGTCTGCAGAATGACTATCACGGCGAAACGCTGGGAGCGCTTTCGGTCACGGATGTGGCGCTCTTCAAGGAAACCTATGCGCCGCTCCTGCGATCCGGCAGCCATGTTCCCACCCCGGACTGGCGCTATGCCTCCGAGGGGGAGTCGCCCAGGGAGTTTGCGCTACGTATGGCCGCGGCGCTCGAGGCGCACCTTGTGGCGCATCATGCGGAAACCGCCGCACTCATTCTGGAACCGCTGGTTCAGGGCGCGGCCGGGATGGGAATGTATCACCTGGATTATCTCAGGCGGGCGCGCGAGATCTGCGACCAATATCACGTGCATCTCATTGCGGATGAGATCGCGGTCGGCTTTGGCAGGACGGGAACATTATTCGCCTGTGAGCAGGCCGACATACTGCCGGATTTCCTGTGCGCCGGTAAGGGTTTGACAGCGGGTTATCTTCCTCTTTCGGTCGTGATGACTACGGAGGGAATCTACGCCGCTTTTTATGACGACAGAACCACTCGCGGCTTTTTGCACTCCCATACCCATTCCGGCAATGCGCTGGCTTGTCGCGCCGCGCTCGCAACGCTCGATATTTTCGAGCAGGATAAGATCCTCGACACGAATCGCGCTACCGCCCGCTACCTCAACCAGGCGACCACCCCCATTTCAACCCATCCTCGGGTAAGGAACTTCCGTAATTGCGGGATGATATGGGCTTTCGAAGTCGAAACTTCCGACCCCTCGTTTTCCGGAAAATTTTTCCAGGCTGCGCTCAGGCAGGAGTTATCCTTGCGACCGCTGGGAAACACTGTCTATTTCATGCCTCCCTATGTAATCGACCAACAGGAAATGGATTTGTTGGTAGCAGGAACGTTGCGGGCAATAGATACATGCTGAAAGACACTCGTAAGAGTCCCATCCTCATTCTATGCGCCGCATTTCTCGGGTTCATCCCAGCGTCCGGATTTTCGCATAGTCTGCCGTCCCCCGTGCGACAGGCACTCAAACAGGCGCACATCCCCGAGTCTGCCGTGGGAGTTTATGTTCACGAAATTGGCGTCGCTCACCCTCTCTTGTCGATCAACGCCAGCAAACCGATGAATCCCGCATCGGTAATGAAACTGGTCACCACCTTTGCCGGACTAGAGTTGCTGGGGCCCGCCTATACATGGAAAACCGAGTTGTACGCCGACGGAGTCATGCAGGACACGACGCTGCAAGGCAACCTGGTGATCAAGGGTTATGGAGACCCGCGACTGAATCTGGAGAATTTCTGGTTGCTTACGCGACGGTTGCGCCAGACCGGTTTACGCGAGATAACCGGTGACCTGGTGTTGGATAGTACTCATTTTGATTTGTCTGGGGCCGACCCTGCCGCCTTCGACGGTAAACCCTACCGTGCATACAATGTCCTTCCAGAGGCATTGATGGTGAATTATCGAACGCTTGCGCTGCGATTGCTCCCTCAACCAGAGAGTAAAAGTGTCCGGATCGTGATCGATCCTCTGCTGCAGTCTCTCGACCTCAAAAACGGTCTGACCCTGACCAATGGTCAATGTAATGAATGGCGCGACGCCCTTGGGACGGAAATTCATACTGACACAGGCGTTACCGGTCGCGTATCTGTAGTGCTGAAGGGCAGCTATCCCCTCGGATGCGGTGAAAAAACCTTGTTCCTGAGTGTTCACGACACTGCCCGCTATACCTTCGACCTGTTCAGGCAACTCTGGGAGCAACAAGGCGGAGTTCTTCGTGGTTCCGTGCGTAGCGGCGTCGGTCCGGAAGGAATCGTCCCGCTGGAAATTCATCAGTCTCCCCCGCTGGCGGATATCGTTCGTGACATCAACAAATTCAGTAACAATACTGCTGCGCGGCAACTCTATCTTGCCTTGGGGCTTGGCAGCGAGCAAACCAGCGAACCGGCGGCGGCCCTGGTTTCCGGTTCGATCGGCCGCGCCTCCGTGCACTTGGCAGCAAATGGAACCGCTTACTTGCTCACTGGAACTCGGGGAAATTTCGATCGACCGCGCGCCACGCTCGCGAAATCGGACAAGGCTATCCGGCAGTGGCTTGCTTCCAGACAGCTGCTTTTTCCTGAACTGATTATGGAAAACGGGTCAGGATTATCGCGCAATGAGCGCATCAGCGCAGGTCATATGGGAAAACTGTTGCTCGCTGCATTCCAGAGTCACGTCATGCCCGAGTTCGTCTCCTCCCTGCCCATCGCCGCGGTAGATGGAACCATGAAGAAAAGATTGAACGGAAGCGCTACCGCCGGACAAGCCCACATCAAGACGGGCCTGCTGGAGGGTGTAAAAACCATGGCCGGTTATGTGCGTAATAAGTCGGGCAGCCGCACAGTTGTGGTTTTTTTCATCAATCACCCGAGTTCGGGAGGCGGACAACCTGCGATGGATGCGCTGCTGGACTGGGTATATGAGGGACGATAACAGTTCAGCAATGAAGTTATGCTCCGAGAGGCCGAGGTAGCCAGCGCATCGAGTTGATCCGTTTACTTGAAGTTAATCAGGGAAAATCAGGAATGACAAGAAGCTGGCGTGACGGTGAACTGGCATGCATGCTATTGAAGCATGCAGTGAAATAGATCGGCCACGCCCTATTCACTAACTATTATTACTGGAACTACTCCAGCTTACTGTCCAGTCCGCTCTCCGCAATCTCCGCCGCACGCAGCACTGCTCTGGCCTTGTTTTGCGTCTCCACCCATTCGCTTTGAGGGACTGAATCGGCAACGATGCCCGCGCCCGCCTGGACATGCAGTTTGCCATCCTTGATCACTCCGGTGCGGATAGCGATAGCCAAATCCATATCCCCGTTGAATCCCAGATATCCAACAGCACCCGCGTAGATTCCGCGCTTCGAGACTTCCAGTTCATCGATGATTTCCATTGCCCGCACCTTCGGCGCACCGCTCACGGTCCCCGCGGGAAAGGTAGCACGCAGGACATCCATCGCATTCAGGCCGGGCTTGAGCCGCCCTTCGACATTGGAAACAATGTGCATGACGTGCGAATAGTGCTCGATGCGCATGTTTTCTGTCACCTTTACCGTTCCGATCTGCGCCACGCGTCCTACATCGTTGCGCCCCAGGTCCATCAGCATTACATGCTCCGCCCGCTCTTTCGGGTCAGCGAGCAGATCGGCCGCCAGCGCTGCATCGTCCCCCAAGGTCTTGCCACGTGGACGGGTTCCCGCGATCGGCCGTACCGTAACCGTTTCACCCTCTAGCCGCACCAGGATTTCGGGCGACGCTCCTACCACGTAAAAGCTGCCGAGGTGATAATAAAACATGTAGGGAGAAGGATTGAGGCTGCGCAGCGCGCGGTACAGTGCGAGCGGCGAGGCGCCGTACGGTTTGCTGGTGCGCTGCGATAACACCACCTGCATGATGTCGCCATCAAAAATGTAGCGCTTGGCCTGCTCTACTGCCAAGATGAAATCCGCCTCGGCGAATTCCGGGACGGGTTCGCCCGTTCTGCAGGGCCCCTCCACTGGAACCTGCACCGGCTCACGCAAATCCGCGAGCAGCTCTTTCAGACGTTTTCTGGCGTCAGAATAGGCGTCGGCGCGAGTGGCGTCGGCATAAACGATAAGGTAGAGCTTGCCGGAAAGATTATCCACCACCGCCAGCTCTTCCGAAACCAGCAGCAGGATGTCCGGCGTATCCAGCGTATCGGGCAGCGGATTTACCCGGGCAGTACGGGCAAGTTTGCGCTCGATGTAGCGCACTGTATCGTACGCAAAATAGCCTGCAAGGCCCCCGCAAAAACGCGGCAAGCCGGGATAAGGCGCCGCCTTGAAGCGCGCCAGATACGATTGAACGAAAGCGAGCGGGTCCTCCGTCTGCACTGTCTGTTTATCGCTGACGTCGATAACGCTGACATCGTTGCCGCGCACTTCGATTCGGCTCAAGGCAGGCAATCCGATAACTGAATAACGTCCAAAACGCTCGCCCCCCTGGACGGATTCCAGCAGATACGAATAGGGTTCATTCGCCAGCTTCAGATAAACTGAAAGCGGGGTGTCAAGATCAGCAAAGGTTTCCAGGACGACGGGAATGTGGGTGTAGCCCTTTGCCACCAGAGCATGGAATTCTGCTTCCGTCATGATTCAGACTCCAAAAAAACAGAAAATGAAAAAATACCGCAGCCCGGATCAATGTTTATTGAGCCGCCAACGCCAACCCTCACAGCGCCAGTAGCACTGTCCCTGGGTTGCATATCTTTCCTTTTCCGTTTTTTCGTTACTCATGACGATTTGTGGATCAGCTTTGTTGCCTCGTATAGCGATGCGACGATCGCATCGCAGTCAAGTTCGTACACATCGCGTCCTTCATTGTATCCGTACGGAACACAAAAGACGTGACAACCTGCGGCCCGCGCGGCCTGGGCATCATTCAGGGAATCTCCGACCAGCAGCATGTCATGGGGCTCTATTTCGAAGCGTTCACAAGCGTGCAGCAAAGGCATCGGGTCCGGCTTCTTTTTTGGTAAGCTATCCCCTGAAACCACGATATCGAAGTAATCCAGCAATTCCGCTGCACGAAGCAGCGGCAAGGTAAAGGCCTCTGCCTTGTTGGTCACGCATGCCAGCCGAAAGCCGCCTTCGCGCAACGCATTCAATCCCTCGCGCACACCCGGATAGACGCGGGTATCGACATACAGCGTTTTTTCGTAGCTGCGCTCGTACAGCGGCATTGCGCGCTGCAAAAGATTTGTATCGGGCTCCCCATCGAGGTTGCCGGTGAGCGAACGCTTCACCAGCTTTTCTATACCTTTGCCAATGTAGGACTGGATGGTTTCCAGCGGAAGCTCGGCTTTCCCCAGTTCCTTCAACATCATATTGGCAGCGGTGGCAAGATCAGGCGCAGTATCGAGCAAGGTGCCATCGAGATCGATCATGACTGCTTTGACCGCCAGGGGAAAATGCAAGTCAGAGGCAGAGGCACGTGCAAGCGGAGAGAAGCTTATGTTCACGTCGTGTTATCCGTATTGATTAAAAATATAAGGACTCGCATAAGGGTGCCGCGAGGGAGTGAGAGTTACTCAGGACCACGCTCAAACCTTCTCCAGCTCTGCCCGCAGGGCTGAGACGATGCTGTCATAACGGTGGGGATCGCTGTCCCTCCCCGCGCTGTAAATAGCAGAACCGGCAACGAAAGTATCCGCTCCAGCGCGTGCGATTTCCGCGATGTTATCCACTTTCACGCCGCCGTCGATTTCCAGCAGAATATTCCTGCCGCTCTCATCAATACGTTTTCGCACTTCTCTTAGCTTCGGCAACGCTTCCGGGATGAATTTCTGCCCCCCGAAGCCAGGATTGACCGACATGATCAGTACCAGGTCCAGTTTATCGAGAACGTGGTCAAGGTAATTCAACGGCGTCGCAGGATTGAAAACAAGTCCCGCCATGCATCCATGTTCCTTGATGAGTCCGATGGTGCGATCGATATGACGTGTTGCCTCGGGATGAAAGGAAATGATGTTGGCTCCCGCCTTGGCGAAATCCGGAACGATACGGTCAACCGGTTCGACCATCAGATGCACGTCGATAACGGCATCGGTTACCGGTCGGATGGCCTCACACACAAGCGGCCCGATAGTCAGATTGGGTACATAGTGGTTATCCATCACATCAAAATGGATAAAATCCGCGCCGGAATCGATAACTGCGGAAACTTCCTCGCCCAGCTTGGCAAAGTTTGCAGATAAAATGCTTGGAGCAATGCGGTAATTAGCCATGAAGGGCGTCCTTGTGATGATCGAAAAAGCTCAATTTTAACCGTAAATTGTCTTGCGGCGTTAGTGGCTTTGGCCTTTAAAGCTGCTGTTCCTGGTTGCGATCTTTTGCAGTCTTGAAGAACGGTTTCAATGATTTCGCCGCGTGCTGCCCTTGCCCTAAGCCGGAAAATAGTGTGCAATGCCAGTATGGCTGAAGGAAAAAAATACGAAATCGCGGTAAAGGTTCATACCACCTATCTTCCGGAGCAATCGGACGAGGCGCTGGACCGCTATGTATTCGCCTATACGATCGTTCTTTCCAACACCGGTACGGTCGCCGCCCAGCTCATCAGCCGGCACTGGATCATTGCCGATGGCAGCGGGGGCGTGCAGGAGGTAAGAGGTCTGGGAGTGGTGGGTGAACAGCCGCTGCTGAAACCGGGAGACAACTACGAATACACAAGCGGGACGGCCATCTCGACACCGGTAGGCTCAATGAAAGGCAGCTACCAGATGGTGGCTGAGGATGGCCTGCGCTTCGACGCGCCCATTCCGGAATTCATTCTGAGCGTACCGCGGATATTGCATTAAGAAATATTCTCTCCGCCCGCCCTTACCCGTACTTCTTCCGTCCGTACCGACGGCGGCGATGAGCCCGTTTTGCCTCGGCTTCGCTGAGCGGAGCTGGACTCTTTCCCGCGTAGGGGTTGCGTCCTGTCCTGAACTCTATCCGTAGCGGCGTTCCTTGCAACTCGAAGGCTTCACGAAATGTATTTTCCAGATAACGCTGATAGGTTTGTGGTACGGCGCCGAGCGCATTGCCATGGATGACAATCAATGGCGGATTCGAGCCACCCTGATGGGCGTAGCGCATTTTGGGACGCGACACGCCGACGCGCGGGGGCGGCTGCTTCTCCACTGCGGCCAATAGCGTGCGGGTGAGCCTGGGCGTGGGCAGATGAGCCATTGCGGCACTATAGGCGGCATCGACGGAAGGCAGTAGCCCTTTCATGCCACTGCCATGTAGCGCCGAAATATAGTGGAACTTGGCGAAATTCTGCAGAAACGGTAATTTACGGCTGATATCGCGCTTGATTGTGTCGCGCTGATACTCATCCAGGCTGTCCCACTTGTTCACAACCAGCACCAGCGCCCGCCCCGCTTCCAGGATAAATCCAGCAATATGCGTGTCCTGATCCGAAATCTCGCAGCTTGCGTCCAGAACCAATATCACCACATTGGCGTCTTCTATTGCCTGCAGGGTTTTCACTACAGAAAACTTTTCCACAGTCTCCTGCACCTTGCCGCGACGGCGCAAGCCGGCTGTATCAATCAAGGTATAGTTGCGTCCATACCGCTCAAAATCGATATAGATGCTGTCACGCGTGGTGCCAGGTTGATCGAACGCGATAACACGCTCTTCTCCCAGCAAGGTGTTCACAAGCGTTGATTTTCCGACGTTCGGACGACCTACGATAGCAATTTTTGGATGCTCGTCTTTTCTTTCCTGCTCCGGTTCCTCGGGAAGGTCCTGAAGTGCCAGCGCCACCAGCTCACCCACATTGTCGCCATGCGCGGCGGAAATTGCGCAAGGCTCGCCCAATCCCAGTTCGTAAAACTCCGCGGTAACGACGGAAGCAGCCATGCCTTCGGTCTTGTTCACCGCGAGTATGGTTCGGCGACCCGATCTTCGAAGTTGTTCGGCGACAATTTTGTCCTGAGCCGTCAAACCGCTTCGACCATCAACGATGAAGAGAACGATGTCAGCCTCGTCGATTGCCTGCAGCGTCTGTTTCGCCATCTCGTGCAGAATGCCTTCCGTCGCCATCGGCTCGAAGCCTCCGGTATCAACCACGAGATATGGCCTGTCGCCCAGCTTGCCGTGTCCGTAATGACGGTCTCGCGTCAACCCCGGTATATCCGCTACCAAGGCGTCGCGACTGCGAGTCAGGCGATTAAAAAGTGTGGACTTGCCGACATTGGATCGCCCTACCAGTACGAGGGTGGGTTTCATGATTTCAGCTTTTGTCTAAAACCGCCGCCCTGGCTGCGATATAGGGAACGCAAAGGGAGCGGATTTGAAGCGCGGAGCAACGAATTCCGGGCGATTATCCTGCTTGTTCTCAGGAGGTGAATTTGTCAATTCCCGGCGACTAGGGGCGCAACTAGGCGCCCGACTAGGTGCCAAACGCAAAAACTCCGCCTTTTCGGGTTTGTACTGCGATACCGTTCGGCAAGGATATCGGACGGGCGGTAATAGCGCCTTCGTCGGTTCCGGACCGCGCAATGATGGCGCCGCTGTCATTCCTGAGGAAATTCACATACCCTTGCGAGTCCCCCACAACGATGAGAGCACCGTGTACCAGCGGGGCGGATAACTTGAGCCCGTTGAGCAGATCCTGCGCCCATACGCTGGTGCCATCTCTTTTGTCGTAAGCCACTACTCCACCTCTGTTCTCGCTCACATAAACGTAATGATCATCCATTGCGAGGCCGGCATTGCTGGATACATCCCGAGCCCAGATCTGATTACCGGTTGTAATCTCGAAGCAGGCAATGCGCCCCTGGTAGGCAACAGCGCACACCTGCTGCTGATCCGCAACGGGCAAACTGGTAACATCCGAAATTCGCTCGAGTTCGGTCGCGCCTCTTGGGCGAGACACCATTGCCTCCCAGACCAGGCTGCCGTTCGCAAGATTCAACGCAACAAGCCGGCCTCCTGCAAAACCGGCATATACCCTCTCATCGACAATCAGCGCGCCCGCGAAACTTCGTACTGTCAACGATGGAGTAGCGCCTTGATATACCCACTTGCGCTTCCCGGTCGCGCCGTCCAAACCGTATATACGCCCGTCTCCCGTACGAACGATCACCATGTCCATTGCGGCATGTGGCGGACTCAGCACTTCTGTCGACACTTGCGCCGCCCACCTCGGCTTGCCGCTTTTCTCGTCAAAGGCCAGAACTTCACCCTTGAAAGTCCCGACCAGCAGCATACCATCTCCTTCGCCGATTCCACCCGCGAGGCGATGCTTGGTGTCGATGACACCTGAAGCCTTGCCTGAAGCTGCGTCGAAACGTACAAGGCGGCCATCCGGACCGCCCGCGTAGACAGCGCCGTCGCCGAATACCGGGAGAAATACAGCCGCCGGACTTTCCTCAACACTCGCTTGCCAACCGGGGCGGGTGCTGGGAATTACCTCCAGTTGCGCGATCTGCTCCGGGCTCAATTGGACTCCACCTCCTCCGAAAAGCTCGGTAACACCGGATACATCAATATCCGCGAGGCTGCGAGCCACATCGCGCACCATGTCTACCATGCCTGCACATCCGGAAAGCGTCAAGGACGATACGAGCAGCAGAAGATAGCGGCAGAACGCGCTATTGACCGGGTGAAACAGGCGCGATTCTCCCGGGAGTAAAGCTTCCTCGTGCGAGCCATGGGTGCTGACCGTAGCGCTTCCCAGTGCATCCGCAGGCACGGGAAACACATTCAGCAATTCATCGGCCGACGGTTTGCTTGCGCGCATTTTCCTGTTCACGAGAAGGAGTTGTTGCAAAAAAATCAATGAGCGATCAAGGCGTGTCAGGTTAAGGGAGCGTCTCCAGAATGGGGACTGGTATTGCGGCGAGCCGCGGGAGACGCCAAATACCACTGAGGCTTGTTCCGTTTCTGTGGAGACTGTAACTATTTGGCACTCGTCAGGGCATCCAGCTTCATCTCTACAATGTCGTGGTAGACTCCGCCCATCCCTATTTTGGCAAGTGCGGTTTGATAAGCTGTCCGAGCCTCCGCAACTTTCCCGGTCGCCGCCAGCACATCGCCCTTACGATCTGCATAGAGTCCGTCGAAGGATTCCCCATGCTTGGCCTCAAGCAGGCGCAGCGCCTCGTCGTATTTTTTCTCATCCAGCAACACGCCCGCCAAACGTAATCGCGCCACGTCTTTCAGTTCTTCTTCCTCGGAATTCTCGAGTACCCATTGCAGGCGGTTTTTCGTGTTCTGCAAATCTCCGGCGTTGAAACTTGCCTGGGCAGAGATCAGCGCAGCACGCGACGCGTACCCACTACTCGGGAAACCTTCAATAACCAGACCGGCAGCATCGCTGATTTTTTTGGCATCGCCACTCCCCTGAACCTGTAACACGGAATCATACAATTCCAGGGCCTGCTCGGTTTTCTGCTTCTTGTAATAATTCCATGCCTGGGCACCGGCAATGCCTGCTACAAAAACCGCGATAACCACAACCACCATTGTTCCGTACGTGTTCCACCAGGATTTCAACTGGTCTATATTTTCCTGTTCTTCCGGATTATATGCTGCCATTTACCTTCCCAAGTTTGGAATTGGAATTCTTCTGATTCAAGCCTTTTTTAACAGGTCGGCAGCTTCGGCAAGTCCCACCCGCACCTGGTCAGCCGCCTCTCGCAGCGGCTTGATGCTTATTTCGCCGGCCTGGGCTTCATCATCTCCAATGATGACTGCAAAACGCGCACCGCTGGCGTCGGCTTTTCTCATCTGCGCCTTGAAGTTGCCCTCCCCGCAATGCAGAATTGCGTGGAATCCCTGGTCACGCAGATGCCTTACCGTTTTCCAGGCGAACCCGGTCGCGATCTCGCCCCTGTGAATCACGTAGACATCGGGGAAAGTCTGGCGAATGGAACTCTCCATCATCAATGCCAGCACCCGTTCCACCCCGAGGGCAAATCCGCATGCGGGAGTCGCCTTGCCGCCCACCTGTTCTACCAGTCCGTCATAACGTCCGCCTGCGCAGACAGTTCCCTGCGCCCCCAGCTTGTCGGTGACCCACTCGAACACCGTGCGATTATAATAATCCAGCCCCCGCACCAACCGCGGATTGATCTCGAAGTCGATTCCCTGCTCGCGCAGAATTCGCTGCAAACCTTCGAAATGAATGAGAGAGTCCTCGTCCAGGTCATCCAGTAATCGTGGAGCCCCCTCGATAATCTCCCTCATCTCGGCATTCTTGCTGTCGAGTATGCGCAGGGGATTACTGTGCAAGCGCCTGGATGCATCCTCATCCAGCCTGCATAGATGCTGCTGCAGGTAGCCTATCAGGCGGGTGCGATGCACAGAGCGCGAGTTCGCGCTGCCAAGCGTCCCGATTTCGAGCCGCACCCCGGAAATACCGAGCCGTTTCCACAAGTCGGCGCACATGATGATAAGCTCGGCGTCGATATCCGGCCCGGTATACCCCAAGGCCTCGGCGCCAACCTGATGGAATTGCCGA
>DATEEZ010000181.1:0-4387 GCA_035280905.1 Nitrosospira sp.
GAAAAAACGATGAAAAAGTATTTGCGGCCGAAATTCTCTATTTGAACGATTATAAATTTTCTGACACGTGGAGCATGATGAACATGCTCGGAGTACGACATACGGGCTTGGGCAAATCCGGTGAGTTCGTCGGTTTGCTCAATAACTCCCTGTTTTACAGTTATTCGAAACATCTCGCGCTTGGTATCGAGTTGAACAGTGAAATAGAAGAGCGACGATGGCGCTACCGATTGACTCCCCAGCTTCAATACGTCTTCAACAAGCACTCGATACTACAGGTGGGCGGCGGGCCATCGCAGTTGAACAGCGAGAGGACCGAGTGGCTGTTGACCTCACGTGTCATTTACGACTTCTGACCAGGGACGGATGGTGAACGGCTGAGTTCCTTTTGCCAAACCCGTATCTTGACCTTCCATTTAAACCTTGCTGAATCAATGTACTTAAGCGTACAGATCAAGCGGGCGAAACATTAGAAGCTATAGAAAAAGACTTAGTTCGGGCAGTTCCTCGAAATTCATAAACGTCGAGTTTAATCCTGAGCGGCATAACCGTCAGCAAATCGCTCAGGTGCGCCTGGAGTTGCTGTCGCTGAAAGTTCTCCTTCTGGACGAGATCGGTCCTCTCGCCTCGCCATGAAAACTCTCCTTTCATTCAGCGAAAACCGCTTCCTGCAAGTCGTGCTGGTCGGGTATTTTCTTGTGTGGATAGCCACCTCAATAAATCCCCTGGACCGGCAGGTGTGGGCCATCGAGAATATTCTCGTCATGGTCCTTGTGACTATCCTCGCGGCAACCTACCGTCGATTTACTTTTTCGAACCTGTCGTACCTGTTGATCGCGCTTTACCTCAGCCTGCATGCAGTCGGTACAAATACCGGTTACGCTCAAACGCCCATCGGCTTCTGGCTCAAGGATATGCTCGGGCTCGACAGGAATCCATATGACAGAATCATTCATTTCGCATTCGGATTGCTATTGGCATATCCGTTTTACGAACTCGTGATTCGCACGGGCAATTTGCGAGGGTGGCCGGCTCACTGGTCGCCTGTCAGTATAATCCTGGCTGCAAGCGTCGGTTTTGAAGTGATGGAATCGCTGGTCGCCGAGATTGTAAGCCCAGGAACCGGCCCTGCGTGGCTGGGGGCTCAGGGAGATGAGTGGGATATGCAATTCGACCTGGCTGCCGCTCTGCTCGGTTCGCTTGCCATAATGCCATTTACTTACTGGGAGGAGCGGGTCGCTACTAAACTCGGTTCGCCCCATGAGTAAAAAACCTTTTCGCGAGCGAAAGCTTCTCCAGATACTTTGCGCCTCCTATGCAATCATCTGGATTATCGCAGCGATTGATCCAGTGAAACGCAGCGACTGGCTGCTTGAAAACCTTCTGGTTTTCGGATGCGTGCCCGTGCCGATCTTCACGTATCGTCGGCTACCGCTTTCGGATGCCTCCTATATCCTTATCTTTCTCTTTCTGGTCATGCACACGATAGGTGCCCACTACACCTATGCGGAAGTGCCGTTCGGCTACTGGCTCAAGGAAACGCTGCATCTGGAGCGCAATCATTTTGACCGGATCGTGCATTTCTCTTTCGGAATAATGGCGTATCCTATCCAGGAAATCTTCGTACGAATTACAAAGGCGCAAGGCATCTGGGCGCTGCTTCTGCCCTCTGCAATTACCATTTCATTCAGCGGTTTCTTCGAAATAATCGAGGCAGTCGTTGCAACGCTCGTCAATCCCCAGCTGGGGGCTGCCTACCTCGGACTGCAAGGAGACGTCTGGGATGCGCAAAAAGATATGGGCCTCGCCATCGTTGGCGCGACCCTTGCCGTGAGCTTCGGCTATAAACCGATTCAGCGCGAACTGGGCGTGTCGCTAAACAAAGAAAACCAAAAGGCTGGATAGCAATGCAGCAAGAGTAACGGAAGGAAGTTTTCTATGAGCGGTCGCGCAGTTCCGTCACACCTTCTTTCTCTGCGCAATGATTGCAGCAGAACATTGCCCCGCTTTTCTCCAGGCCGTGCCCAATGATTCGAACACCGCAGTGCGTGCAGGTGGGCGCAAGCTGGTTAATAGCACATTCGAAGCTGTCGAATGTATAGGTTTTATTCGAAACGACTATCTGAAAAGCTTTATCGTAGTCATTCCCGCATCCGTCGCATTTCGGCATACGCTCCTCCTCTGGCTGAAAACGGGCCTTCCAATAGGCCCGGCTACACTACTGCAACTGAAATCCGGCTGCAACTGACATCCGGCTGCAACTGAAATCCGAACAAGCTCCTATTCCACTCCTCGCCAGATTGTGCGAATCGTTTGTTCCTTCCGGTTTCAGATGACGCTTCCCATAGCCGTTGCAACCCAAGCCAGAGGAAGGACTATCCTGATGTTCGGACTACCGAGTGCGAGCTATCAATCCGGCAGCTGACCAGTTTATTCGGGACTATAGAGGCGCACAAATACACTCTATCACTGCACGGCTCGGTACGCTATCGAACATAGTATCCAGGGAAAGAATGGAGGTATTTTGACGTGGCTGATCAATTGCCAACCCTAGTTGTTATCAAATCCGAACTATTTGCGACTTTGCGCGGAAGATAACAACAGCCCAAACGGTTTATAGAACTTGAAAAATTTGAATTTTGTTCCATGGTGAAAGATACCGGTGAGTTAATAAACGTTAACAGGCGTTTGCCCGTTCAAATCTGGTTCATCGCAGCTTTCTTGAGGAGAAATAAAAATGAAAAAAATTCATGCCGCCATTCTTGCCATGGGATTCGTTACCGGAAGCGCAAACGCTGCCGATTTTTCTTTTACCGGAAACTTTGAACATGATGACGAGGTACAGGAGTTCAACTTTACCGTGACCGCGCCGATGTCTGACGTTACCTTGCGTACCTGGTCTTACGCCGGAGGGACAAACGCCGCTGGAGCGGAGGTTGCCCGAGGAGGATTCGATCCCATCGTTGCATTATTTGACGGATCGGGAAATTTGATCGGGCAGAATGATGACAGCGGTCTGGTCCCCGATCCTGTCGGCGGAAGTGCTTGGGACTCTTTGCTGACACGCGATCTCTCGGCTGGAAATTATACGGCGACGGTCACTCAATATGGCAGCTTTGCTGGCTCCTCATTAGCTGGTGGTTTCCAGGGTACCATCCACACGAACTTCGGTGGCCGTGATTCGCATTGGGCACTAGATATTTTGAACGTCAACTCCGCTTCAGTCGGCGCTTCTTATATCTCGGAGAATCCTCTTCCTCCTATCCCTGAACCCGAATCCTATGCTCTGCTGCTGGCGGGGCTAGGCCTTATTACGTTTGTGATACGACACTCGTCAGGGAAGCAAATGCTGATATGAAGTACGGTGGCAGCATGTGGCATTTGCAGCGAGTAAACTTATCTTTTTACTCAATCGCGTGTGCTACCGTACAGAAAAAAACAACGGTGGCAGCTATAGTGACACCTCGAAAATAACCGGAGGAGATAACATCATGAACTATCTGAAACCTGCTCTTACCGCAACCATGCTGGCGCTGGCGCTTGGACTTACCGCCTGCAAATCCAAAGAGGAAGCGGCGCGGGATCAAACGCTGGAACAGAAGGCCGATACAAAGGAAGATAAGGCGGATGTGGTGCGGAAGGAAGGGGAAGCAACCGCGGACAGGATCGAAAGACAAGATCCTGGCATGGATTCCAGGGGCACGGATCGAGCCGCCGACGCTGCTCGGGAATCTGCTGAGACACGTGCTGACCAGATGGAAGATCAAGCGGATCGCCTGCGGGAGCAGAAATAACGGCACCTTGGCCAACGGCAGACTGCGGTTGGCCAAGATTATGGTTTTTCGTACAGTTCGGTAATCTGGGTCGCGAAGCGCTTTTCTATTTCAGAACGTTTCAGTTTCAAGGTGGGTGTCAGCAGGCCATCTTCCACCTTCCAGGGTTCCTGTGACAGATGTACTGCGCGGATTCGGGCGTATTTGGGGAAACCCTGTACGGTTGCCTTGATCCTTTTCAAAGCGGCTGCTCGGGCAGTTGAATGTGCCAGTGATTGGGGCTCGTCCGCTTTCAGGCCGAGGGTGGAGGCAAGGTTCTGCCACTCCCCCTTGTTCACTACAACCAGGGCTGCCAGATAGGGCCTTCCCTCGCCTACCACCATTACCTGGTCAAACAAGGGTTCCTGAACGATAGACATCTCCAGATCTGTCGGTGGTACTTTTTCACCGCTGGAGGTGACTAGAATCTCTTTGATCCGCCCGCTGATAAAAACATGATTGTCAGAAATACGTGCCTGATCACCGGTATGCAGCCAACCCTCTGCATCAATCGCAGCACGGGTATCTTCCGGTCTGTTCCAGTAGCCAAGCATGAGGCCCGAGCCGCGGGCCAA
>DATEEZ010000182.1:0-7806 GCA_035280905.1 Nitrosospira sp.
GACGAAGTGCCTTCCGCCCTCCCAGGAGGATGGATATGAACAGGGCTGAGGCGTCTGGGCGCCTCAGCCCTCGTGCCGGTTAAACTGGCTCGTTGTTTTTTGCGGGGGGAACATATTCTGGCGGATTGGTAGGATCCGGGGGAGCAGTATATTCCCCAGGCTGAATGCGGTCGTCAGTGCGGTATGATTTCGGCAATGCAGTATTTGCCACGTCCTTTACGCCCCCCACAATACTCAGGAGAATGTCGCGCACGCTCGTGACAGCGGTCGTGCCAATGTCGCCTATCCCTCCAGCTGCCGCGTTTACGGTCGCCCTGACCGCCTCTACAACATTACCTCCAGTCTCCCTCGTTCCCTCGGCCACACCGTCCACTGCTCGCTTGGCAACCAGCAATGTGTCGCCACCGGCGTCAGCAGTACCACGGACTGCGGCCTTTACGGTTTCTGTTGCCGCCGTAATGACGTCTCCGCCAACATCGGAAACGCCCATTACCACGCCCTTGGCAACGCTTTTTGTGGAAAGCACCAACCCGGTCCCTACGTCTTCCGTGGCGGCAAACGCGCCTTTGACAACGTCCCTTGTTATATTGGCTGCTTCCGTACCGACTGCCCCTGTTGCTCTCAACGTATTGGATACCGTATTGCGCACCAGGCTCACGATGTCAGATTCAATTTCATCGATGCCTCTTAAGCTGCTCGCAATACCTGTTTTTACAGTATGGCCGGCAGCTCCTATCGCACGGTCGGCGTCCGAGCGATAAGGGGGTGTCGTGCCCACGTACCCTTCATCTCGGCGTGTTTCACCGCGAGTATACCTTTCTTCAGCGGGGCGATACTTTTCTTCCTCCGGCGTCTCTACAGCGCGGGGCGGCGGTTCTCCGTCTATCGGCGTTTCTATATTTGCCCGCTTTCTTTCATGGGGACGCGGCTTTTCCCCGGTGTGTTTACCTGATTTCGGTGTATTCATTTCAATTCCTCCTAGGCCTGGTTACAAATTGCACGTCATGGCGATGCAAATGTTCTCCCATTCTTCTGCTGCTATTTACTGCTTCCATGCGGAGCCCATGGCCTGGACTCTCGCAACCTCCTGGCTCGCTAGTGTTTTTTCGCAACAGATTTTTGTTTGGCGAGAGTTTCAGAAATGACAATTCATCATTTCCAGAACTAGGATTCTTCGGGCAATTCGGTTTCAATGAGGGAGTGTCCCGGGTTGTCATCGTTCGCCCCCAGAAAAACACAGTATGCATACCAGAATGCCGCTATTGCCGGGATTGCTATATTGCCCTTTATTACCTGGACGACACCCATGCTCATCATTGCCAGGAATATCAGCCGCCGGGTATCTGGCCTCTTTCCGGATTTCGTGTATGACTTATGTTTGGCAATCCTGGTTTCACCGACGATTGAAGAGCGAACTGGCGTAGGCGCTGCAGTTCCATTCTTTCCAAGCTGGAACAACTCGTGCTCAGCGACATAATTCCACAGAACCGGATCCTCCACGGTATGACTGACAAGCGCCGTGCCCGTTCGCGAATTCGTCGTTACCGCTCCAACCCCGGGGCACTCCGCCAGTTCTTTTTCCAATGTCGCAAAGTACGTGGCGTCGCCGCGCTTTTCGTCGATCTTTACCCGCTTTCGCCCCGGCAGAGAGTGGGCCAATCGCGCAAGCGGTGCCATCATTCCCCCTTAGTTGGCGGCCGGCCTTGCGCACCTTCACTGCGCTGGCTACCCTGACTCGCTTCCGTAGGGGGTGGCGCAGGAGGACTTTGCGGCGCCTTACCGACTTCGCCTGGCGGAACTGCGGCCGGGGTGGCCGAACTTTGGCTGGTGTCAGAGTCCGGTCTGGACTGTGGCGGAGCAGTCCTCCCTTGCGCACTACCAGCCTGAGCTGCCGAGGCAGCGACCGCCGCACCTTCCACCGCGCCCGCCTCCATCTCCGACTTGGCCTCTGCCATCAGGTCATCCACCGTTTCGCTCAATTCGGCAAATGATTCACGCCCTTTCTCGTACAGAAGGACGCCACCTTTGATAGCTGCTTTGGTAGCCGGCCTGACGATGCTAGCAAGGAACGGAAGCAGCACTGGCGCGAGCAGCGTCGCACCCACGCCAGCTGCCAAGCCCGTGATTAGGTTGCTCTTGAAGTTTTCCGATGCCATGATTTTCACCTTACTTCCGGGGCCTAAAATGTATTTGTAGATAAATTTTGTTTTTTTACAAGCGTTGTCACAAAAATTTAATATTTTTGTGAATAGGTTCCTGGAACCCGAAGTGGGTATTAGAGAAACTTGCGTGTCAACGCTCCAATAGCATGACTTCCGAACGGTGCCTGAGGGGCGGTGGCGTCCATTCCCGGTCCACGCTTTTTGTTGTACGGCTACTGCTGCTAATTTTTTAGCTTTCTCCCAGCATCGTTCCGGTCCATGCTTTTGTGAGCAAGCCGATCAAGAAATCTGGAGAACGAAAAAATATCTTGACTGCGTGGTTTCGCAACGTGTACTTTCAATTCACGTCGCTTAAAAAAATGCCTTGAAAATGAACACTTTTCATTCTTAACCATTCAACTCCGCCGGATGCAACCTATCGAGCCGCCAGCCTCAAATCGCGACACGAGTTCCCTGAAGCGATCGCTTGCCAATAACAGGACGCGGCGGCTCGCGACCGCACTGCTGATCACGATGCTCGCGGTTCTCATTCTTGCCAACGTATTTCTTTCAGTTCATCCGTCAATCGGCTACGTTCGCGCTTTTGCCGAAGCTGCAGTAGTGGGCGCGCTGGCGGATTGGTTTGCCATAACAGCGTTATTCCGTCAGCCCCTCGGCCTGCCGATTCCTCACACCGCAATTATTCCGCGTAACAAGGATCGAATCGGTGAATCGCTGGGACGCTTCGTCGAGAGCAACTTTGCTTCCCCGGAAGTGGTTGCCGCCAAGCTCGCGAGTGTGGATTTGTCCGAAAAACTGGCAGCGTGGCTGTCCGAGCAGGGGCGTACCGACCTGTTTGCCGACTACGTGACGCGCCTGATTCCAGAATTGCTGGATTCAGTGGACGAGCGTCATGTGCAGCGTTTCGTTTCGGCTGGCATGCGGAAAAAGGCGCCCGGTGTCAATTTTGGTCCCTTGCTCGGCGACGCGCTGATGATGCTTACCGCAGAAAAGCGGCACCAGCGACTACTTGACAATGTGCTGCGTGAAGCTGATGAATATATAACTGCGAACGAATCACGTATCCGCCAGCGCGTGCGCGAAAACACAGCCTGGTTCTGGCAGCGGCTTTCGATGGATGAAAAGGTGGCGGAAAGTGTGGTGGCGGCGCTGCGTGAGGTTGTTGCAGAAATCGCACGCGACCCTGCGCATCCCCTGCGCTTGCGACTGGATGCTGCCATCAGCAAGCTCGCCTCTGACCTGGCTGCTTCGCCGGAGTATCGCGAGCAGGTCGCCGCCCATACCCGAAAACTGCTGGAGCATGCGGCCTTGCGGGACTACGCAGCCGGAGTCTGGCGCGACATCCGCAGCGGCATGCGCGAGGACATCGACAGCGAGGAATCGGCAATCAGGACGTGGATGCGGAGCATCCTGCGGTCGGGCACCAATACCCTGCTGGAGGACCGCGGACTGCGAGAGCGGCTCAATAACTGGATGCGGGACGTGCTGATGGAGGCGGTGCAATCTCACCAGCGCGATGTCGGCAGTCTGATCGCCGACACTGTGCGTGAGTGGGATACGGAGACCGTCACTCGCCGCATCGAGCGACAGGTGGGCGAGGACCTTCAGTACATTCGCATCAATGGCACGCTGATAGGCGGGTTGATAGGTCTGACGATCTACACCATAGCCCACGTCTTCGCTTAAACTGCTTAAACTCCAGCCTCCGCGAACAAGTTTCCTCCGCAAACTTCCCCGGGACCTGATGCTATCCCGATTTGCCCCGACCTGCAGAGTAAGGCGCGACGAGCAGGCGTAGGGCAATCATACGGCAATTCTAATTCCGATCCATCTTCCGGTACTGCACCGCTTCAGCAATGTGGGCGCCGGTGATTCCTGAGCTTGCGGCCAGGTCGGCAATGGTCCGTGCTACTTTCAGGATGCGGTGATAAGCCCTGGCGGAAAGATTCAGGCGGCTGATAGCCTGCCTGAGCAGATTCTCCCCCGGCTTGTCCGGAATACAGTATTTGTCGATATCCTTTACTGCCAGATGAGCATTCGCCTTCCCCTGGCGCTCCAGTTGCCGCTGATAAGCGGTTTCAACGCGCTGCCGGATGGTTTCGCTGGATTCCCCTTGCGCCTGCCGCATCAGGTCCTCTTGGGATGGGGCGGGCACTTCGATCTGTATATCGATTCGATCCAGCAGGGGGCCGGAGATCTTTCCACGGTAGCGCGCCACCTGGTCGGGCGTGCAGCGGCATTTTCCGCTGAAATGTCCGAGGTAGCCGCAAAGACAGGGGTTCATGGCTGCGACCAGTTGGAAGCGTGCCGGAAACTCCGCCTGCCGTGCCGCGCGTGAGATCGTGATACGTCCCGATTCCAGCGGTTCGCGCAATACTTCCAATACCTTGCGATCGAACTCGGGCAATTCATCCAGGAACAGTATCCCGTTCACCGCCAGCGAAATTTCCCCGGGGCGAGGATTGCTGCCACCCCCGACAAGAGCAACGCCCGAAGCCGTGTGATGCGGGGAACGATAGGGACGTCGCTTCCAGTTGGCAACGCTGAAACCCCCGCTTCCGAGGGATTGCATTGCTGCTGATTCAAGCGCTTCTTCTTCGGTCATAGCAGGCAGGATGCCAGGGAGACGTGCTGCCAGCATGGACTTGCCTGTGCCGGGAGGGCCGATCATCAGGAGACTATGACTGCCTGCTGCGGCAATTTCGAGCGCACGCTTGGCCTGCACCTGCCCTTTGACCTCTTCCATGCCGGGATAGTGACGCGCGCTTTCCGCATTCCTGCCCGCGTCTGCGCCCTTGCCTTTCTCCGGATAAAGCGAATAAGGCAGCAGGGGTTCACGCCCGGCAAGGTGGGCGCAAATCTGGAGCAGCGAAGCTGCGGGGTAAACAGCGGCTTCCCTGACTAACGAAGCCTCCGCGGCATTTTGTTCAGGCAGCACGAAGCTGCGGCCCGAGCGCGCCGCGCCGTAAGTCATGGCGAGGGCGCCGCGGATAGTGCGCAGTTCCCCGGTCAGCGCCAGTTCTCCCGCCCACTCATAAAAGCCGAGCTTGTCCGACGGAATCTGGCCGGTTGCGGCCAATATGCCCAATGCAATCGGCAGGTCGAAGCGGCCGCTTTCCTTGGGCAGGTCAGCCGGCGCAAGATTGACTGTGATGCGCCGGGGCGGAAACTCGAAGTGCGCGTTTTGCAGCGCAGCCCGCACCCGGTCCTTGCTTTCCTTTACTTCCGCTTCCGGCAGGCCGACGATGGTAAAACCCGGCAGTCCGTTGGCAATGTGAACCTCCACTGTTACCAGTGGCGCCTCCATACCAGCGATAGCGCGGCTATAGAGAACAGCGAGCGGCATGCAAAAAAATTCTCAACCGGAATGGATCGTCTAATAAAGATAATAAACGGCAGCGTTGAGCATTTCTTGCATATTTAAAAGCCTGATATTCTGAACCTCAGAATACCCGCCTTATTCCGTCTCCGACAGATCGTCCAGCGTCTCGGGGGGGACATCCAGCGTGTTGGATAAGGGAGCGCTCTTCGCAGCACTTTCCAACGCTGCTACCTGTGTTTCGAGCGCTGTCAGCTTTTCACGCGTGCGCTTAAGCACTTCCTGCTGTACCTCGAATTCTTCGCGGGTTACCAGATCCAGGCGGGTGAATACTGCCCCGAGCATGACGCGAAGGTTCTTCTCGACATCCTTCACGGGACTTTGCGCCAGTAATTCATTGACCTTGGTTACGATTTCGTCCAATACCTTTTGGTTAGCCATAATTCCTCCTGTTTCTGCTTCGCCATCCGACCGGGTGAGAGGTGATACTTGATGTTAAAATCTCATACTTCAGTCAAATAGGCAATCGGCAGATTATATGGAACGCTACCGTCTTCTGGAAAACTGGCTCGTCGCACAGTTTCCTGAAAGACAGTTTACCTTGTCGCCCGCTTCAGCGGATGCAAGTTTTAGACGCTATTTTCGCATCAAGTTCGACGACGACAGAACCTTGATTGTGATGGACGCGCCACCGCAGCAGGAAGATTGCAGTTCCTTTTTGCAGGTCGCCAGCCTGTTCTCCGCGGCAGGCGTGCATGTGCCGGAGATTCTGGCGCAGGATTTGCCACAAGGCTTTTTGTTGCTGTCCGATCTCGGGAACACGACCTTTCTGCAGGCGATGAACGGCAATTCAAACGGCATCGACAGCGCGGCCAGAAACGCTGACGCAAATCGTTTATACAGCGATGCCACGAGCGCGTTACTGAAAATCCAGCTTGCCAGCCGGCCAGGCTTATTGCCGGAGTATGACGAAGCATTGCTGCTGAGGGAGCTGAATCTTTTTCCGGACTGGTATCTTGCGCGCCATTTACAGGTGACGCCCACGGGCGATCAGAAGGCGCAGCTCGATGCTACTTTCCGGCTCATCCTGGAAAACAATCTGGCACAACCCAGAGTTTTTGTTCACCGAGACTATCACTCGCGCAACCTGATGGTGACGTCACCGAGTCCGGGGATTCTTGATTTTCAGGACGCAGTTTATGGCCCCATTACTTACGATCTTGTATCCCTGTTCAAGGATGCATACATTCGCTGGGACGAAGAACGCATACTGGACTGGCTGATCCGCTATTGGGAACAAGCGCGCAAACTCCAGCTACCGGTTGCGGCAAGCTTTGCGGATTTTTACCGGGATTTCGAGTGGATGGGGGTACAGCGCCACCTCAAGGTCCTGGGAATATTTGCGCGTCTGAATTATCGCGATGGCAAGAGCAGTTATCTTAATGACATACCGCTGGTGGCGGATTACCTGCGCAAGGCGTGCGAACGCTACCGCGAGCTCAATCCCTTACTCACACTGCTGGACGGGTGGGAGATCAACAAGCCGGACCTGAAAGTTGGCTACACTTTCTGAGAAGGTCGAAACCCGGTTTGCGGCCATGATCCTTGCGGCTGGACGCGGAGAACGCATGCGTCCGCTGACCGATACTTTGCCCAAGCCTTTATTGCACGTAGGAGGCAAGGCGCTGATCGAATACCACATGCAAAATCTCGCACGGGCCGGGTTTCGTGATGTTGTCATCAACCACGCTCATCTCGGGCAGATGATCGAGGCTGCGCTGGGCAATGGCGAGCGCTTTGGGGTCCGCATTCACTACTCGCCTGAACCCGCTGCGCTGGAAACTGCAGGCGGAATTGCGCAAGCCCTGCCTATTCTGAAAGCTGGTGACGGAGGAGAACGTCAGCCTTTTCTTACCGTGAATGCCGACATCTATTGCAGCATGGACTTCTCCTCTCTGCTGCCAGTCTTGCGGCGCATGCGGGACAATCCGGACAGTGCGCTTGCGCACCTGGTGCTGGTTGACAATCCCGCGCATCACCCGGACGGCGATTTTGCTCTCGAATCTGGCAGGGTTACAGTTACCGCAAAAGAGATGCTCACGTTCAGCGGCATCGGCATATATCAGCCCGAGCTTTTTCAGGATATTGTGCCCGGAACCGTGGCCAAACTCGCTCCACTGCTGAAGGAGGCCATTGCGAGAGAAAAGGTGAGCGGACAGCGCTACTCCGGGTTATGGGTGGACGTAGGTACCCCGGAGCGTCTTCGCCGGCTCGACATGGATCTGATGCGACCGGTGTCCGTGTCCTAAACTACCTTCCGGGACC
>DATEEZ010000183.1:0-4548 GCA_035280905.1 Nitrosospira sp.
ATTGCGTCCTTTCGGCTGTAACGAGCCGGACCAGACAGAGGAGCGGATGATGAATTGCGCCTCTCGGACGGATAGTTCGGCGGGCAATGCTTCGGAAACTCCTCCTACAATCTGCTCTAGGCACATTAGGCACATTTGAACAGGAGCAAAGGAACCGGGACTATAAAAACATTCCCCATGTGTTGTCAATTTCAGTTTATCAATTTCAGTTCAGCATTCGATGGTATCTTGGTTGGGATCAGAATGTGCAAAGCACAGAATGTTCCTTGCTGGCTCGCAGGTTGTCTCCCCAGCGATAACGGTCTACACTTTAATCGCGACTGAATTTAATCAACTTCAGTAAATAAACAGCGACACAGCGGGATCGAAATTGCCGAAAAAGCGCCCCAAATACCTTGATCTGCTGAAAATCCGACAGCCCTTACCCGCAGTGATTTCGATCCTGCACCGCATCAGCGGAGCGCTGCTGTTCTTTCCCGGTATTCCTCTCGTCCTTTACAGCCTGGACATGGCGCTGGGTTCGCCAGAAAGCTACGCCCAGTTTCAATCTTTCCTGAACAATCCACTGGTGAAGATCGGACTGATACTGTCGCTCTGGTTCTTCGTGCATCATTTCTGCGCCGGAATCCGTTACCTTGCTCAAGACCTGCATTACGGGGTAAAACTTGAACAGGCGCAGCTGAGCAGCAAGGTGGTGGTAGGAGCGGGAATCATTCTCACCCTGCTGATCGGCGCTGTGATATGGTAAAGCGTCCAGTGCGGGTGGTAACCGGCGCGCATTATGGTCTTCGCGACTGGCTGGCGCAACGCGTTACCGCCGCGGTAATGGCCATCTATACCCTGATGCTGGCGGCGGTGCTGCTGGTTTCTCCCCCACAGGATTACGCATCTTTCAAGACGCTGTTCGGCAACCAGTGGATGCGCGTGGGCTCCTTCCTGTTTCTCCTGAGCCTGTTCTGGCATACCTGGGTAGGCATGCGCAACATTCTGATGGATTACGTCCATGCTGCCAGCGCTCGGCTTACCCTGGAAATACTGGTCATCCTGTCTCTTCTGTTTTATGCCGCGTGGTCCGTGGAAATTCTCTGGATAGGTGAAGGGTAGCGTGACAGTAGCACGGCGAAAATTCGATGCGGTCATCGTTGGCGCAGGCGGCGGAGGCATGCGCGCAGCGCTCCAATTGTCGGAAGCGGGGCTTAAGGTAGCCGTATTATCAAAAGTATTTCCTACCCGCTCTCATACGGTCGCTGCCCAGGGCGGGATCGCCGCCGCGCTCGGAAACGTCACCGAAGATAACTGGCACTGGCATATGTACGACACAGTTAAAGGTTCGGATTATCTCGGCGACCAGGATGCGATCGAATTCATGTGCCGCCAGGCAAGCGAAGTGGTATATGAACTGGAACATTACGGCATGCCCTTCGACCGGCTGGAAAACGGAAAAATTTACCAGCGTCCCTTCGGGGGGCAATCGCAAAATTTCGGAGGCGCACAGGCCACGCGTTCGTGCGCCGCTGCTGATCGCACCGGTCATGCCATGCTGCACACGCTCTATCAGCGCAATGTGCGGGCAAATACCCAGTTTTTTGTCGAATGGATGGGACTCGATCTGATTCGTGACGAAGAAGGTGATGTTTGCGGCGTAACAGCACTCGACATCGAGACCGGCGAGGTCATGATCCTGCAGGCAAGAGCTACACTGTTTGCAACCGGTGGCGGTGCGCGAATATTCAGTGCCAGCACCAATGCTTTCATCAATACGGGGGACGGACTCGCAATGGCTGCGCGCGCGGGTGTGCCATTGCAAGACATGGAATTCTGGCAGTTTCACCCGAGCGGAGTATATGGCGCAGGAATTCTTATCAGCGAGGCGGTGCGTGGTGAAGGCGGCTACCTGCTCAACAAGGACGGAGAGCGTTTCATGGAGCGCTACGCGCCGCATGCAAAAGACCTCGCCAGTCGCGACGTCGTCTCGCGCGCAATGACGACGGAAATAAAGGACGGGCGGGGATGCGGCAGGGACGCCGATCATCTGCTGCTAAAGCTCGATCATTTGGGTGCGGACGTCATCAAGGCACGGCTACCTGGTATACGTGAAATTGCCATAAAGTTTGCTCATGCAGATCCGGTCAGTGAGCCCATCCCGGTAGTACCCACCGCGCATTACATGATGGGTGGAATTCCGACCAATTTTTACGGTCAGGTAGTAGCGCCCTACAAAACCGGACCCGAGGAAGTCGTGCAGGGATTCTATGCTGTGGGTGAATGCGCCTGCGTATCCGTTCACGGAGCCAATCGCCTTGGAACCAATTCGCTGCTCGATATACTGGTATTCGGTCGCGCTGCGGGCAACCAGATTATCGAAGACTTGAAAAGGAATACCCATCATAAAAATTTACCCGGAGACGCAGCGGACAAGGCACTCGCTCGGCTGGCGCGGCTGGATTCCCAGAAGAATGGGGAGAGCGTGTGGCAGGTAGGGGACATGCTGCGCAAAACCATGCAGACGCATTGCGGTGTATTCCGCTTTGCTGATTTGCTGAAACAAGGGGTGGACAAAATTTCGGAAGTGGCGCAACGTGCAAAAAACACCGAAATCAAGGATAAAAGCCGGATATTCAATACGGCGCGGGTAGAGGCACTCGAGCTCGACAATCTGGTCGAGGTCGCGGTGGCGACGATGGTTTCAGCCCAAGCGCGCACGGAGAGCCGGGGCGCACATGCCAGAGATGACTTCCCCAATCGCGAGGACGACAAGTGGCTTAAACACACATTGTATTTCAGTGACGGCCGGAGGCTCGATTACAAGCCGGTGCGGCTGAAGCCCTTGACGGTCGAATCTTTTCCGCCCAAGGCGAGAATTTATTAGAAGTATATGTTGCCCTGACTAAAGGGAGATCAAAGATGAAGTTCTCCATCTACCGTTTCGATCCAGACAAGGACGAAAAGCCTTATATGCAGGATTACGACATCGCGCTGGAACCGGCGGACAGGATGCTGCTGGATGCGTTGATACGGATAAAAACTGTTGACGACAGCCTGAGTCTGCGCCGCTCCTGCCGGGAGGGCGTATGTGGATCGGATGCAATGAACATCAATGGCCGTAACGGGCTGGCATGCACTACACCGGTAAAAGGCCTGAAAGAACCAGTGGAATTGCGGCCCCTGCCGGGGTTGCCAGTCATACGCGACCTGATCGTCGATATGACTCAGTTCTTCAAGCAGTATCACTCGATCAAACCCTATCTCATCAATAACGACCCGCCGCCTGAGACCGAAAGACTCCAGTCTCCAGAGGAAAGGGCGGAACTGAATGGATTGTACGAATGCATTTTGTGTGCATGCTGCTCCACTGCATGCCCTTCGTTCTGGTGGAATCCGGATAAATATGTGGGACCCGCCGGGTTGCTGCAAGCATATCGGTTTCTCGCGGACAGCCGCGATCAGGCAACCGCAGAGCGGCTGGATTATCTGGAAGATCCTTACCGCCTTTTCCGCTGTCACTCCATCATGAATTGCGCGGATGTATGTCCGAAAGGCTTGAACCCGATGGAAGCGATTGGCCGGATCAAGACCATGATGACCAAAAGAACCATCTGAACGAAATGGAATGAAGGAACGTGAGCGCGCACGCTGGCGATGCCGGCGCGGATTGCTGGAACTGGATATCGTGCTGCAAAGCTTTATGGACAAGCATTATGCTGCACTCGATGAAGCAGGCATCCGGCAGTTCGAAACACTGCTGGATTTCCCGGATACCGACCTATGGCATATGATAATAGAGAAGGACGAAGGAAACACAGGTCTGCAACCGGTATTGCGTCTGCTGCAATCGGTTTAGCAGGGAGCCTCTTGGGTGAATCAAGAATAACGGAAAACAGTGGGAAACAACATGGAACACAAACGTAACGCAACCCTCGACCTGGGTAACGGCAGCCCGCCACTTGAATTTCCGATCCTGGCGGGCACCATGGGGCCTGAGGTCATCGACATTCGCACGCTTTATAAGAGAGGTGGCGTGTTCACCTACGATCCCGGCTTCATGTCCACGGCCAGCAGCAGTTCCAGCATAACTTTTATCGATGGCGACAAGGGAATCCTGCTCTATCGCGGCTACCCCATCGAGCAGTTGGCGAAGCAGTGCGATTTCATGGAAGTATGCTACCTGCTGATGAATGGGGAACTGCCGAATATCGCCCAGAAAGCGTCGTTCGACAAAACCATCAAGGAACACACGATGGTGCATGAACAACTGGCGCGCTTTTATACCGGCTTCAGGCGGGATGCGCATCCCATGGCGCTCATGGTAGGTGTGGTGGGTGCATTGTCCGCGTTTTATCACGACGCGATGGACATTTCCGACGCGGCGCATCGGGAACTGTCAGCCTTCCGGCTGATTGCAAAACTACCGACCATTACCGCAATGGCCTATAAATACAACATCGGCCAGCCTTTCATGTATCCGCGCAACAACCTCAATTATGCGGAAAACTTCCTGCATATGATGTTTGCCACTCCCGCGGAGGACTACCGATCGAATCCGGTATT
>DATEEZ010000184.1:0-34911 GCA_035280905.1 Nitrosospira sp.
GGAATAGGTTTATCTCGGTTTGCAGCAGCCTATCGCATTCTGCAGAAAACAGGTTACAGCGTTTTAAGGGATCATAACGTTCGGTAGCACACTCTTCGCTACTCATGCTTGCTGGGAGGGAAATCATCCTCAATATGGATAGCCAACAATGAGATGAAAAAAGTGGCGTTATCTTGGGAGGTGCCGTTTTTACCCGGTCGCTATCCGATCCTGTGGAAGCGCTTGCATTCAGAAAGAAAGCCCCCATGCCATCTTTTTCATCTTTTCCTTCAAGTTGCTCTTGAGTGCGGCGGAAGCGACTGCTCATCAGAGGTGTAAAATATAATCCGTATCTTTTGAGGAGGCCTGGGTTAGATCTCAATCCCGGCGGGCAGTGCAGGTAAGGGGTAGAGGCGGAGCAGGGGAAGTTCAATGCCGTTTATGAGGGGGAGCGGGCAATTCGCTTACTTGACGATCTTTATGATCTGTCCCGCTTCCGGCTCGCCTTCGGGGTACTGCCCATTAAGCAAGCGCAGGTAGCTTTCGGCGTTTGTAGTAAGTGGCGATTTTCTCGCCAGGTCAGCATAGCGTAAACCTTCGGTTGCTTTAATGGTTCGGATTTCGAGCGGGCGCAACGACTGTTTTTCCCTATCGGTAAGCGGCCGAAAGCTTTCGATTGTGCCTGAGATTTCTGACTGGTGCCGCTCGAACGCCACAGGAGAGTCTGCGCTTCCTGCAAGGAGGTAAGCCTTGTTATCGTGATAAATCACACCTGCCTTGTATGGCTTTCCTTGCCGTGTGATGGAGGTGACAAGCGCTACAGGCAAACCATTATAGGTTGTCGACAGAATTTCAGTGGAGGATCCAAGGTTAAGGCGCTCGCGGGCAACGTCAGCGGGAGAGCCATCCGCGCTACCAAAAAGACTCAAGGCCATCAGTGCGTCGCCATCCGGGCTGATTGCCAGAACTTCATCGGGCTTATTTTTTATCCGCCAATTGATCGGAAACGAAAGCGCAAAACCCAACTCCTTGTGCTGGAACGAGTTTCCTCGCACAACTCCCTGGTTGGCGACATCTCCAAAAGCCATACCTTCGGTTTGATGCAAAAACTGGGTTCGACGGTCGTCGGTTGCCCCTGGTTGAACATATTGCTCCGCTTCACCCACGACTTTCTGTAATCGAGTGTCATTATCCGGATGGGTGGCAAAGAGGCCATGATAACGTCGCGGCTCTCGCCCTTCCTGCTTTGCGGCTTCTATATCGAACAACTCCTGGTTTTTGAGTACGCGAATAACCCGGATCATCGCCTGTGGGTCGTAGCCACTTCTTGCGAGATATTCCGCGCCCAGGCGATCTGCCTCCAGTTCGTGGCCTCGCCCGTAGCCCAATACGAGAACACTGCCGGTAATACCGAGTAGGCTTTGTATACCCTGTATCGCCTGTCCGCCTAGTTGCGGCACAAATATTCCCACCAGCAAACCGCCGAGAGTGGCCGCGGTATTGGCGGCAACCGAAGCGCTATATTGACGTACGATATGACGCGCCGTAACGTGGCCTATTTCATGCCCCAGCACAGCAGCGAGCTCGGCTTCTGAATTGAGGTACGCCAGAATGCCGCGCGTGATATAAATATGGCCGCCCGGCAAGGCAAAGGCATTTACCTGGGGACTGTCAAGGACAGTAAAATGATAGTCAAGCTGCGGCCGATGGCTTTTTTTAGCCAGCTTTTGCCCGACCTCGTTGACATAGCTTTGGAGGCTTGGTAAATCTTCATAAGTGCCGTACGCCTTGCGTATCTCGGCAGCGGCTTCCTGTCCCTTTTGTATCTCGTCCGCTTCCGACATGAGCGTGAAATTCTGCTTGCCGGTAACCGGATTAACAGCGCATCCGGCAAGCAGGTTCATGCAGCCGAGCACAACAGCGAATTTAAAAATGAGCTTCATAAAACTCATTTTATCCGCTGGAAATAAAAAAGGCAGCCAAGGGACTGCCTTTTTTTAAGGTTCAGTAATCGGCTATCAGGCAGCCGGTTGCTTTTCCGCTTTCTTGCCGTATTTCTGACGGAACTTCTCGACACGCCCGGCAGTATCCACGATCTTCTGTTTGCCTGTATAGAACGGATGACAGACCGAGCAAACTTCGATATGCAGGGGTTTGCCCATGGTGGAGCGGGTTTGAAAAGTACTACCGCAACTACAGGTCACGGTTATTTCCTGGTAATCTGGATGAATATCTGGTTTCATGAAATGATCCTCAGCTTGAGAATGCTCCCCACAAGGGCCGTTGGTTCGGGGAAAGCCCAGTATTATCTCCTAGTCGGAAACGGGATGCAACAAGGCAGTCCCGGTGGCGGAGCTCCCGATGTTTTGGATCGAATATTAAGCCTAGAAACCGCAGTTGACCGCTTATTTGGAGAGCCAGGCCTATGGGATATAGAGGCATTGTCCAAATTTTCTCATTCACTGCAATGGGGAGGCCGCTACAAGGTTGTATCGTATGTCGGTCGCTGCAGGTGCGAATGCGGTGTTGCTCTTCGTTGCAGGGGGGGTGGCCCTGCAGTCTCATCCCGCCTTGCCTCGCACCTGGATCACCGCACGCTCCACCCCGTCCAACTACGGTTTCTAGGTTAAACCCGCCGCATTGAATCGAAGAAATCCGCGTTGTTCTTCGTTGCCTTGATCTTGTCGAGCAGAAATTCCATTGCTTCCATGTCATCCATCGGGTAGAGCAGTTTGCGCAGCACCCAGATTTTCTGCAACACATCGGGCTTGATCAGGAGTTCTTCCCGGCGGGTGCCGGAACGGTTGACATTGATCGCGGGATAAATGCGTTTTTCCGCCATGCGCCGGTCGAGATGGATTTCCATGTTCCCGGTGCCCTTGAATTCCTCATAAATCACATCATCCATGCGCGAGCCAGTGTCGACGAGAGCGGTGGCAATAATGGTAAGAGAGCCGCCTTCTTCGATATTGCGCGCCGCGCCAAAAAACCGCTTCGGGCGCTGCAAGGCGTTGGCATCTACACCACCCGTCAGCACTTTGCCGGAAGCAGGGACCACCGTGTTATAGGCGCGAGCGAGTCGGGTGATGGAATCCAGCAGTATCACGACGTCTTTCTTGTGTTCCACCAGCCGTTTGGCTTTTTCGATGACCATATCCGCCACCTGTACATGCCGTACAGCCGGCTCATCGAAAGTGGAAGAAATCACTTCACCTCTTACTGACCGGATCATCTCGGTCACTTCTTCGGGTCGCTCGTCTATTAGCAGCACCATCAGCATCACATCCGGGCAGTTAGCCGCGATAGCGTGCGCGATGTGCTGAAGCATAACGGTTTTACCCGATTTGGGACTGGCTACCAGCAGGCCACGTTGTCCTTTGCCGATAGGGGCAATCAGATCGATGATGCGACTGGTAACGTTTTCTTCGGCTTTGATCTCGCGTTCAAGCAGCAGCCGCTCAGTGGGAAAGAGCGGGGTGAGATTTTCAAACAGTATCTTATGCTTGGAGTTTTCGGGTGGTTCTCCATTGACCTTATCGACCTTGACCAGCGCGAAATAACGCTCCCCGTCCTTGGGCGTACGTATTTCACCCTCTATCGAATCCCCGGTATGAAGGTTGAAGCGTCTTATCTGGCTGGGTGAGACATAAATGTCATCCGGACCGGCAAGATATGAGGTATCGGGAGAACGCAAAAAACCGAAACCATCCTGCAGTACTTCCAGTGTGCCCTCGCCGAAAATACTTTCGCCTTTCCGCGCCTGATTCTTCAATAACGCGAAAATCAGATCCTGTTTCCGCAGGCGGTTGGCTCCGTCAATTTCATTGGCGATGGCCATTTCCACCAGTTCGGTGACATGGAAGTTTTTGAGGTCGGATAAATGCATGGACGGAACTCGTGGGTGAAATAGGGACGTAAAGCGTCAGGAAACGTTGGGGGAAACTGATGGGGCCGAACGAGAATTCGAAACGGCGAATCTAATCGAAACGGAAACTAAACGGAGCGCTTAGGGAATGCCTCAGTTACTAACTTAGCAGTTTTAGATATGACTGTCAATAAAAGCAGTGAGCTGGGATTTTGAGAGCGCGCCCACTTTGGTTGCTTCAATATTTCCGTTTTTAAAAAGCATAAGGGTTGGGATACCGCGAATACCGTACTTGGGCGGCGTAGCCTGGTTTTCGTCAATATTGAGCTTGGCGACTTTGAGTCGATCCCCGTATTCTTTGGCTACCTCATCGAGGATGGGCGCTATCATCTTGCACGGTCCGCACCACTCTGCCCAATAGTCAACCAACACAGGTACTGTCGACTGCAATACTTCGGTTTCAAAGTTTCCGTCAGAAATATGATGGGTATGACTCATGGGTTTTTCCAAATGGCTCAAATGAAATATGTGCGACTACGTCCGGTTAATTCTGCAATGGACAGGGGTATATTAATGATGCTTGCCACATCGACACCAGAAGTGGCAGGGACAGATACAAGAATAACAGGAATTATATTTTTGCTGCTTCTTTGTAGACCAGCATTTATGGGCGGTCTGTAATTTTTCAGTATCCTAGCGAAAAAAAACGAGAAAGGGAAGTACCATTTTAAGGGAATCGCTGAACAAATTCTCCGCAGAGCGCGTTGCTGTCAAAATCGGGATGATCACGAGGCGCGCGACGAAGGTCGTGGCTTGCGCATTTACGTGCAGAGCGATGCCAAGGAGTGCCACGACCGCGGTCCAGCTTGCCCCGCAAGTGCCCGCATCCCGCTTCGAGGTCGCATCTTCCTTCGGAAGACACCGCTCCTCTCTTCGCGGTCGCCGCTCGATTTTGCTGCAACCCCGATGGGACGGAGCTTTGCGGGCGATCTGCTTTGTCAGGCTCCTCGCGAAGGACGCCCGGAAGCGTGGCCGAAGGACTCGAAAAGCCGCCGTCGCGCCTGCGAGGGATTTGTTCAGGGGTTCCTAAGGTATCTCGATATAAGCAGCTCATTCAACCGTACAAGCAGCCATTCAAACGGTGGCGGGAGCAAAGCCTTGCAGATTGGCTTGCCCCGCTCGCAGCGGGGCAGCGAGCTTGTCAGAAATCAACCCGTTTTTCCCCACGAATCGCGCAGTGTGACTGCGCGATTGAATACACAGCTTCCCGGTTTTGTTTCCTTCAGATCGGCGACAAAGTAGCCATGACGCTCGAATTGAAAACGTTCTTCCGGTTGCACTACCGTGAGCTCGGGCTCGACATAGGCTGTAAGGACGTTCTTTGAATCCGGGTTTAGAAACGCTTTGTAGTCCTGGCCTCCTGCGTCAGGGTGAGCCTGGCTGAACAAGCGATCATAAAGCCGTACTTCGACTTGTTGGGCATGAGCGGCCGAAAGCCAATGAATATTGCCCTTGACCTTGCGTTTATCGGCTCCGGGCGTCCCGCTCTTGCTGTCGGGATCATAAGTGCAATGGATTTCCACGATTTCGCCATTGGCGCCTTTCACAACATCCACGCATTTTACGATGTAGGCGTACCGCAACCTTACTTCGCCCCCAGGTGACAGGCGGAAATAGCCTTTGGGAGGGTTCTCCATGAAGTCGCTGCGCTCGATGTAGATCGTTCTTGTCAAGGGTACTACGCGGCTTCCCCATTCCGGTTTTTGTGGATGATTGGGGGCAATGCACTCTTCCTCGGTATTCTCCGGATAGTTATCGATAATGACCTTGAGCGGGTCGAGGATGGCCAGACGCCGCTGTGCGCGCTCATTCAGGTCTTCGCGCAGGCAATCTTCCAGGATGCCCATATCTATCCATGAATCGGCCTTGCTGACGCCGATGCGTTCCGCAAACAGCCGGATGGATTCCGGTGTATAGCCGCGTCGCCTTACTCCAGCAAGCGTATTCATGCGCGGGTCATCCCATCCGTCCACAAAACCCCCCGTAACCAGTTCGATCAGCTTGCGCTTGCTCATGACTGTGTAGGTGAGATTCAAGCGCGCAAATTCGATCTGTTGCGGGTGGCATGGAACAACGTCCGCCAATTGATCCAATACCCAATCATAAAGGGGACGGTGATCCTCGAATTCCAGCGTGCACAGGGAGTGCGTGATCCTTTCCAGTGCGTCGGATATGCAGTGGGTGTAATCATACATTGGGTAAATACACCATTTGTCACCTGTCCGATGATGACGGACATGGCGAATCCGGTAAATCACGGGATCGCGCAGGTTAATATTGGAGGAAGTCATATCGATTTTGGCGCGCAGAACGTGAGCACCGTCAGGAAACTCGCCAGCCTTCATGCGACGGAACAGGTCAAGATTTTCCTCGATGGAGCGGTCACGATAGGGACTGTTTTCGCCCGCCTCGGTAAGTGTCCCCCGCAGCGCACGCATTTCCTCTGCAGTCAGGCTGTCCACGTATGCTTTACCCTTCTTGATGAGGTGTTCGGCAAACTCGTAGAGCTTGTCAAAATAATCGGATGCGTAGTGCAGGTGCTCGTCCCATTCAAAGCCGAGCCATCGTACTGCATCCATTATTGAGTCGACATACTCTTGCTCTTCCTTTTCCGGGTTGGTGTCATCGAAGCGCAGATGGCATACGCCGTTATAATCCCGGGCCAGGCCGAAATTGAGGCAAATGCTTTTGGCATGACCGATGTGCAGGTAGCCGTTGGGTTCGGGTGGAAAGCGCGTTTCGACCCGTCCGTCCCACTTACCGGTACGATTGTCTTCTTCGATAATATTGCGTATGAAATTGGAAGAAGGCGGTGTTACACCGCCAGGTGTAGCTTTTTCGTTCAAGTTGGACCTCTCGAAAGGGAATCCCTTGCTCGTCTTTTCTCAGACTTGATGGACAAACGGGAATGTGGCTCTGCTCCGACCTGTTCAGTTGTACTTGCCCGGCTGCTCATTATAGTTGAATAACGCATCCAGCCAAATTTGCGGTGGCTTCTGGCGCTTTCTTCTGCGGCGAGCGAGAACGCGGCATAGCAAAGTTCCATTTATTTGCACTACACTGATTACATGAATCCACTCGCCTTCTCCATTCTCCGGCTGTTGAGGGATAACGAATTTCATTCAGGTCCGGCTATTGCTGAAGCCCTGGGAGTTTCCCGCGCCAGCATATCGAACGCACTCCGGGACGTGGATGAAGCCGGGTTGACCATCCATAAAATCAAGGGGCGCGGCTACCGCCTGCTCGACCAGGTGCAATGGCTGGAACGTAATATCATTCTTGAGCATCTCGGCGATCAACGGGACAAGTTCAATCTGGAGATACTCGATACGATCGATTCGACCAATAGCCTTTTGCTGCATGAAGCGGACAACCGGTTGAGCACGGGTGACGGACTCATTCATGTAGTAGCGGCCGAGCTGCAAACGAAGGGGCGTGGACGACGGGGGCGGCAATGGCACTCGGGCTTGGGAGTCGGCCTCGCATTTTCCGTGCTATGGCGGTTTCAGCAAAGCGCGAGCTTCCTTTCAGGTTTGAGCCTCGCCATAGGAGTTGCAATAGTACGTGCGCTTGAATCCTCAGGGATACAAGGAGCCGTACTCAAATGGCCAAACGATGTCATGTTCAATTTCTGTAAACTGGCAGGCATACTGATAGAGCTGCATGGCGATATGCTCGGTCCCACCGTCGCTGTAATCGGCGTAGGCATGAATCTGAAATTGTCCGACAGCGTTCAGGCGCGGATAGATCAGGGTGCAACGGATATTTTTTCCATCAGCGGCGAAATGCCGGATCGCAACAAATTGCTGGCTGAATTGTTGCTCAGTATTACTCAGGTGTTAAGAGAGTTTGAGCAGTCGGGTTTTGCGTCGTTCAAGGAGGAATGGGTTGATCGTCACGTATGTGAAGGCAAAGCTGTTACCCTCAAGCTACCTGACGGGTCGGGTCAGGAGGGGATGGTGCACGGGGTATCGGATAGCGGATCGTTATTGCTGCAAACGTCAGGGGGTCTTCGCAGTTTCAGCGGTGGCGAGATATCGCTGCGCAGGACAGAATAAATGAAATCCCTTCTGCTGGCAGTGGATTCCGGGAACACGCGCGTGAAATGGGGTTTGCACGATGGCGACAACTGGCTCAAGCAAGGGGTCGTGGCTCAGGGCGACACAGTGCGGCTCGAGCGCGAATGGAGGAATCTGCGCGAACCTTCACGTGTAGTGATATCGAATGTCGCCAACATCCAGATCAAGACTAGCCTGTCGGAGCTACTGGCACGATGGAAAGCAGAGCCGCAATGGATTGCTGCGGTTCCCTATCAATGCGGTGTCCGCAACTATTACTCCAACCCTGCGCAGCTTGGAAGCGACCGCTGGGCGTCACTCGTGGCAGCATGGGCGCTGGAACGGCAGGGGTGCCTGGTAGTCGATGCGGGAACCGCCATGACGGTAGATGCCCTTTCCGATACAGGAGAATTTCTTGGAGGAATCATTACCCCTGGCATTGATCTTATGCAGAAAGTGCTGGTGGAGGACATTGAATCGCTAAAATCAGGGGACGGAAAGTTTTGCGATTATCCTGACAGCACCGCCGATGCGCTCTATAGCGGCGCTGTGCATGCGCTGGCAGGCGCAATCGAACGCATGTCGGCCTTGCTTGCCGGTACCCTCGGTCGCGTGCCTGAATGCATTCTCAGCGGCGGTGCAGCGCAGCAGTTGCAGCCCCAGCTTAACGTCAATGTGAAAGTAATGGATAATCTCGTTCTGCAAGGCCTGCTGGCCATTGCCCGGGAGACCTCCGAAACAGCTTCGTAAGGCCCCACGGCTCCGTTGGAAGGTTCCATCGGAATTGATCAGCTTTTGCGTCCCACGGACGTAGATTGGATATGTCCGTTTTCCAGCACGCAACCTTTTACACTACCGTCAGCGAGCTACGCGACCTGCCCCCGCCTGTTGGAGTCGAGATAGCCTTTGCCGGGCGCTCGAATGCAGGCAAGTCCAGTGCGATTAATGCTCTGGCAAATCGTAATCGTCTGGCTTTTGTCAGTAAAACGCCGGGACGAACTCAGCATTTGAATTTTTTCCGGTTGGGGAACAACAGGTTTCTGGTGGACCTGCCTGGCTATGGTTATGCAAAGGTGCCATCGGAAGTCCGTCAGCATTGGGAGCGCCTGCTCGGCACTTACCTGCAGACAAGGCAGTCGCTTCACGGCATGGTTCTTATCATGGATGCACGTCACCCCTTGACGCCGCTGGACCGGCAAATGCTTGCCTGGTTTGCTCCAACGGAGAAGCCGGTGCATGTGCTGCTTACCAAATCGGACAAGCTTACGAGGCAGCAGGGACAAAAGGTTCTCAAAACCGTGCTGGCTTTTTTTCGTGAGTCTTATCCACAATGCAGCGTACAATTGTTTTCCAGCACAAGCAGAGAAGGTGTCGAGGAGGCGACTACCTTGCTTGATACATGGTTTAGATCAGGGGTCGACCCGGACGCTGCGGCGATTGGGGAAGCCGGTGCGCCGGGGAGCAATAAGGGAAATGCGCCGGAAAACACCGAAGACCAGAAATAAAAAACCCCCGGTTAAAGGGGAATAAAACCGGGGGCAAACTACCTTAATAGGGATTAAGGTACCCGCTCAGGGAGGAAAAGCGGGAGACAAATAAACAACGTCTGTCAGTAAGATATAAAATCCAGCCACAAGTTCCTGGGTTTTTAATTTTTTTATCAGATTTTTCTTTTTTTGCAGAATTATCATGCCAGCCTTTAGTAGTCAATTTCCCCAAAAAAGAATGCGGCGCATGCGCCGCGATGAATTTTCCCGCCGCCTGATGCGCGAGAATCAGTTACATGCGGATGACCTGATCTATCCGGTATTCGTGCTGGATGGTGAAAAACGTGAGGAGAAAGTACCGTCCATGCCCGGCGTTGTACGGCAAAGCCTGGACGCACTGCTATCTCGGGCGGAAAAATGCCTGGAGCTGGGAATCCCGGCGCTGGCTATCTTTCCGGTCATCGATGCAAGTCTGAAAAATGAAACCGCCTCCGAAGCGCTCAACCCCTCGGGTCTGGTACCGCGGGTAGTAAGCGCGCTGAAAGCACGCTTTCCCGAATTGGGTATCATTACCGACATCGCCCTCGATCCTTACACCAGCCATGGGCAGGACGGGTTGATCGATAACAGCGGTTATGTGATGAACGGGGAAACGGTGGCCGTTTTAACCCAACAGGCCCTGGTGCATGCACAAGCGGGCGCTGATGTGGTTGCACCATCAGATATGATGGATGGTCGTATAGGAGCGATTCGCACTGCATTGGAGAACCAGGGCCTCATCCATACCCGTATTCTTGCTTATTCCGCAAAATATGCTTCCAGTTTTTATGGTCCGTTTCGCGATGCGGTGGGATCGGCGGCTAATCTGGGTACCGGAAACAAATACACCTATCAGATGGATCCCGCCAACTCCGATGAAGCATTATGGGAAGTGGCGCTGGATCTGGAGGAAGGTGCGGATATGGTCATGATCAAGCCAGGGCTGCCCTACCTCGACATCGTCCGGCGCATCAAGGATCAGTTCGCGGCGCCGACCTTCGTTTATCAGGTGAGCGGCGAGTATGCCATGTTGAAAGCGGCGGGGCAAAACGGCTGGCTGGATGAAAAGGCTTGTGTGCTTGAAGCTCTGCTTGCCTGCAAGCGCGCAGGCGCCGATGGCATTCTGACGTATTACGCCATGGAAGTGGCTGAATGGCTGAGGCAAGGCTGAACTCAGATGAGGGCCGGAGGAGGGCTGAGACAGGAGAACAGATAGCCGACAGGAATTGCACGATTTCTAGAGCCTGTTAACACTTATTTCACGCTCGTCCCTCGTGTTGCCCACGAAAAAACGTGGATACTGCGTTGCTAAGCTTGGCCCATAGGTTCACTATGTCCTTCGCTTCGCGCCTACCTCCACCTTTTGTGCAGCAACGTGGGTCGCGAAATAAGTGTTAGCAGGCCTAGTTTGACAGAAAGTCGTTTATGATGTCCTCCACCGACCTGATCGTGATATCCACCGGATCCTCCTCTTCGGGAGGGAGTTGCTCCTCCATGAAGTATTCCTCCAACGTCGCGCCGTTGCCCCTCAGGCCGGTTTCCGGATTGATCCTGGCGGTTGTGATACCACTCGGAGGGGAGAAGGATGCGACCGGTACACCTTTCAACGCCTTGTCCATATAACTCATCCAGATGGGAAGTGCCGACCGACCGCCGGTTTCCTTGTCTCCCAGCGATTTCGGATTATCGAAGCCGATCCAGGCAATGGCAACCAGATCGGGTTGATATCCGCAGAACCAGGCGTCGACATAATTACTGGTAGTGCCGGTTTTACCAGCCAGATCGGTACGGCCTAACTGTTTCGCTCTGGTTGCGGTTCCGCGCTGCACCACATCCCGCATCATGCTGGTCATGAGAAAGGCATTGCGTGGATCGATAATCTGTTTGGCATTTTCGCCCGCCAGCGGGGGCTTCGATTGCTCCACGATATTGCCATTGACATCCTCCACGCGTTGTATGAGATAGGGGGATATCAGAAATCCGCCATTGGCGAATGCAGCGTAACCTACCGCCATTTGCATTGGGGTCACTGAACCGGCGCCGAGCGCCATCGCAAGGTAGGCGGGTTGTTGCTTGGGATCAAAACCGAAGCGTGTCACGTAATCCTGCGCGTACTGCACATCGATTGCCTGCAGAATGCGAATGGACACCAGATTCTTTGATTTGGTCAGGGCTTCACGCATGCGCACCGGGCCCTCATAGCTGTCCTCGAAATTTCGGGGATCCCACTGATCGCTCCCGGTCTCCTCGGCTGTAAACGATAGCGGGGCATCATTGATGACAGTCGCCGGCGTGAAGCCTTTTTCCAGAGACGCAGAATAAATGAATGGTTTGAAGCTGGAGCCCGGCTGGCGCCATGCCTGAGTAACGTGGTTGAACTGGCTACGGTTGAAGTCAAAGCCTCCCACCATGGCGCGAATCGCTCCGTCGTGGGGGTTAATGGCGACCAGTGAGGCCTCTACCTGCGGCAGCTGGGTAATCTCCCAGGCGCCCTTTTCGTTTTTGCGAACACGGATCAGGGAGCCGGGCCGAATAACCTGTTGGTTGGCCGCAGGTTTGGCAATCAGAAATTTATGCGCAAATTTGAGTCCGTCGCCCTTGATTTCGATGATCTCGCCGCCTTTGCGGTATGCCTTGACCCGCCTCGGATTTGCCTCCAGCGCCACCGCAGCGAGAATTCCATCGCTGTCAGTTACCTCCTGCAAGGCTTCCTCGAGTATTTCTTCCCGCTTCAAGTCCTCCGCCGACAGCTTTATAACCGCTTCTGGACCGCGGTAACCATGCCGGTTGTCATAGTCCAGCACGCCCTGGCGTACCGCATTATAAGCAGCTTCCTGGTCGAGAAAGCGGATAGTGGTATAGACCTTGTAACCTCTCGTGTACGCATCCTCGTGGTGGCGCTGATACATGGCCTGGCGCGCCATTTCCGCAGCGTAATCCGCCCGCAGGGCGTATTCCTGCGATTCCCGCCTGATTTGCAGCGGTTGTTTTTCCGCTTGTTCGAACTCCTCGTTCGGGATGTAGCCCAGGTCACGCATGCGCCTGAGCACATATACCTGCCGTGCTCTCGCGCGCTGGGGGTTGACGACCGGATTGAAACGCGAAGGCGCCTTGGGGAGTCCGGCGAGCATTGCGGCTTCCGCCAGATTGATCTTGTTCAGGCTTTTACCGAAGTAAACCTGCGCGGCAGCGGCAAAACCGTACGAACGCTGACCGAGATAAATCTGGTTGAAGTAGAGCTCGAGAATCTGGTCCTTGCTTAAACTGTGTTCGATCTTGAATGCAAGTAGAGCTTCGCTGAATTTACGGTTCAGTGTTTTTTCCTTTGTCAGGAAAAAATTTCGTGCCACCTGCATCGTGATGGTGCTGGCACCCTGGCGGAGGCCCCCGGAGGTGAAATTGGAATACGCGGCACGCAATATGCCGGTGTAGTCTACCCCGCCATGCTGATAAAACCGGTCGTCTTCGGCAGCTAAAATTGCCTGTTTCAGCCGCAGCGGAACTGATTCGATTTTGACAACCTGGCGCCGTTCTTCTCCAAACTCGCCGATCAGGATGCCCTCTGCGCTATATACGCGTAACGGTACCTTCGGCCGATAGTCTGTCAAAGCCTCGAGCGAGGGTAACGCACGGATGGTTACCAATGCCGCGAAACCGAAAACCAGGGCCCCGATGAAACCCAATGCAAAAAGCGCGGCCAAAGGGTAAGCCCACCACCGCCATCGCGCTAGCATGTGAGTAGGTTCTTGCAGAGGAAGGTTAAAGCAAACATGGGAGCGCTATAAAAATAAAACTGCATTAATGACAGGCACAGCAATCGCTCAGAGAGCATTGGCAGGGCATTTTGAAAGATTTTTCGGAAAAAGCAAGGTCAGCGGTTCAGTTTCTTACGAGATGGGGGAAAAAACTGCGGGATTTTTTGTCAGGGCAACCAGTACGATATAAATGAATACGAATTGAGCTGCGACACATGCCAGTATTTTTGCTTTACGCGTTTTTCCAAATCTTAGCGCCGTCATACCCAGGCCAATATATAGCAGCAGACCGGCAATTTTGGCGCTGAGCCAGGAGTCATGTATCGGATCCTGATGAATACGGATAGCCAGCGCAACAGCACTCGCAAGCAGAACTGTATCCACCACATGAGGTGTAATTTTTACCCAGCGCTGTTTCAACGCGGCGGATCCCCGGATCATCCAGATGCTGCGCAGTGAAAACAAAAGATAGCTTATTATAACGCTACTGACATGGAGCATTTTTATTGCTGCATAACTCATGCCTATCCCCCCTGCTGCATCCAGCCGTGGCTGCCCGCCACTGCGCCAGCAATGGTAACGAGGCTTAAGCTCAGCAATATCCAATGCATCCGCTGTGCCAGTGCAAAAGTCTTCGCGGGATCGCGTTGGGACGTTTTTGCCTTCTGCCTGCGAAATACCAGAGGTTCCACTATAAACAGCATCAAGGTGAAGATCATCCACACGGCAACCATGGCATGCATCCACCAGAAGCGGATTTCAGTAAAACGGTGCCAGACGTCGAGAACATACACCATGTAGAAGCCACTCAAGCCCACGACTAACGTTGTCCAGCGCGCCTGAGGAGCAAAGCGGTTTTCGATGTGGCCGAAAAATTCGGTCCGCTCAGTTGAGGATTTCATTTTTGCCATGATGGGAAACAGCACCGCTGTCACCATGGCGACACCTCCGATCCACAACACAACTCCCAGCACATGCAGCACTCTGGCAAACGCAAATTCATTCATCAGGTTTTCCGTTCCGCTATTTCCGAGCTAAGACTTCCTGTGTAAATACTAGTTCTGGCACAGGCCGCATTTGTGCACCTTTGTTTCCCCAACCACTTTTCTGGGGGCGCGGATAAAAGATGATGCGGTATCGGTATCGAAATTTGCAAGGTAAATCTGTTTCATCAATCCAGCGCCTGTGCACCGAGCGCCTCACAGCCTGCAAGGTCGGATTCGCGGCAGCGGGGAAGTTGCCTCGAAAGATCGCGCAACGCCGTTCGCAGACCTTCTTCCAGGACGGGATGATAAAAGGGCATTCGCAGCATGTCATGCACGGTGAGTGAACGGTCGATTGCCAACGCCAGCAGGTGCCCCATGTGCTCCGCACCGGGACTGCACATTTCAGCTCCAAGCAGCCTGCCGTTGACCGGTTCGGCATAAATTCGCAGAATGCCGTCGTCACGTTGCGCCATGCGGGCTCGGCTCTGATGTTCGAAGCGCGCTTCTCCAGCCAATGTTCCGCTGCTGAGAGAGGCATGTTTTTTACCTACGATCGCTATACCGGGATTGGTAAACACGATCGCAAGTGGCGTGCGACGCTCAAAGCGAATGGAGGCGGGGTGGGCGACATTGATTCCTGCAATGTGCCCCTCGTCCGCTGCCTCGTGCAATAGGGGCCTCATGCCGTTGACATCTCCTGCCATGAAAACCGGCAGGTCGGCTATCCGCATGGTATGGGGGTCAACAGGGGGCAGCCCCTTCTCATCCAACCGGATGCCCAATGTCTCCAGTCCCAGGTTCTCGATATTAGGCCTGCGGCCCAGGCTGGCAAGAACAGCATCAACCAGGGTTTCCTGTGTCCCGGCACACACCCGGATACCTCCATCGGCCACTTGGAGATCAGCCTGTTCGCCCAGATGTACCCCGAACTCGTCTCTTAGAAGCTCTGCCGCAACAGCATTAACCTCCGGGTCGCTCAAACCGGCGACGGTGTCGCTTTTATTGTACCCCGTTACCTCGATTCCCAGCCGTGCGAGCGCTTGAGCCATTTCCACACCCACCGCCCCCAGGCCGATGACTGCTACATGGGCGGGGAGAGCTTCCTGTTCGAATAACGTATCAGTCGTCAGGATCTGCCTGTCCAATGCAAGCCAGGAGGAAGGTACAAACGACCGCGAGCCGGTGGCAATGATAATGTTTCGAGCGCGCAATTCCCGTCCGTTTACCTCGAGCCTTCCTGTTTCCAGAAGGCGCGCACGCCCAGAAATAGCCCGCTCTCCCAGCACTTCCGTCGCCTTCAGCGTGCTGGCCACAAAGTCGTCACGCAGTCGGCGTACCCGTCGCAGGATAGCCGCAATATCAGGCGTGAGGCAATCTGCTCCGTCGATACCGAATTCCTCAAAGGAGGTACGACGATGGAACGCTTTTGCCGCCTCGATCAGCGCCTTGGAGGGCATGCACCCCACACGGGCGCAGACTGTCCCCCAGGGACCATCGTTAATAATGGCGAAATTATCAGTTCGTTTCTTTACTTCCCTGAGAGCAGCCAGCCCCGCAGTGCCGGCACCAATGATGATGACATCGAAAATTTCACTCACGGGATGGTCTCTTCAGAAGAAATGTTGGACGAATTTATATGAAATGAAGTGCTCCTGCCTTGATCTGGCAATTGAACTGCGAGAACCATTTGCAGACCATTCCCTGCCAGCCAGTTGTTCTGGTGAAGGGAAGGGACGTGTTACTCAGCGGTTACTGTTTGCGCCCCGAGGTGCAGATTCAACTCGGCGAGCTTCTTTTCTGGCTTCTGGCTCTATACGTGCTGTCAGCCACTCGCGGGAAACCTTCTGCGCCTGCGCCAGTTGCTTGCTGCTTAGCGCCCGCATGACTTCATCCCGGGCCGCCACAGCCTGCTGAACACCGGCCGCCGCCGCAAGATTCAACCATACATAGCTTTGCACATGGTCCGTGGGGAGGCCGTATCCGTTGCGATAGATAAGGCCCAGCTCGTATTGCGCGGGCCCGTAGCCTTGCTCGGCGGCCAGTTTGAGCCATTTGGCAGCCTCAGCAAAGTCCTGGAGCGCGCCGTTTCCGGTCAGATACAGCAGTCCGAGCTTGTACTGGGAATCCGCATCCCCGTTATCCGCGCCCTCCTGATATAACTGAACCGCAAAACGATGATCGTCCAGAGGTTTTCGCGCGGGAGCGGGGGAGGTGATGCCCGGGGGCGATTGTGTGACGTCAGGAGTTCTGCCGGCGACAAGCGCCGCGCTGGGAATAGCTCCCTGACCATTCCGCGGTTTGCTGACCGTCGTGGAGGCAATGGGCTCTTCAGTTTTAGTTTCCGCAACTGGTTCCACATAATGATCAGCCATGTTGTGCTCTATGATCAGCCAGACCGTTGTAACCAGCAATGCACCGAGGAACAGCACTCCCCCCAATGCAAGAAAGGCATTCGGATTTTTCACCCAGAAGCGCTCCTTGCATTGCCGGCAACGTATGGGCCGAAGGAACAGCATGTCAAATGTTCGCTCGCCGGGACGCACGCGAGAATGATGCGTTTTTTCGCTCCCGCATTTGACGCATTTTGGGTACATGATATCGGGTAGGGCAGTCCTGCTCGAGGAACTCATAGCGGTGTTTGTAATTGTTTTTCCCGCCAGTCTAAATATTGCCTGTGCGAGCGTCAACCCACGAACACGGCAGGCGGGGCCGTGGATTGATCTGCTGCAGTTTCTTTCCAATCAGAGGCAAGTGGGTAAGACTAAAGAGCTTGAGTATTTGCAGTTCGACAGCCTCCCACATCGGAGCGTAGTCCGGATATTTCACCGGATCACGGGATGATGGTGAGGTGTTCTGGGAGTAGATTTGCGTATCCCGCGCCAAGCCAAATAACCGGGCCTGTTGGCGCGAGGTGGGGGAAGATGCCGCAAAACACCCATCAGCGTCCGCGAAGGCCGATGGTACAAACTGGATTTCAGCACTTCATTGATCAAATATCAGTGTTCATACCCCTTTCTACAATTTTCAGGTGGTTTGGTGAAATATCCAAGCTAGATTCCAGCGCCGCCGTCAAACACCTCGCTGCGTGTCTGCGCCTGGGAAATGACGCTGCCGGGAGGCACGCTGCGGGTGAGCCAGACATTGCCACCAATGGTTGAGCCTCGACCGATCGTAATGCGTCCCAGGATCGTTGCGCCCGCGTAGATTACGACGTCATCCTCGACAATAGGATGACGCAAGTTGCCTTTTACCAGTGCCCCATGCTCATCCACGGGAAAGCGCTTGGCGCCGAGAGTGACAGCCTGGTACAGGCGTACATGTTCTCCGATGATGGCAGTCTCGCCGATGACCACGCCTGTCCCATGGTCTATGAAGAAAAATCCGCCGATCTGTGCACCCGGATGGATTTCGATGCCCGTGGAGGAATGAGCGATTTCCGAAATCATTCTGGCGATCAACGGCGCACCCAGCCGGTGCAGCTCGTGTGCCAGTCTGTAATAGATAATGGCGGTAATTCCGGGGTAGCATACCAGAACCTCATCAACGCTTCGTGCAGCCGGGTCTCCTTCATAGGCTGCCTGAATGTCGCTTTCAAGCAAACTGCGTATACATGGCAGTCTTTGAGCAAAGGCTTGCGTGATCGCCGCTGCCCGCTCCCTTTCAGAGTTACCTGGCGCGTCCGCGCCGGCAGCAAAGCGCAATTCGCGACGCACCTGCACCATCAGTTCCCGCAGCGTTACATCGAGTGTATGTCCCACATAATAATCGACACTCTCATCGGTGAGATCGGGCATTCCCAGACGGTTGGGAAACAGTACAGCTCTCAGTCCATCTGCAATGCCGATCAACACCTTGCGGGAAGGAAGCTTGGGTGGCCTGTCGCGTCTCTGCCGGTTTTCCAGGGATTTGAGTCGTAATGCGCGCAATTCGGACACCACGCTGCCAATTTCCAGCCCTGTTTGTTTCAATCAGAAATACTCCTTCATTTGTTATCACATCAACCGAGCCTATCCTGAGCCTCCTACATGTCGTCAAAAAGATTGGAGCTCAGATAGCGTTCTCCCGAATCCGGCAGAACGACGATGATAGTCTTTCCGGCATTTTCCCTTCGCTTCGCATAATTTACCGCGGCTGCGACCGCCGCACCGGATGAAATCCCTGCGATAATGCCTTCTTCGCGTGCAAGACGGCGCGCATAGCGAACTGAGTCCTCATTGCTTATCTGCTGTACGTCATCCACCAGCGTCAGATCCAAATTTGCGGGAATGAAACCTGCACCAATTCCCGGAATCCGGTGAGGTCCGGGTTTCAATGGCTCGCCTGCGCGGTACTGCGCGATCACCGGACTGGCAGAGGGCTCAACGGCGACCGAGATGAGGGGCTTTTTCTTCGTTCCCTTTATGTATCGCGAAACACCAGTAATGGTGCCTCCCGTGCCTACGCCGGCAACAAAAATATCCACTGCACCGTCAGTGTCGTTCCAGATTTCCGGCCCCGTAGTACGTTCGTGAACGGCAGGATTGGCCGGGTTGGAAAATTGCTGAAGCAGGAGATATCGAACTGGATCGGAAGCAACGATTTCCTCTGCCTTCGCCACCGCACCTTTCATACCCTTGGCGCCTTCGGTCAGAACCAGTTTTGCCCCGTAAGCGACAAGCAGCTTGCGGCGCTCCAGACCCATGGTTTCGGGCATGGTCAAGATCAGAGGTATACCACGGGCAGCCGCAACAGAAGCAAGGGCGATGCCTGTATTGCCGCTGGTAGGTTCCACCAGTTCTTTTCCGGGATGAAGCAGCCCGCGATGTTCCGCGTCTTCAATCATTGCCGCGCCGATACGGCATTTTACCGAATAAGCAGGATTACGGCCTTCGATCTTGGCTAGTACCATTGCCGGGGCCCCATCGGTGATGCGATTAAGCCGGACCAGAGGCGTGTGCCCGGTGGTCTGAGAATTATCTTTGAACCAGTGGGGCATTTTCGATGCATCCTTCCATATGCGAATTGTCCCGGAACACTGTTAGCGGCTCGAACGGGATCTGCTTCCCTCCGGGGAGGTTATGCTTATTGTTCATTAAGGAACCTTTGAGATCCCTAAGCAAATCCTTCGCAAGCACGACGAGTTGCGGCATGGAGTGCGCGAAAGGCTGCGACACGAATGGTTCAACCATAACCAAATGGCTCAACCATAAACCATATAGTGAGAGCGGTACTTCCAAAGGAAGATAAGATGCGATCCCGCAGCAAGATGCCGCCCCAGCCCTGCCTTGAGCCCACGCTTTGCGGAGGCTCTGTTCAGCGGTTCCGCAAGTATCTGCTGGTCGCTTATAATAGCCGGTTTTATTGCCGGACTGGCTATTTCGATGAAGACAATCTGCAAGGCAGCGTGTGAAATTCATTGACCTGCCGATAGTCGGGCGTGCTCAGGGCGTCGTTCGCTTGCCTGGCTCAAAGAGCATTTCCAATCGAATCCTGTTGCTTGCCGCGCTGTCCAAGGGGGTGACCGATATATGCGATCTGCTCGCTTCCGATGATACAGCCCGCATGCTCGACGCGCTCTCCACTCTGGGTGTATCCATCCTTCAGATTGATAAAGACCGTTATCGCGTGCAGGGGGTGGGGGGGCAGTTTCCCCTTCGTTTTCCTACAACCGAAGCGGATTTGTTTTTAGGGAACGCAGGTACCGTTTTCCGTCCATTGACAGCCGTACTGGCGTTTGCTCAAGGGCACTACCGCTTGTCCGGCGTGCCGCGAATGCATGAACGCCCCATTGGCGATCTGGTCGACGCCCTACGTCAAGTAGGCGCGGATATTACCTATCTCAGGAAGGAAGGTTTCCCGCCGCTCCAGATCAAACCCGGGCAAATTCATTCTGGAGAGATAACGGTAAAGGGCGACGTATCGAGCCAGTTCCTCACCGCTCTGCTGATGGTGCTGCCTTTCCTCTCCACAGAAATGGATGAATTGCCGGTCATCACGGTTACAGGGGAGCTGATTTCGCGACCCTATATCGATCTTACCATCGCCTTGATGGCACGTTTTGACGTGAAGGTGGAGCGGGAGAACTGGCGTCGCTTTACAGTACCCGCAAATCAGCGCTATCGCAGTCCTCATCAGGTATTCGTCGAGGGGGACGCGTCCTCCGCCTCCTATTTTCTTGCAGCCGGCGCTATCGGCGGAGGGCCTGTACGCGTCGAAGGCCTGGGACGCGACAGTGTCCAGGGAGACATTCGTTTTGCCGAAGCGCTCGAGCAGATGGGAGCGGATATCAGATTTGGCAATAACTGGATCGAAGCAAGCGCCCCCGGGTCCAGCGGTCTGCGAGCAATCGATCTCGACTGCAATCATATTCCGGATGCAGCAATGACGCTCGCAGTGATCGCCCTGTTCGCGCGTGGAACCACCGTTCTCAGGAATATTGCGAGCTGGCGCGTGAAGGAAACCGACCGTATTGCAGCCATGGGGCAGGAATTGCGCAAACTCGGCGCAGAGGTGGAGGAAGGGCACGATTTTCTGCGTATCAGGCCACCTGGAGAACTGGTTGCGAATACGGCTATTGATACCTATGATGATCACCGCATGGCAATGTGTTTTTCTCTTGTGTCTTTTGGCGCGCCTGTTCGAATTAATGATCCCCAGTGTGTCTCAAAGACGTTTCCCGATTATTTCGAAAAGTTCGCGGCAATCGCCCATGCCGATCCAGCTTGGAGGTAAATTCGCCGCCAGGTCTACTCTTTTGATATTTTATGAACGATAAGAATATTCAGGATGCTCCCGTTATTGCGATTGATGGTCCTTCTGCTTCCGGCAAGGGTACGGTGGCGCAGAGAGTAGCCGCAAAGCTAGGCTTCCACTATCTTGACAGCGGGGCGCTGTACCGTCTGGTGGCGCTGGCGGCAATGCAGTCTGGAATGGAGCTGGAGGATGAGAATGCGCTGAGCGATGTGGCCGCCCGCCTCAATATCGTTTTTGAGGATGCGGAGATCTATCTGGACAATGAAAATGTCACCGATGCAATACGTTCGGAAGCATGCGGCAATGCCGCTTCCAGAATAGCCGCTTATCCCCTCGTTCGCGCGGCGCTATTGGACCGGCAGCGGGCATTTTGCCAGACCCCAGGGCTCGTAGCCGATGGGCGCGACATGGGATCGGTTGTGTTTCCCGCAGCCATTCTCAAAGTATTCCTCACCGCGAGCGCTGAAACACGTGCTCAGCGGCGTCATAACCAGTTGATGGAAAAAGGGATCGATGCTAATATTGCCACCCTTTTGCAGGATATACGGGAACGCGATGAGCGGGATAGCAATCGCAATGTCGCTCCGTTGCAATTAGGCGCTGGTACGCACCTGCTGGACACCACTTCACTCGATATCGACCAGGCGGTAGATCGTGTATTGAGTCTGTATGCTGAAATTTCTGCAAAAGGCCGCGGTTGAATATGTTGTGCAGCGAGGTTCTATCCGTCAAATCCTATGGATTTGCTCCCGCTTGGCTTTTGCCGCGCTTAGTTGACAGGGACGAATAAAAAGCCGGCACTTCCTGCGTAATATGAGAAAGTCATTTTGCGGGTTTTCACATTCACTCGCGTCGAACTCTGGGCAACTGGATTCAGGATGAACCAAAGCAGGAAATGCAGTTGAAGCCGGTTAGCTTCGAATGCCTGGAGTAGTTGAAACTTCAGTAACACGAGCGCTGCCATACCGTTATGGGCTTTCTGACAAAAGAAGAGAGAACCGTTCAAGGCAGTTATTATTAACCTTAACCCCACGAAAACCGCCGGTTTAATGGGACCACATCAGGTGTTTTTACAATGGCCACTGTTTCCCCCGCTGCCGATTCCTCCGAAAGTTTTGCAGCGTTATTTGAAGAAAGCCTTTCCCGTCAGGAAATGCGTGTCGGTGAAGTCATCACCGCACAGGTCGTCCGGGTTGATTACAACATCGTAGTCGTAAACGCCGGACTCAAATCAGAGAGTTTCATCCCTGTCGAAGAATTCAAGAATGACAAGGGCGAAGTCGAAGCCAAGCCCGGCGATTTCGTCAGCGTCGCCATCGAGGCGCTCGAAGATGGCTATGGCGAGACCCGCTTGTCACGGGACAAAGCAAAGCGCCTTACTGCTTGGCATGATCTGGAGGCCGCGATGGAAAGCGGCGCCATCGTATCAGGTGTCGTGAGCGGCAAAGTCAAGGGTGGATTGACTGCCATGATCAATGGCATTCGCGCTTTTCTACCCGGCTCGCTGGTTGACATCCGTCCGGTCAAGGATACAACTCCTTACGAAAACAAGGAGATGGAATTCAAGGTAATCAAACTTGACCGGAAGCGCAACAATGTGGTGGTATCCCGCCGTGCAGTGCTGGAAGAAACCCAGGGTGCCGACCGCCAGACGTTGCTCGCGAATCTGACCGAAGGCGCCGTCGTCAAGGGTATTGTCAAGAATATTACCGATTATGGCGCGTTCGTGGATCTCGGTGGTATAGATGGTTTGCTGCACATCACCGATCTTGCATGGCGACGGGTGAAGCACCCCTCCGAGGTCATCAGTGTCGGTGATGAAGTAACCGCGAAAGTACTTAAATTTGATCAGGAAAAAAACCGTGTCTCACTGGGCATGAAGCAATTGACGGAAGACCCGTGGGTAGGACTGTCACGGCGTTATCCGCCCCATACCCGGCTGTTCGGCAAAGTCAGCAATCTTACCGATTACGGTGCGTTTGTTGAAATCGAACAAGGCATTGAAGGGCTCGTGCATGTCTCCGAAATGGATTGGACCAACAAGAATGTGTATCCGTCGAAGGTGGTGCAACTGGGTGATGAAGTGGAAGTGATGATTCTTGAGATCGATGAGGAGCGGCGGCGCATCTCGCTTGGCATGAAGCAGTGCAAGGTGAATCCGTGGGAAGACTTCGCCATGAATCATCAAAAAGGCGACAAGGTGCGCGGCCAGATCAAATCCATCACGGATTTCGGCGTCTTTATCGGATTGCAGGGCGGCATCGACGGGCTGGTGCATCTTTCCGATCTTTCCTGGAACCAGCCGGGCGAAGAAGCGGTGCGCAATTACAAGAAGGGTGACGAGGTCGAGGCAGTCGTGTTGTCCATCGACGTGGAACGTGAGCGTATCTCGCTTGGCATCAAGCAACTGGAAGGCGACCCGTTCAACAGCTTTGTCTCCGTTCACGACAAGAACAGCATTGTCAAAGGTACGGTAAAGTCAATTGATGCGAAGGGCGCCGTGATTTCGCTCGAGAATGATGTCGAAGGCTACTTGCGGGCATCGGAAGTGTCGCGCGATCGGGTCGAGGACATCCGTTCTCATTTGAAGGAAGGCGATGTGGTTGAGGCGATGATCATCAATGTCGATCGCAAAAACCGCGGCATTAATCTTTCCATCAAGGCGAAGGATATGGCGGAGGAATCCGACGCGATGCAGAAGGTGGCGGTCGACGCTTCCGCCAGTGCGGGAACCACAAGTCTGGGTGCTTTGCTCAAAGCCAAGATGGATGTTAAGAATACGGAACAATAAGGGCATCATGACAAAGTCTGAACTGATCGCGAGGCTCGCAGCTCGCTATCCTCAACTGGGAGCAAAAGATGCCGAGCTGGCAGTCAAGGTTATACTTGACGCGATGGCGAAGAGTTTGTCACAAGGACAGCGCATTGAAATTCGCGGATTCGGCAGTTTTGATCTGAACTATCGTCCCCCGCGTGTCGGACGCAATCCTAAATCAGGAGAAAAAGTTCGGGTGCCGGAAAAATATGTTCCTCATTTCAAGGCAGGAAAGGAAATGAGAGAGCGGGTGGATCAGAAAAACTGAAAAACGCGTATTAGACGGATGGATATAATGGCGGCATGATTGGAAGATCATGCCGCTTTTTTATGTGCACTGGTTGCCCCACATGCCGATTGCCCGCACGGTTTCTCCCTTCTATTTGAGAAACGCTCCCGGTGTCATGCAAGTCCTTTTTCGGAAAAAAATCGAACATGCGTTATCTGATATGGTTCCTGCGGATTGTGCTGTTTCTCTTGCTGCTGGGTTTTGCCGTGAGAAATGTCGAACCGGTAACGCTTTATTATTACTTTGGTTATGAATGGACGGCGCCGCTGGTACTGGTAATATTGTTTTTCTTCGCGCTGGGAGTGATGCTGGGGGCAGCGGCCTGTCTTGGCATCGTATTCAGGCAAAGGCGGCAACTGACCTCGTACCGGAGAAAATATGACGTCCCGGACGATCATCTGTAAATCAACTGCACCTTCCTATGATTTCCGTTCCCGATAAATCGCATATGAATGATCCTCGTATCATCGTCGCCCTGGATTTTCCGGATGCAATGTCCGCACTCAATCTCGTAGCCAGGCTGGATCCCTCACTATGTCGGCTTAAAGTTGGCAAAGAGCTTTTCACCGCTGCCGGACCACAGTTGGTGGAAAAGATGATGGGTAAAGGTTTCGAGATCTTCCTCGATCTGAAATTCCACGATATTCCCAATACGGTGGCAAACGCGTGCAGGGCAGCCGCAGCTTTGGGAGTGTGGATGATGAACGTGCATGCACTGGGGGGAAGAAGAATGCTGGCAGCAGCCCGTGAAGCCGTGCCGACGGGATCAGCCAGGCTCATCGCAGTGACGCTGCTGACCAGCATGGATCAAAGCGATCTCGATGAGGTAGGTCTGAAGGGCGAACCGCAGGACGTGGTGCAGCGCCTTGCATCGCTCACGCGGGATTGTGGCCTGGATGGGGTTGTATGTTCCGCGCTTGAAGCGTCGAGGCTGAGGAAGGCGATGGGTGTGGATTTCTGTCTGGTTACGCCGGGAATACGGCCGGCCGATAGTTCTCCGGACGAACAGCGGAGGATATCAACGCCTCGGCAGGCAATCGAGAACGGCGCGAATTATCTTGTTATTGGCAGACCTATTACCCAAGCGACCGAACCAGTGTCGATGCTGAGCCAGTTGAACAGGGATATCGAGGACGTCAAAGATATCAGTCGCCTCGACAATCCCTGAGGGAGATGCAGTCTATGCTCAGGAATCTGACGCAGGACAATTTGTTACTGAAAATCGCGTATCTATTTCGCCCATGAGGAGGGTCTGGCGTCACGCTTTTTCTTTCGGTTTATCCGGCTGCCCTCGAAATCACCCCAAAGTTTGTTTTTATTTGATTTTGCATGCTTCACCATCTTGGTAGTGGCGGGTTCAAGCCAATTATCAAATTCGGCAGTATTGAGATCGAAGCTCCTGTATGCGTTTTTCATATAACCTTCTCCACGAAAGAAACTGTCGGATAAAGTAGCAAAGTAGCAGTTACTGAACGTTTCTAATCGATGCATTGCCCGAATCGCAAACCGGAACGGGGCCAATGGAACCAGCTCTGCGATAAGCGTGAAATAATCTTCTACAGTTTGACCAAGCACCTCTGTTCGCTTTCCCACATAAGGCTGGATTGAGCAGGCCCCGACGGTTTTCGCCCTCGGGAGATTTTTTCTGCTGGGAAGCACTTGTAGCGTTAAACCCTAAATAGAGGGAAGGACGGCCAGCCAAGCAGCACTGGCTTATCGGTGTGGTAAGGGAAATTTTTTTGCAATTTGTAATATTCAGACGTTACAAAAAGTCGCGTTGACCCTTTGTGAAGGTGGGCGTAGAGTTATATTAGGGAATGTTTGAATTCGATTTCACCGATTTCGAGCGTATTCCCTCTCTAACACGGAGGATATCGCTATGTCCGACTATCATCTCCTCCCGGCGCAGCGTCTGACCGGCGCTGTACGGGTAGCAACTCCAGCCCAGCCTGAACCGGTAACTCTGACATCACCCGCGCTCGCCGTAATGACCGACTTACGGCATATTCCGGCCGCTGTAATTGAACCGGATGTGACGATGGAGTCAGCTAATGCATATATGATGCTGCGCGGGATACGCTCTCTGCTTGTGTTGAATCAGGACAAGCTTCTCGCAGGCATTATCACGGCGACCGATATTCTGGGGGAAAAACCACTGCGTTTTATTCAGGAAAGGTGCGTCAAGCACAATGAAATTCTTGTTTCCGACATCATGACCCCTTTAGACCGGCTGGAAGCAATTCCCATGTCGGAAGTCCAGCATGCAAGAGTCGGAAATATCATCGCCAGTCTGTGTGACACCGGCCGGCAGCACACCCTGGTAATAGAGAACGGCGTGGATGGCAAGCCCGTAGTCTGCGGGATTTTTTCCTTGACGCAAATCGAGAAGCAGCTCGGAATCATCATTCCCTCGGTGGAAATTGCCAGGACTTTTACCGAAATAGAGGCGGCGCTCGCGGCGGGCTAGTGTTTGCGGGCAGCCTGCCCAGGCACTGCTTCAGGCGGCATCATCCTGATTCGGAACTCGTCTTCCCGTGGTCCACGTTGGAGGAGCGCGTTGCGCTCACCTCTCGTGACCCATATCGATGGCCGCAATATTTATCTCAACAGAAGTACTTGGCCTGCGCACGTTGTGCGCTTATCGATGCGCTTACTGAGTGCCGCGTGATTCGCGTTCGATGCGCACGCCTACTTTTTTAACACCGCGAATTGCGCTGAGTTTAGCTACGCTCACCTTAATCCACGGCGATTTGAATTCGAGCAGGATGATCTGCGCGATATGCTCGGCCAAGGCTTCAAGCAGGGAAAAATGTCTTTCGGAAAGGGTCTGCTGAATGCGCTGCACAATAAGGGCGTAATCCAGCGCGTCCTCGAAGTTGTCGGTCTGACAGGCCCTGCTTGTAGGCAATGCAATCTCCAGATCGAGTTGGATGGTTTGCGCAACTTTGAGCTCCCACGGGTAAATCCCAATCAGCGTTTTAACCTTGAGTTCGTGCAGGAAGATGATATCCATTATTAAGCATTAAAGCATCAGCGGGCAACATTGCCGAAGCTGTTTTTCAAGTAGAATCAGCAGGGAGATTTTATTCTATTTGCGAGGGATTGTTCAGCGGTTCCCAAGATGGCGCTAACGACATGACGCTGATAGCTTTGGTTCTCCCAGCATATTTGCTGGGTTCAATTTCCTTTGGCGTGCTGGCGAGCCGGCTCTTTCAGCTGCCTGATCCGCGCACGTACGGATCAGGCAACCCCGGCGCCACGAATGTCCTCAGAAGCGGAAAAAAATCCGCGGCGATATTTACATTATTGGGGGATGCAGGCAAAGGTTGGCTTGCAGTCGCGTTGGCGGAATATTTTGCGCCCCTTTTGAAACTGGGTAACGAGGCAGTCCCAGCAGTTGCATTGGCAGTTTTTCTAGGCCACCTGTTTCCCGTGTTCCTGCATTTCAAGGGTGGAAAGGGAGTGGCTACCGCGCTGGGAATTTTGGTGGGATTCAATCCCTGGATGGGGTTGCTCGCGGTCACAATCTGGCTCACAGTAGCGGTGATCTGGCGTTTTTCATCGCTGGCGGCAATAGCGGCAGCAGGCTTGGCGCCATTCTGCGCCATATTTTTTTTCGGCCTCGAAGCGCGCACCCTTGTTGTTTTTATCATGTCCCTGCTGCTCATCTGGCGGCATAAGTCAAATATCGCCTGCCTGATCGCTGGCAGGGAAGCGCGCATTGGCGAGCGCAAAACCTCTTGAAGGCGTTTGCGTAGGCTGCTGTCCAGGCTATCTTTACTCCATAGAATAGAAAGGAATCTACGCTTCCTGTGCGATTTCCTGCATTTCCAGATCCCAGCGAGCGTTTATCGTAAACCTGCCGGGCTTTAAACTTTCGGTCTCTCCAGATTCCAGGCGCATCGCCCCTGCAAATGCGATCATCGCGCCGTTATCGGTGCAGAATTCGAGTTTCGGATAATATACGACGGCACCAATCGCCTCTGTCTTGCGGTTGAGATTGCTTCTCAACTGATGGTTCGCTCCCACCCCGCCAGCAACCACCAGTCGCGTAAGGCCTGTTTTTGCAAGTGCCGCAAGCGATTTCTCGGTCAGCACCTCGACCACCGCCTCCTGGAAAGCCTGGGCGATCGCGCCGTGCACCTGGGGTGTCATCTCGTGTTTGTTCACAAGCGTCAGCACAGCTGTTTTAAGCCCGCTGAAACTGAAATTGAAATCCCCGCTATGGAGCATGGGGCGTGGAAGCTCGAAGCGCAAGGATTGACCTGACCGGGAAAATTCATCCGCCAACCGGGAAAGTGCGGGTCCGCCTGGATAACCCAGACCGAGAAGCTTGGCCGTCTTGTCGAAGGCTTCTCCTGCCGCATCATCCACAGTTTCGCCAAGCAGTCGGTATTGCCCCAGCCCGGTCACTTCCATCAATTGCGTATGGCCTCCGGATACAAGCAGCGCCACGAATGGAAAAGCAGGGGCAGGGTCGGAGAGCAGAGGAGATAAAAGGTGGCCTTCAAGATGGTGAATCCCGAGCACGGGAATTTTCAGCGCAAAGCCAAGTGCGGCAGCAATGCTTGCCCCTACCAGCAACGCGCCCGCGAGTCCTGGACCTCGAGTGTATGCGATGGCATCCAGGTCTTGCAGTTTGAGGCCGGCTTCCGCAAATATCTGAGTGACGAGGGGCAGCACACGCCTGATGTGGTCGCGGGAGGCGAGTTCGGGAACTACCCCGCCATACTCCCCGTGCATTTCGGTTTGGGAATATAGCGCATGGCTCAGTAGGCCCTCCCGAGTGTGATAAAGCGCAACACCCGTTTCGTCGCAGGAGGTTTCAATTCCGAGTACGATCAATTGAGGCAAGGAGAATCAGACTCTTTACAGGAGTTTTTTAGGAATTGTTACTTGTTATATAATAGCGGGCTGTCTATATTTAGACGAGTTGTCACTTTTTATTGATCAAACATTTTCAGGAAAGGAACCACATCTTCATGACCACTATTAAAGTCAAGGAAAACGAGCCCTTTGAAGTCGCAATGCGTCGCTTTAAGCGCACGATAGAGAAAACAGGCCTGCTCACCGAATTACGTGCCAGGGAATTTTACGAAAAACCGACCGCTGAGCGCAAGCGGAAGCTGGCGGCAGCAGTAAAACGTACCTACAAGCGCCTGCGTAGCCAGTTGCTTCCACCGAAACTTTACTAGTTCAAGTCAGTCGAAAAATAAGCAGTTATCCATAAATCTCTGCACGACGTCGTGAGTCTGAAACAGCAAATAACCGAAGATATGAAAGCCGCGATGCGAGCGGGTGATGCGCGTCGGCGTGATGCCATCCGGCTGTTGCAGGCTGCGATAAAGCAGCGCGAGGTGGATGAGCGTAGAGAACTGGATGATGCGGCCGTAATTGCCGTTATCGAAAAAATGCTCAAGCAGCGCAGGGACTCCATTGTCCAATATGAAGCAGCTCATCGTCAGGACCTTGCTGATGCAGAGAAATATGAAATGGAGGTACTGCAGTCCTACATGCCTCAGGCATTGAGCGATACTGAGGTGGAATGTGCCGTCGCTGAAGCGATTTCCGCTGTCGGCGCCCAGGGACAGCAGGATATGGGACGGGTAATGGCGCTGCTCAAGCCCAGGCTTTCCGGGCGGGCGGATATGAGCAAAGTATCTGCTCTGGTTAAGGCCAGACTCGCTGTCTGACACATCGCTTGCGGCCTCATTGAGGTAACGGACTTCAATTGCAAGTATTGCATGTATCAAAAGTGGAGTGCTCTTTTCTCGCGCAAGTGAGCTTTCTGTCTGCGCTCCACCTCCACATGCTTGCTTGATCCGTTATAAATGATCTCACAATCATTCATTCAGGAACTGCTCGACCGGACAGACATTGTCGACGTAATCGAGCGCGACGTACCGCTCAGGAGAGCAGGCGCGAACTACAGCGCCTGCTGTCCATTTCATAGTGAAAAAAGCCCCTCATTCACGGTAAGTCCCACCAAGCAGTTTTATCATTGTTTCGGCTGTGGCGCCCACGGTAATGCCATTGGCTTCGTGATGGAGTACGGGGGCATGCACTTTGTGGAGGCGGTGAATGACCTTGCGGCCCGGGTGGGGCTACAGGTGCCTGTACAACAGGCCGAGACGGGGTCAGGGTCTCAATCAGATCCTGCACAGGCAAAGCCGCATGGAGCGGAAGGAACAGAACACTCTCCGGGTGCATTGCTTGAGGCAATGAAGGTTGCCGCTCGTTTTTACCGGGAGCAACTCAAGCTTTCGAAAAATGCGATCGACTATCTTAAGCGGCGCGGTTTGACAGGTGCGACGGCTGCGCGTTTTGGCATCGGATATGCTCCCACAGGTTGGCAGAACCTGTACACTGCATTTTCCGGGCAGCCGGAGAATGCCAGGAAACGCCTGCTGGTAGAGGCCGGATTGATGATCGAGGGCGACGGAGGCAAATGTTACGATCGGTTTCGAGATCGCATCATGTTTCCTATCGTTAACCTCAAAGGAATGATTGTCGGATTCGGCGGCAGAGTGCTGGAGAAGGGGGAGCCGAAGTATCTTAATTCCCCGGAGACACCTTTATTTCAGAAAGGTCGCGAACTTTACAATCTCTTTGGCGCTCGCCGTGCAATCCGGGAAGCGGGAAAAGTTATCGTAGTGGAGGGTTACATGGATGTAGTGGCCCTTTCCCAGCATGGTATCGAATACTCGGTGGCTACCTTGGGTACTGCCACCACGCCTTACCATATCCAGAAGCTGCTGCGACAGACTGATAACATCGTCTTTTGCTTTGATGCAGACAACGCTGGAAAAAAAGCGGCTTGGCGCGCGTTGGAGGACAGCCTCGCACAGCTTGCTGACGGCAAGAGCATCAGTTTTCTTTTCCTGCCGGAGGGTGAAGACCCGGACAGTTATATCCGCAACCATGGCAGAAACGCCTTCGAAAAACTGCTTGAACAAACATTGCCCCTGTCTGTTTTTCTTTTCAGGGAACTGTCTGCGCGCGCTGACCTCAAAAGTAGTGAGGGCCGGGCTAAGCTGGTGCAGGACGCAAAGCCCTTGCTGGCGCGAATCGCCGCCCCCGGCCTCGCATTAATGCTGGTGAAACGACTGGCGGAGATCAGCGGGCTGAGCGAGCGGGAATTGGAAGATGTATTGAAGGTCAAGCGAGTTACCGCTTTTCCATCACGTGAAAAATTGCCGCGCCCGAAGCCTGTTTCTCCCTACCAATGGCTGCTCCAGGTGTTGTTGTACAACCCTGCCTACATTGAGAAACTGGACAGGGATCTGCTTACATACAACCAGGAATATGAGAAAGAAATAGCGGCACTTGCGGCGCTGGTTGAATTTATCGACGCTCACCCCCATATTGTAGGAGGTACGTCTATACCTTCGGCAATCGCTTATTTTCGTGACAATCCCCATCGTCCTCTACTTGAACAGGCAGCAAGCAAAACACTTAACTGGGACGGTGAGATCGATCTGGAAGCGGAATTTGCAGGAGCGATGACTCGCTTGCGCGAGATGAAACACAAGCAACGAATGGCAATGCTACACAGTAAATCCCTCAGCGCCCTTACCCCTGAGGAGAGACAGGAGCTTCAGCGAATGGCGACGTCGTGAAGGAGAGCTGTCGTACGCATGCATATGTATTCTGATATAATTAAAAAATTTTCTTTTCAACGGGCGATATTTGGAAAAGGATATGGTCAAACTCCGGACACAAGTCAAGACAGTGGTAAAAGCAAAGACGGTGGCTGAGGGTGCGGGTCGACCCGAGGACGAGATTCGGATGGCAATGAAGGGGTCTGAAGATATGAAGAAGCTGTTGAGAGCGCAGGCAAGAGAAGCGGCAGCAAAAGAACCGGCGAGGATGGATGACGAAATGTTCGAAAATGACGATGAAGCGGGAACAGATTCAATGACTGCAGCCCCGGAGCAGGTGACCGAGATTGCGAAGGCAGTGATGGCGGCGAAAGAGCCTGGTCTCGTCAACGGCAAGATAGCAAGATCAAAGGCGACCAGGGAAGGAAAAAACTCGCACGCCAAGGATCCGGAAAAAGCCACCGCCTCACAGGAGCTTGAGGCGCGCCGCTTGCGCCTCAAGAACTTGATCGTGCAGGGCAAGGAACGCGGTTATCTCACTTATGCCGAGATCAACGACCACCTCCCCGACGACATGCTCGACGCGGAGCAGATCGAGAATATCATCAGCATGATCAACGATGTCGGGATTTCCGTTTATGACGAAGCGCCCGACGCAGAAACCCTGCTCATGTCAGAAACCGCGCCTACCGTTGCCGATGAGGATGTGGTGGAAGAAGCGGAAGCCGCGCTTTCCACTGTAGATTCGGAGTTTGGGCGCACCACGGACCCTGTCCGGATGTATATGCGGGAAATGGGCTCGGTGGAACTGCTGACGCGTGAGAGCGAAATTGAAATCGCAAAGCGTATCGAGGACGGGTTAAAGCATATGATCCAGGCGATTTCCGCCTGTCCGACAACCATAGCCGGAATTCTCGAGCTCGCCGAAAGGGTGTCGAAAGACGAGATGCGTGTGGATGAGCTGGTGGATGGGTTGCTCGATCCCGATACGGAGGAAATTATCAGCGAAGAGATTTCCGATGAATCCCTGGAGCAGGAGCTGAGTTCGGACGCAGGAGAAGACGAGGATATCAACGCGGCTGCAAATGCCAACCTCCTGAAACTGAAAAACGACGCGTTGGAGCGTTTTGCGGTGATTCAAAAGGCTTATGACGAGATGCAGAAAGTGCTCGAAAGGAAAGGGTCGGGCAACAAAGCCTATAAAGACATCCAGGAGCAGATTTCATCTGAACTGATGGCTATCCGTTTCTCTGCCAAAATGGTTGAGCGTCTTTGCGATACGCAGCGCGCACTAGTGGATGAAATGCGCGGTTACGAGCGCAAAATAATGGAGCTTTGCGTGAGCAAGGTGGGAATGTCGCGTAACCACTTCATCAAGACCTTCCCCGGTAACGAGAGCAACCTGAACTGGGTGGATGAGGAAATCGCGCTGGGTAAACCCTACAGCGCTACCCTGGAACGTTATCGTCCCGAAGTTCTGGAGCAGCAACAAAACCTGCTGGCACTGCAAAAGCAGGTGGGTATTCCTTTGAAGGAACTCAAGGAAATCAATCGCCGCATGTCCACGGGCGAGGCGAAAGCTCGCCGCGCCAAACGTGAAATGACCGAAGCGAATTTGCGGCTGGTGATTTCCATCGCCAAAAAGTATACCAATCGGGGATTGCAGTTCCTTGATCTCATTCAGGAAGGCAACATCGGCCTGATGAAGGCGGTGGATAAATTCGAATACCGGCGCGGATACAAGTTTTCCACTTACGCAACCTGGTGGATTCGTCAGGCAATCACGCGGTCTATCGCGGATCAGGCACGCACCATTCGTATCCCGGTGCATATGATCGAAACGATCAACAAGATGAACCGCATTTCCCGCCAGATCCTGCAGGAAACCGGGCAGGAGCCGGAGCCCGCTGTGCTGGCGCAGAAAATGGAAATGCCCGAAGAGAAGATTCGCAAAATCCTCAAGATTTCCAAGGAACCGATCTCCATGGAAACACCTATCGGGGACGACGAGGATTCTCACCTCGGTGATTTCATCGAGGATTCCGCTACCATGGCCCCCGCGGATGCAGCGGTTTATGCCAGCCTGCGCGATGTTACGAAAGATATACTGGATTCGCTGACACCGCGCGAAGCAAAAGTACTGCGCATGCGTTTCGGCATCGAAATGAACACTGACCACACGTTGGAGGAAGTCGGCAAACAGTTCGATGTGACCCGCGAACGCATTCGCCAGATCGAGGCTAAAGCACTGCGCAAGCTGCGTCACCCGTCTCGTTCCGAGCGCCTGCGCAGCTTCCTGGATACTGAAGGCTGATCAGCCTTCAGTAGTCAGTTTAAGACAGTTCTAAGTTGAGTTAAAAGTTGTAAGAGGGTCTGTAGCTCAGTCGGTTAGAGCAGGGGACTCATAATCCCTTGGTCGTTGGTTCGAGTCCAACCAGACCCACCATAACCATATAAGCAAAGGCTTACGTATAAAACCGTGAGCCTTTTTCTTTTTAGGGGCACTGGTAGGGCACTTGATCAAAGTATCTCCTCCAAACCAATTGCAGTCTTCTCGAGGAGTAGGGCTTATAGATGACCGACTCTGCCAGGAGAGAAGACGTTCCTGTGAGGTGGGGGGGCACCTTCCGCGCGGTCTACACGGTGCGCATCAATGATGCGGTGCATGTGTTGCATGCGTTCCAGAAGAAGTCCAGGTCCGGCATCGCCACTCCGCAACCGGACGTGGAGTTGATCGAGAAGCGGTTGAAGGCAGTGCTCGCCCACTATCGGGCAAATGGGAGATCATGATGACACAAGAAGACCATCCTCGACGTACCGACAATGTACTGGCCGACCTCGGTTTGACGATGCGGAGGAGCTGTCGGCGAAGACGGTCCTCGCGGTCAAGCTGAACGAACTGATCGACAAGCGAGGCTTAAGTCAGACAAAAGCTGCTCGCCTCACCGGCATGACGCAGCCGAAAGTGTCCCAGGTTCGGCGCTACAAGCTACAGAACATCTCGCTCGAACGCCTGATGCAGGCGTTGGTCTCGCTCGACCAGCAGGTTGAGATCGTTGTTCGGCCCGCGCATGGTACGCATGCGTCTGGCATCACGGTAGCCGCGTAATGCGGCAGGCCAGATTAGAGTTAAGCCGGTTAATTGCCGGCTTAACTGTCTATATCTTATGCACCTGCCTCGCTCAAGCAGATACTAAGCGGTCGAGTCGTCAAGATCGCAGATGGCGACACCCTGATAGTTCTCG
>DATEEZ010000185.1:0-18078 GCA_035280905.1 Nitrosospira sp.
TAAAGATCCTCAGATGCTAACGGGACCTGGTCAGTAGTGGCTATGAAATCTTCTTCCATCATCGGCTCCCCGGTTACCCTAAAGCCAGGATGTTCAAAATGCGCTTTTGCGCAGCCTATTGAGGCGATCCTGAATTCTTTATAGGCCCCGAGCAATTACAGTTGCAAGCTCATGCTGAAAGAATAAAAGACAATTTCTGCCGCCAGGAACCGAGAGAAAAGTGCAAAGGGGGCGCAAACCTCTTCCCCCTCGAAAGGACTTGAGCAATAACTACAAATTTTCCGATGCTGATCGGGCAAGCTGTCGAGGAGCTTGTCATTATTCCCCATGCCCTATCACCTCAGTCGAGATAAAAGTGGGTTTCATTTTTTTCATCTCGTCCGATGTCCGTGCCGCTTCTGACAGATTCTGCGACAAGGCAGCCGTGGCCTTGGAAACGTCGTCCCCTTGCTGAGTTGCGCCCGAAGTGGTGGCGCTGACCGCGCTGGCATCGGCTACCGGTGTACCGGTAGAAGTACCGGCGACTGCAATATTATCCGCGCCCAGCACTACCTGTGCCGCGATATTGAGATTATTGGCGCGAATGCCCGCATCCCCCGCGTTCACCGTCCCTCTGGGAGCGATCAGATCGATGTCACCTGCCTTGACCCCTCCGCTGGAGAGCGCGCCAATTCCGCTACCGGAAGCGGCGCCTTGCAGTTCCTGGGTTACATTACCCTGAGCATCCACTTTGACGATCGGCGGCGGCACAGCAGTTGCCGTTTTCTTGCCTTTACCAGCGTCGATGTCGCCTTCACTCGACCACAGCAGGACATCCCCGCCCCCCACAGTCAGGATGCGGGACTGATTCACGAGAATAGCGTCGCGAGCAAATCCGCGCACATTTCCATCGGCTACTGTCAGCATGCCAAGGACATCATTGCCTGTATTGACCAGCACTTCCGGCGTATTGCTGAGGCCGACGACGACGCCTCCGCCCGGTACCATGAACTCGATATTTCCGCCGCGCTCAGTTTTGATGCGGCTGGCAAAAAGATTGATTTCCCCCTGATAATTCTTGAAGCTTCCATCCTCATTTTTATCGCGCAAGCCCGGAAATACCCGCTCCAGTGCCGCGTAACCGCGTTCATAATTTCCCGCATAAGGGCTATCAGGGTTATTGAAATCCCGGCCGGTAGTGCGCAGCGCGGAATAGATCATTTCCCGCACCATGGCGCGCCGGGTATCCGCATCCAGAGCGCGCACGTCTCTGACTGCCTGGAGCGCATCGGCGCCATCCAGATCATTGTTGCCTACCAGCCAGCGTGCCTGCCACAGGAGGGCATCAGCGGGATTTCCTTCCGTTTGTTCCAGATCGGCGATCAGCCGATCGATGGTCCCGGTGTAATCGATCCCCTTCGCACCCACTCCTGCCGCAACATCAATATCGACACCTCCTGCCGGTAATTCAGCATTGTCGAGGTCTCCCCGGCTGACGATCCCTGCGGATGTACCAAGATCAATATTACGCCCGGCTGTCACCTCCAGCCGCCCCAAACCCCCGACCCAGATTTTTGCCAGGCCTGCGCGGTCGTTTCCTGCGGTAAAAGCGATATCTCGGCCCGCTGTCACACGGCTGACATCCGAAGGGTTGGCATGCTGCGCCAGGATGCCTACATCGCGCACGTCCTGCCCGGCGCGTAGCCAAAATGCCTTGGATAGGTCCAGGGAGAGCTCGAAAGGATTGCCCTTGACATCCCCAGCTACCGCATAAACACGCGCCGGTTGGATATCACCCGTGTGAACAGGAGCGGCAGCATGAACAAGATCGAGGTCAGCAGCGCTCACCGCCGTATTCGGAAACTGACCGGATTCCCTGCCTGGCCGAACCACGCTGGGGATTAGCGCGGGGTCCCGGTCGCTCATGGATACAACGGTTGGAATGTTGATCGAATTTGCAGCCAGCAACGTGAACTGGCCACCGGCGGCTGGACTCAAAACGATGTCATCCACCGCGCTCAGCGAAATATCGCTGCGGAACGCAGTAATGGAAAGGCTGGGTGGCAGGAGAGAAAGCAGAGTCGGTTTGTAGCTTCCCGAGCTGATGTTGAAGTTGAGCGACGCTCTATATGCATTTTGTATATTTGCGCCTGCTCCTCCACCGTTCCGGAGCGCCACGTTGCCATACAGGCTCTCCAGGCTTGCGCCGCTGCGCGGACTATATGTAGAAAACAGGCTCCAGGTCGGGCTGGTTACATTTCTGACGTTGAATGCCGTACTGTTGCCGGATGACTGAACCACCAGGTGCGGATTCAATACGGTCTGGATATTGACATCTTCCCGCGCCTGAACCCTCGCCTGCGCGTCACCGACGGCAAGGATAGTGTAGAGCGGACTGCCATTCACGTTCTGTCCGCTGTCCACTTTGCCGCCCGCCTTCAGCTCCAGATTTCCCCGGTCTGCGTAATACTGTCCACCCAGTAAATCCGCTCCGGCTTCCACTTGCACATCGCCGCCGCCGGTCTTGAGCAATTTGGCCGCATCCGGGCTCATGGCTGTCATGCGCGCCTGCGTGGGCGCACTGGCCGAAACATTCTCGATATTGCCGCCGGCAGTCAATGTGACGTTACCGCCTCCCAGGGCGCCAACGCCTTGCTGGAACTGGTCGAAACGCACCCACCAGGCAGGCTGGAGCGTATATGCGCCGGTTGAATCGTTCAACCTGCCCTGCCGGAACAGCCAGTTGGAGTAGAGCTGTGCCGAAGGTGTCCCGACTATATCCTTCAAGGCGGTCAGGCTGACATTACCGCCATCCTGGCTGAACTGGGCATTTGCAGGTATGGCAAAGCCATCCGCTGGATCGGCTATGCGTCCGCTCGTATAGATGGCGGATTTGCCATCAGCGAGTTTGATATCCTCTCCCGCCGCAATGTGAATATCCCCCGTGCCAGTGCGCACAAGCTTACCGGCCGCCAGCGTAACGCTGCCGCCATCAGTCTTGGCTGCCATGGGATCGGCTGCGCCGATATCTGCCCCCCCAACCAGCCGGTAACTCCAGGAATCTCCGGCCAGCAGCGTGGCAGGCGTGGTTCCGCTGCTGAACGATGTCGCTGCATTGAATCCGTCGGATAGATTGCTGTTCAGCTTAAGATCACCTGCTGCCCGCAAGGTGAGCATTCCGGGTTCGCCCGCAGCGCGGCTGGCGCCAAGATTCCAGTCATTGGCGAGCGTAAGATGACCTGTCGAACGTATCTCTACGCCGGGACGCAAATGAAAACCGCTCTCGCCCGTCTTGCCCAGACGCGACATAATTGCTCCGGCATGGGACGCAAAGCTGGTATTGTCGGCGTTGACAGTAGCCAGACTCAGTGTGGCACCGCTGCCGCCGCTTCCACCACTTGCGCCGCTGGCGGTGAGCGCATCGATGCCATCATAGATTTTGACTGCCTCGATCAATACCGATTTAGCGCCGTTGATACTGCTGTCTACATTATCCAGGGCGACTTCGTTACCGGCGCCACTCCCGAGACGGGGCGCCCGCAGGAGGATTCTGCCGCCCTCTCCGCCCTCTCCGCCCTCTCCACCATGGCCGCCATTGTGGCCATGCACATTGATCACGCTGCCCTCCGCCAGGTTCAACCTGCCTGCGTCGGTGCCGATTTCGACTTCACCGCCGTTTTTTCCATTGCCGGTGGAGTAGGCGTCGAGCTTTGTGCCCGCCAGCACGTTGACATCATTCCTTGCATAAAGATTGATGCGGCCCGCATCATTACCTGATACGTCGATATGCCCGGCCACATCGAGTTTACCGCCATCCACCGCAATACGCATTTCTCTTGCCTTGACCGTATCGGATGCGGAGAGACTGACATCGCCAGTACGGACACGGAATGTTCTCGCGCCATCGAATACACCCTGATTGAGAGTCGTGTTAAGCGTGGAAAAATCCGGCAGGACTGCCACATCCAGATCAAAACCTGCGCCATTGCCTTTCGCGCCGCCTGTATCCGCGTTCGTCCCATTCATATTTGCCATGGCAGAGCCGTGCAGGCTGCCCGCGGCAATCGCCGCCGTGCCTTTGTCTGTGCGCACGAGCACCTTGCCCGCGTCTCCACCGCGGGCGGCGGAGACATTCACTTGCGCGCCAGGCTGCACCACCACGTTGCCATCTTCACTTGCCAGCTCAACGACGCCGCCGGGCGATGCGCGCTCTACATCGAAGAATGCCACAGAGCGGCCCGCCGCATTCGCCACTGCATTCGCACCTAACTCAAGATTGCCCGTAGTTGCGGCGAGTTTAAGTTGTCCCGAAGGCAGATCAGCCTCCGTATCGAACATCACCTCAGTTCCTGAGAGCATCCACTTCGCTCCCAGCGTATTCCCGTCCGCGAGCGCACGATCCGCTTCCTTTCTGAAAGCAGAAAGTTTGCCGGCAGCGGCCAGAGTCTGGCTGGCGCCTTGCTCGCCGCTGATCCTTGCCACATCCAGTTTTGTTTCGATGGCGGCAATATCGGCTCTGCCGGAGGCGCGTCCAACCATTTCACTCGCCCTGATAGCGACCTGGGAGAATCCTTCGACGGATTTGGCACCCTCGCCGAATATCAACGTGTCGGCCTGTATTGCCAGCGACCCATTGCCCGACGTTCCGCCCATCGTAAACGACGCTGCCGCAGGATTGGCAATGAGTATATTGATTGCGCGCAGGGAAGCGGTTTTAACGCTGTTATTCAGACCGACCAATCCTGCGCCCAGCAGATTCAAGGCCTGCTGCGTAGGCTTGCCCTCGGCGTTCACGCCACCAACGCTCACGTCGCCATAAAGATCAAAAGTGGAATAACTCGTCAACGTCAGCGAATTAAGGTGGTTCAAACCGTCAAGTTCACTCTGGCTGAGAGTCAGGCCTTCGGAACCTGACGGAGCATCGCCGAAGTTGACACGCGTGGCGCCGATTGTCAGGTTTCCGGCGACCGGATTACCCCCGTGGTCAGCAAAAATGGGCGTGCCTGCAAAAGTATTCTGCCTGGTGGCATCCAGCGTGATTGAATTTCCAGATCGGATAACACTTCCTGCTTCACCGATCAGCGTGCCCTGACTCCGATCGGGTCCGCCGCTGCGAGAAAACGGGGCAGAAGTGGAGGCTGACCGTACCAATGCTCCGTTACCAGTTGTATTGTAGCCGCCGCCCCCGCTGGTGGCCCCATCGCCCTGAGTCTCGATGGAGCTGCCCGATTTCAGGGTGAGTGAGTCCTTTGCCGCCAGAATAACTTCACCTCCCTTCAACGCGTGACTGGCATCATTGGCCAGTGTTATCTCTTCAGCGCCAACCGTCAGCGTGGTGCCATCGCTTGCGGTGTCACCGCGGCTGCGTGTGCCGCCGATGAACAGACTTGCCGCACCCAGGGCATTGAGCGCACTAGCCGTAATTCTGGTAGCGAGCGGATCGATTCCGCCTACTCCCGAAGATATATCGCTGGTGATGGCAATTTTAGGTGCACTGATGTCTACTGCGGCGCCCCGCCCTCCAGTGCCTGCCGCCAGCTTGAAAACGGCATCCAGCTTGAGATTGCCGGTAGTATCCATGGAAAGAAGGCCAGCGTCCTGGGGGCGGCTGTTACTGGTCGTAAAAAAATCCGAGGCGCGCGTGAGCGTGATTTCCGATCGTTGCAAAACCTGTTCGCGGGTGAGCACTTCAAAACCGCTCCAAATTGCATCACGCGGGGCTTCCGCCCAACCCCGGGCCCGGCTGTCGGTGACGTAGCCCGGCACGACCTGTGTCCCATCCTGCTTGCTGTATGCTTGTCCCGGCAGCAGATTATGCACATCAGTGTTAAGTCTTATGGCATAAGCCCCTGGCAACAACGCATAATGTGCGGGAAGCAGCGTGTAAACTCCTGCCGGCAGCCCCGGTACACCGGAGAGATAAACCGCATCTCCCATCCCGCGATCGAAACCGGTATTCTCCTGTCTGTCGCCCGGAGCAAATCCGCTCGTATAGCCGGGCAGGATGGCATAGGTGCCAGCGTCGCCGAGAATATCACGCGACCCCCCCGGCCCCACGCTGAACTCGTAAGCCTGCAAATCTCCGCCACCTGCCAGATCAACTACCGCTCCCGCCCGCATATCGATATTCGTCGCCTGCACGCGAACTGATTTTTCTGGTAGCACAAGCTGCGGGATCTCGAAGGCGTCCGGTTTGTAAAGCCAGCTTCGGCCATTCGCGAGCATGCCAAACGGGATAAGGGTGCCGGATCCGGCAGCAACCGAAGTCAGGCTGCCGTCCTTGAATGTAAGCGTATCAGTCGCGTTGAAGGTCAACTGGCCGAAAGGAGCCCATATATTGCCATCCTGTACGATGTTTGCGGCTGTTACCGTCAGGCTGCCGAGCGCGGAAAGGGGTTGCATCGGGTGGGTTCTATTGCTGCCGAACGCCACCGTTCGGTCCGGCGCGAGAATGCTGAACTGGCTATAAGTTGTAGGGGCAATCACGGCGCCGCTGAAAGCCAGGTCGGTTGCACTTGAAAGTGTGCCTGCCGGACGCGATGAGCCGCCGCTGCTTATACCCGAAAACCTTATTTCCTGAGCACCGGTGAACTCAGCACGTGACATCCCGCTGAGCGTCAGGTTGCCCGCCAGTTCCAGCAACTGTGCCTCCGCCTTGAAACCGCCGGCGCCCACAAGCGGCGTATTGACCGCATCCACGCGATTGGCATCGAAATTGCCAAGCCGCAAGGCTTCCGCTTTAAGTGCAGCTTCGCCTCCTGCCATTTCAATGCGTGGTGTGTCCAGTACCACTTCTTTCAACGGCAACAGGCGGTTGGCGCCGAGATTCAGGTCGTTTTCCAGCCGGATGGCATCCCGGCTTTTTAGGGCGACATGGTCAAACCCCGCTGCTTCGAGTGCCAAGGCGCCCACTGTGGCTTTCCCGGCAAGTCCAGCCGGAATAATGGAGCCGGGAGCGAGGCCTGCCGTCTGCGGTGTTCCCATCGGCCCCAGACTCAATACGCGCTCCCCGAGCGGAAAACCTTTATTTTGGGCATCGTCCACATCCAGAAGTCCCAGAACGACATCAAGCGCCCCCGCGCGATTTGACGCGCCACCCGGCTGCGCCGTAATGCTGCCCTCGAGCAGTATGCCTTCGCGCGCAATGACACTCAGTCTTCCTGCATCGCTGCCCACCCATTGCCCCAGGGCTCCGGCCTGGTTGAGGATATCCAACCGCACCGGCGTGGCACCCGAGATATTGATGCGAGAACCCGGCTCCGTCACAACATGCCCGAACTGCGCGTTCAGCGTCACTGACCCGCCCCTCAGCACCTCGCCCTGGGTGAGGCGCTGACTGTCGAGGTACGTAAGAGCCTTACCGGACACATCGAGTAGCGCCTGCTTGCCCAGCCAAAGGCTGTCGCTCGCATTAAAATTGAAGCTGTGGCCATGGTCGAGAGTAGCTGTAATGCTTCCTCCAGGCGCCTTGATGCGCCCCTGTATATCCAGCAAATGCCCGGCTGTAAGGTTTATTTTGGCCTTCGGATCAGCCTCGATGTACGCACCCCTGCCGATCAACAGATCGCCCGCGCGATTTTCAGCATCTTTCGCCGTAAGGCGGAGATTTGCCGGTTGCCGCATGAGATCATCGAGTTTGATGGGACGCGTAAAATCCTCCATTCTGCTGCCGCTTGGTCTCAGGTTGTAGTCAGGCTGCAATTCGAGGCTGAGGACGGTGGGTTTGATCTCCACACCCTCGGATAACGTAACGCTCTCATTTCCTGTCAGATTGATATCGCCAAACCCGCGCCGCTCGAAAAACCCCGAATCGAGATTGACCGCGCCGGCCGTACTATCCGGCGTGCCGCCGATCCGGATTCTATTGCTCGAAACCGAGAAAGTGCCGCCTTTGCCAATCCCATAACCGCGCACATTATCAGCCAGACCGGAAACGGCATTGCCGGACAGGCTGATGTCACCACCATTACCGGCAATCACGCTGCCTCGACTATCCACCTTGAGCCTGCCTCCCCCATTGACATCCAGCAGCGTATTTTTCCCGAGAGCAAGATCGTCAACAGCTGAGAGAGCTATCCTGCCGCCGTTTACCAGACCCACTTCGTCAGACCCTGCGGGCACTCCACGCAATTCGTTTACCCACGCACCGCGCGCGGATAGAGTGACTCCTTCGGCTACAGCAAGATTCAGCGGACCGGATGAACGTCCAGGAAGATCGTTTCTGTGCGCATGGAGCATAATTGAGCCGGCTGGGGCGTCGATGTCGGCTTCGACCTTTACTCCCTGCGCCGTGACATGCACGCTGCCGCCTTGCGGCACCCGTAAAGCCTCGCGGACCTCCGCTGCCTGGTTACTGAAAATTTCCAGGTTGGCAACCTTGTCCTTACCTAGCAGTGCCGGGTTCAGGCTCAGTTTATTGACGAGGTCGGACGAAAGCGCATCACCAAACTTGAATCCTTGCGGCAACATGGCCCCATTGCTGCCCAGTTCAACCTGCTGGTTATGCTTGTAATCGAGACCATTAATATTGTTCGCTACCGGATTACTGCCAAGAGTCAGTCGCGCACCCGCGGGCATGATACCGTTGTCGCGTTGTACCTCTCCCACGACCGTGCGCCCCTGCACGTCCCCCTGCATGACCACTGCGCGCAGGCCCATGACTTCCAGAGCGCCAGCATTCTTGCCTTCGGTATAACCGGGGTCATAGTTGAAGGTCTGCCCGAGGTCGATCACTTCTTTCACGTTCCAGCGTCCGAAATCCTGCACGTAACGGGTGGCGATGCCGTCGTAACGCACATCGGCACGCGCATTGGCAATATCGGTCAATATTCCCCGGGACATGAGCAACGCCGTTTTCACGCTGGAAGGCGTGTAGTTCAAACTGCCGCCGGAAATATCGATCACCGCGCCGGGCCCTATGATGGCTTCTCCCTGTGAATTCACACGGACCACGCCGCCCTCGGTGGATCGTTCCGCAACGGTACGCTCGAGGCGCGCCTGGTAAGCTTGCAGGCTATCCTTCGCGATCAGCGTGGGAGTACCGGAGTTGGCATTAGCCAAGGCGCGATTGATGTCCACATAAACTTTCTGGCTGCGCAGCGGCCCATCCCGGTTGACGGGAGAATCTTTCAGCTCATCCCCGCGCAGTTCCACTTCCACCGCGTTTCGTGCGGCGGAGACCCGTACGTTTTCCAATCCGGCGACATTGATGCGGGCACCGCTGTCGATGTGAACACGTGCCGTACTGGAAGCAGGGGCATCGAATGCCTGCCTGAATGGATCACCAGGCTGAAAAAGTGAACTCGGGTTATCCAACGCGAAGAAGTCCACCCTGCCTGCCGGTGCGTTGATCACAGCCCCGCTCTCCATGCGCACGTCCTGTCCCAGCACTCTCACCTGGGAAGGGAGCACCAGGCCTGTGCCCGTCAATCCATCCAGCACGCCGGTCTGATCGGATACGTCCGGTAACACCTCTGTCAGGCTACCGGCGCCGAGTGTTGCGCGCCCGCCTCGCATCGAACTGTCCTGAGCCGTGGCGGCATCTTTCGCCAGCAGGTATACGGAGCCATTGGCGATCGCGGAGGTCGTGGCCCGCGCGATCCCCTGCTGATTGATGGCATAACCCACCATGGTGACATTGCCGCGCGGCGTGCTCAGCTCACCCAGATTTGTGACATGGCCCAGTTTGTCGAGCGAAGCATCTTTCAGCGCCACTGTCTGACCATCGAGTTTGCCGTCTTTGATACCAGCATTATCGGTCTCGAAATCGCTCAATCCAGCCGGACTGTCAACTTCGACCAGAAGCCCGCGCACATTGGCATCCATCGGCTCGGCCGAGGCGGAACGCAGAAACACCTTGGTGCCTGCAGCGGCGATCACCTGCCCGTCGGGGGCCTCCACCGTGCCTTTATTGACCACGGTCGGGGCGATCAGCATCACCCGCCCCTGACTGCCGGCCGTGATCCGCGCACCTTCGAAAACCTTGATGAAACCGCCCGAGCCCTCGAACTGTGGAACCGTCTTCTCCGCGGTGAGAAAAGCATTGAGGATGAAATTGTCGTGGATATCCAGGCTGCTGGCGGTAAAACTGTTGAGATTTATCTGGGAGGAGCCCATGAAGGCAATCCCATTGGTATTGACCAGAATGACGTTTGCGTTCTGCCCGACGGCCTGGCTCACGATGCCCGCGATCACGCTTGGATCGTTGTCCCAAACCCGATTTAGGGTCGTAAAATTCGCGCCCTGCACCAGGTTCTGCGCAGCAAGGCTTTCCACCTGCTGGAACTGAACCGAATGACCGGGACTGACGTTGAAGCTTTCCCAATTGAGGATGGCTTTATCGCCCACCTGGTTGACCACCGCATTAGGGCCATGAACATGATAGTCCGCTTGGCCGGCGGTGACGAAATCAGGAACGGCACCGCCGCAGCTACCTCCGCCACAAGGGACAGGCAACTCGGCCTTTACGGCTGTAGCCAGCAGCAGCCCCGTCAGCAGCAGAACCGTACCACTTTCGGCCTTGCCACGATTGCGGACGGTCTCAGCAACGGGAATCAGCATGCCTAAGGTCTTGTTGAAGATAAGGCGATAGATATTGCGATTCATCTTTTCAATTCCTTCAGGAGACGACGGGAGGGCTTCCCTGGATCAGGCATCCGATATACAGCCCGGTCTTATCCTTTATATCCTTGTTTAGAATGATCATTTGCTATAGGGAAGGCTTATGGCGAGGGGCATATTGTCACCACGCATGCCGGAACAGAAAGTGCACCCGATCGTCCCCTGCCTTGGTGCTCCCAACTTCTTTAAGCGCCACAGCCCAGGCGACGTCAGCCGATACGCGTTTCCAACCCCTGAGACGCAAACCCATCCCCGTCCCCGCCAGATCGAACCGGTCTATCTGACCTGGTAATGGTTCTTGCACACGGGCAATTCCTGCATCGATAAAAGCTAGAAGACGGAATTCATCCAGCGCTTGGAGCAGATAAGTGGCATAGTTTGGGGTAAAGACTTCAAGTCCCCCTGTAACGCTGTCGTCGCCCAGAGCAGCGACTTCAAGATAGCCGCGCACTGTATTTATGCCGCCAATGATCGATTGCTCATTGGCGATAAGGGGTTGCGCGGCAATCTGCCAGCTCGACCGACCGGCCACCCCCCAACCCTGGCGCCACGTTTCGGTATGTGAAAAATTGCCGCGTAGATATACGTAATTGGCATGAGCCTTAAAGCGTTTGTTGGCGAATTCCTCTTCGTCTCCAACCAGTCCGCGTACATGGAAATTCGCCGATAGCCCGAGCTTTGTAGTTCGTCCTTCTCCCAGCCAGGTGCCATCCCAGCCCACTGTGAAGGGGAGGTAGCTGATCGGCGTATTGAAATTCCCACCATCAAGGAGGTTCACAGTCTGTTTAAAGTCTTTGTAATCGACCCCGAACGTTGCGGTGTGGAAGAATTTTTCGCTCCCCGGCAGGGGGAGAATGTAGCGGCCTCCCACCAGCACCCCATTGCCCAGCACATTGAGCGCCCCCACTGAGGCTACGTTTGAATCCGAATAGACACTATATAAGGCGAGAAAACCGCCAACCGGCACCGGCAGTGTGTAATTGGCGGAAAACACCTTGCTCTCGTCCGGATTCTCTGGTGCAATCAAACCCGTCAAACCCAGACTGTGCTGCCTATACCACAGATTGTCCCAGCTTAGATTCGCACTGAGCCGGGTTAACGTCGTATTGGGTATCTGGCGGCTGTTCAATTCCACGCTGCCATGGAGCGGCAGTTGGTCCTTCACTTTCAGATCGACTTCAACCGTGCCTGGTGTCTTCCCTGCTCTTAAAACAGGTGTAACTCTGCGATCAGCCGAGCGATTCAGGTTTCCCAACTGTTTTTGCATTTCAGGAAAGTGCGGCACTTTGCCCTCAGCCAGTTCCGGTATCGCTGCCTTGATATCCGCCGGACTGAAATAACGGGAATCCACCACGCGCAGACGCTTTACCGGCGCCTCGGTTACCTGCAGCCTGACCACCGCCTCATCGACTTTCTGCTGGGGAATGCTCACGAGTACGGTCAGATAGCCCGCATCGTGATAGGCGCGTTCCAGCGCATCACGTGCCCGCTCCACGTCCTCCAGACTCTTGTTTTCCCCCAGATGCGGATAAACCGCCTGCTCCACCATTGTGACGGGCAACAATGTTGTGCCCTCCACCCGGTATTCGAATACATCGAACCGGGCTTCCTGCCCATGGGACAAATGCACCCACCCTGCGAGGCAAAGCAGGCCGCCCACCCGCAGCATCTTATTTAATAGTTGCAACATCAAACCCAGCCGAACCAGTTCCTGTACATGCAAATGGGACAGCCCTGAAAGAGCTGTCCCGAGCAGCATATGGGGACGGCATTGCACCGTCCGTTAGCGCAATGCCTACTGGACCGCAGGCTGGCAGGAATTGCCGAGACGCGCGCCTTTAGAAGTAGGGCCGCTGGAACCGGCCACTGGCGTGGCGAAGATACCCTTCAGGTCGCTTTCACCCAGGGTGGTGGCAACCGCGGTAATCAAGGCAGCAGCACTTGGGCTGGCGGGACTGATGGAGCCGCCGGCAGTGAACGCCGCCAGTTCGTACCAGAAGTTATAGGAACCGTCTATCGCGTTGGCTCGCTGCTGGGCATCGGAATTGGGAGAAATGCCGTCCAGTTTGACGAATGCCCACCGATCCGTTGTGGCGGTAGGGGCCGGCGTGTTTTCCATGGATACCACTCCAAGCGCGAACTGGTTCGACCCGGTGGCGGTATTCAGCGCACTCTTCACGCCACCGGTACTGGACTGCTCGCTCACAATGGCAGTCTCTGTACTGTCGGTCGCTCGCGCAGGTTCCAGCGCGCCCTGCGATGGTCCGGTTGCGCAGGGCTTGTTGAGGAAACGCATGTTGGAGGCAGATTGGGTGCCCGAGGTGGGCACGCGGCGCACCAGATTGACAATGGATCCTGCGGGACCACCGAAGAGGCTGCCATCCACCCCGCCGATAGTATCCCTGTTTGCAACGGAGCTGTAGCGCTGCGCTGGCAGGCTGGGCTGGCAGGCAGGCGTGAGGTTGGGGGCGGTTGGTGAACCGTCATCGCAGGTGGCAGCCAGAATATCAGCGGCAACGTCGTTCTTCTGTAACTGAAGGTACAGCGGATAGCTCACGGCTACGCCAAACGCTTGTCCGACGTTGGTCGCCACCTCCTCGCCTAGAGAACTCAGCTCAAGGGCAATATCCAGGTTCTGCTTGTTGATCAGGTATTCGGTATCCGAAAAGCCGCCATCCGGATAGCTTTGTCCGGGGAGCCCGGAGGCATCGCCCTTGAGCGAGGCAGTAAAGGTCTTGGTAACGGTATCGCTGCAGTTGTTGTAGCGGGCAATGGGATAGGCAACGCCGTTCAGGGTGACGTTGGTTGAACCTGTCGCACCCGCGGCGCATTTGCCGCCACCGCCAAGCAAAGCAATATCATTGATGCGCTTCAGGTTCCCGGGCAAGTAGCCGTTGGAGTTCGGCTCGCCCGCCATACTGAGATGAGGCGCATAGGCGTTGAAAGACCCGCCTTCAACCGTGTGATACACCACCACCTTCTTGCCGGCCAGTGAACCGGCAGCTGAACTCATGGTGCAAGCATACGCGACGCGGTCGCCACTGCTCTTGCCGGGTTCGGTACCGCTGCTTTCCAGGTACATATGAGCGTCATTGGTGCCTCCATTCCCTGCAAGGCCATTGCACAGCGACATTACGCTGCGGAATACAGCATTGGTGGGTGCGGATGCTCCCGAGAGCCAGACGTAGGTGGTGGGGCCGGCAGCGACCTGAGCGGGTGTCAGGGCGAAAGCAGCCGGGGCTGTGCCGAGTGCCGCGAGGGACAACGCTATCTTGCTCAGCTTCATTTTCATCTTGGTATCCTTTATTTTCAGGTTGATATTTCAGCTTGAAGCTTGCCTTTCCCGGACTCCCTGGCCGGGCATAAGCAGCTGACTGCGAGTCTCAGATGCCGGAGCGGCGGCGAACGATCATCCCGAGCATGCCCAGTCCTGCCAGCAGCATGGCCCAGGTATCCGCCTCGGGGATAGGCGACACGGACGGATTCGCAAAGGTCAGAACACCGCTGTCATTCAATGTAAATTTGCTGAACTCGCCTTCGCCGATAACGCCATCACCATTCAGATCAACGCCGAACGGTGTTTTGGTGGCCTGGGCAAGACTGGAAGTGGAAGATGTAGTGAGAAACCAGAAATTCAGCTCCGAACCCATCGCCTGGGTCGTATCCACCGTGGTCTTCTGCAGCCAAGTGTCACCCTGACCGAACCCATTGATGGCGCCAAAGAAGGTATTTGTCGGATCCGTCGGCATGGCAACGCTGGCGCCGTTGTCATCAGTCGCGTGCGTACCGCGGCTGTTGTTGGCTTCAACATACTTATCCATGTTCACGAAGCCCTTGAGGTTGGTGTTCCCCAGGCTGGGATAAGTATCCACGTTCGCCGTCGTCAGGTAACGCGAGCCGCCGGCAGCATTCAGATCGGTGGTATCCAGCGCGATGACGTTGAACTCGACAAGATGTGCATTGGCGGGACCAACGAAGCTCATCAGCTGATTCCAGGAAGCGCCATAGGGGCCCGTCGTCAAATCCCAGCTTTTGTTGAAGCCCGCCTGCCCGTTCGCGGCGAGCATGTCGTTCATTTTGAAGCCGAGATCGAACAGGGCGGAGATATCGTCATCCCCGGAGGTCGAGGAAGCGCCGCCGTAATAACGCATATTGAGCAGAAGCTCGCCGTTTCCACTCGCCGCCCCGTCGATTGCGGCAAGCGCTGGGCCAGAAAGGGTCGCGGTGACAACAACAGCAAGCGCGTTGAGTTTGAAGTTTATTTTCATGCGGGATACTCCATAGGTAATTAGTGTTGCACCAAAAAAATCCGGCTGACTGATCCATGAAGCTTCGCTTCATCTGATCAACCGTCCTGGAGCAACCCGGCTACCTCCGCTTGCAATGGAGACCCGCAGCTTTCCGTCCCCGCCTCGCAACGGGTTTGGCTTTGTTCCTGACCGGTCCGAACGCTTGTACCCGTTACCGGACGTGGGCCACTATATGTGAGCACCGTTAACCGTCTGTGAAACACAGTTGTTGTTTTCGTGGTACTTTCTGCCTATTCTTTTTGTCAGCCACGGCTGGAAACTCATCATTCGGGACTTACCGATGTACGGATTTGGCAGCGAGGACCGCCTGCTTCCCTGCTTTTCATGGAGTGCCAAGGCATCCCGCAGGGATAATTGCGGGTACGTAAAGTGGAGCAAATTAAAGGAGGTGCTTGAAGGAGGTGCTTGAAGGAGGTGCTTGAAGAGGCAAGAAGAATCCTGTAGGCGCGCATTCAAATCGTGATCTTCAATGCCATTGCCTTGGCCACCGCATGAGCCCGATTATTGACATCCAGCTTTTGCAGGATCTTCTGGATGTGGTTTTTGACGGTAAGTGGGCTGATATGAAGTAGCTGGGCTATTTCATGATTGCTTCTGCCTGCCTGAACATGACGCAGAATTTCCGTTTCGCGGTCCGTGATGAGTTTTCTGCTTCTTTCCCGCACGACACCCTGCTTGTGATGGCGTTCGTGAAACATCATGCGCACGAGCGCCATATGCATGTGCGGTATCAACAACTCGAGGAAATAGGCATGCCGTGCGGTCAACGCAGGGGAAATCTGGGTAAAGGTAAAGAAGCTGGTGGTCCGGCCATGGGCATCAAACATTCCGTGCGCCGCAATACGCTCCAGATTTTCACGCCGGAGGTCATGCGCAAAACGCTTATAGGTGAGGGTATGAGAATTATTTGGACAAAGTAGAAACGGCTGATTTCTGCCCGAACTCCAGGCAGACATGGCGCGGAATACAATCCCCCCATCGGGACGGCAAAGTTCGGAAAATCGGATTTCCTCCATATCTGTGCGGCTGAATCTTTCGATATTCACAGCCTGGCCATTGCCTTCATCAAATATGCATATGAGCATGCCATGCGGTAGAAGGCCTTGCAGTTCACCCTGCGCCCACAAAAAAAACTGATGACGGCGGAAGATATTGATCGATGAATCGATGATGCGGAACAGGTATTCCGCCTCCCGCTCCGTCAGAGTAAACTCTCCCCCCATCATTCCTTATGCCCTGATTATTCGTATCGTTTCCGGGCTGCAACGGTCTTCCCGATATTATTTTTTTCGATTCACGCGATTGCGTATTTTCATGGCAGGATATGACTCAATCATTAAGATCAGATGTCAGATTCATGAACCTGATGTAGGTAGAAAGGATCATGGACGACGGCGAGAAAATGCGCGCCGACCTGTCCCATTGTCCATGGGAGCAGAAGCTGTGCCCTGTGAGGGGACAGGCTTATCAGGCTTCTAGTATTGAATGCTCTGCGGGGATGAACCGGGCTGCGAGGGTGAACCAGGCTGTGAGGACATCGGGTCCTCTTGATCCGAAGGATTTGGGGAGAGCGAAAATGGTGAGGACTGCGCTGGAGGGCGCCTTTCCGGTTCGGGTCGCGGCCGGGAGTCGGGGCCTCCTGGCGGGGGTTGGGATTGCGAGTCGGGTGACGGCGCAGCTTGGGCCTGGGATGGGCTGCCGGCGGGGTCTCCAGGTAAGTAGATGAACTTCCAGGCGCGATAGTCCTTCGCTTCCGCAAAATCTGCATAGCGTTCCGGAAAATTGGCGCGCTTGAGTGTAGCCTTTTTTGAAAGGCTATAGACTCCGGTAATCCCGCGGGTGCCGGGCCGCCTTACAAGTCCCCACTCGGTCGACCCTGTCATAGGATCAAAAAAGATTTTACGCAAATGACGCTTGACCGTAGGGAAGCGGTCATCCAAGAGCAATTTTTCCAGTGAATCCGGGTAGCGTTTGGGCATTCCCGGAGAGTTTTCGTAATATGAGCCAATGGCCTGCATGAATTGTTCCCCGACGAACATGAGCTCTTTTTCCTTTTCCCTTTGCGCCTCGGTACGCCACACCTGCCCCACACCTGCCAGTGCAACACCGGTGAGCGCTACAACAAACATTATCCAGATATAGGTAAAACCTCTATCCCTGGCGCTGTTCGGTATCCGCCTCACGTTCGCCTTTCCTTTTAGCCGCTACCACGTGGCGTATAAAGTCCCGTCCTTTGATTCTTCCTCTGCGCCGCTATGAACGTCGTAGATGCCCTCGACACCGTCGGATGGAGGAACAGTCACCCACGTTTCGGCACTTTCGGTGAAGGGATCGACGGGGATCGCGCGCAAATACCGCTTCTCTACCAATTCCGCCAGATCGGCCGGATACTTTTCGGTATCGCTGTAAAATTTATCGATGGCATCACGCATCACGTTCAGATCCTGGCGCAGGACAGTCTCTTTGGATCTCTCAAGCGAATTGAAATATTTGGGCGCAGCGATGCTGAGAAGAACGGCAATGATGGCCATCACCACCAACAATTCGACTAGCGTAAAACCCGAATAAGGTGCGCCACGCTGTCCCACCTTAAAAATAACGCCTGACTCAGCTTTACTCATCCTCGCTACCACTTATCATAAGGGATGCCGTTCAAACCGATCTGCGCCGAACGCGAGTACACGTCGAAAACATCATCGCCTTCCTGCGGATTATCGGGCGGACTCTCATAGGCGCGCTTACCCCAGGTCTCCGCAGCAGGCAGGGAGGGATCAGCCATTGGGTCCCTTGGCAATCGCCGCAAGAAGTAGATTTTGCGTTTTGCGGGATGCTTGAGATCCGGAATACCCTCAACCAGATTTTCGAGCTTGCGGGGATATTCCGATTCATCGGCTTTCCTGGCGACTCGTCCATCATTAACCGCGCGTTTGTATGCATCCAGCGCTTCCCGAATCTGCCGTAACGCTATCCGCAATTCCTGTTCTTTTTCACGCTTTACCGTGACCTCATACAACGGTATCGCCGAAGAAGCCAGCACCGCCATGATAGCTACCACGACTGTCAATTCGACCAGGCTAAAGCCATTATGTGCCGGGCTGCCCCGGAAAACTCTTTTCCTCATGCAGATTAACGAATATCGACGTTGGCAGCGGGCGGTAGTACGACTGGA
>DATEEZ010000186.1:0-11512 GCA_035280905.1 Nitrosospira sp.
GGAACAGACAAACGAAATGACACAGGCAATGGCGCGGACTCCGACAGCCTCAGAGTGCCATCATTACAACTGATATCCTCCCTCGCGGTGTGAAATCGATCGCAGGAGAAATGCAAGGTATGCCACGTCTTTCCCTGTATCGTCACCTCGGTGAGCTTCATCCCTAGCGATGACGCCGGAGGGGTACCTGCGAGCGTGATCTGGATCCCCTTGATATTGGAAAGCGGGCCGCGGATATCCTCTGCAGAAAGGGTAAGAGACGCAGCCTGGGCTGATACTACTGCGGGAAAGAACGCTGCCAGTATCCTGATGAGGAATTTCATCATGAGCAAGCCATTTTTCGTTCGCCCTGACCCTTCGCTTCCGTTCGCCCTGAGCCTGTCAAAGGCCAACGGGCTCAGAACGGCCTTTTCGAAGAATGCTTGTTGAAAGCTGCCGGATAAAGAAGGGGCCAACTGTGAGACCTGATAAAGGAATCCGAAATGCGTCACGCCACCTACGTTACGCTACTACGCCGTTTCCTTACCCTCTCAGATAAATAATCACGCAGGGAAAACGCCAGTGGAAAGATAACGGTCCCCTCGATCGCAAACAATCGAGACGATCGTTGCGTTTTCTGTTTCCGCAGAAACCTTGAGCGCCGCAGCGAGCGCACCACCCGACGAAATCCCTGCAAAAATCCCCTCCTCAGATGCGAGTCGCCGCGTCATTTCCTCGGCTTCATCCTGGGAGACCAGCATGACGTAGTCTACCTGGCTCGGATCATAGATTTTTGGCAGATAAGCTTCCGGCCATTTGCGGATACCTGGAATCTGGGCGCCTTCTTCCGGCTGAACGCCGATGACCCGGACCTCGGGTTTCTTCTCCTTGAAATAGCGGGAGCAACCCATGATCGTTCCGGTCGTGCCCATGCTGCTCACGAGATGGGTAATTTTTCCTTCGGTGTCCCGCCAGATTTCGGGAGCAGTACCTTCGTAATGGGCGCGCGGATTATCAGGGCTGGAAAACTGGTCGAGGATGATTCCCCGGCCCTCATCGCGCATGCGCTCGGCCACGTCACGCGCTTCCTCCATGCTGCCCTCTCTGGAAGTCAGTATGATTTCCGCTCCGTACGCCTTCATCGATTGCCGGCGCTCCACGCTGAGATGCTCGGGCATTACCAGCACCATGCGGTAACCCATGATTGCTGCTGCCATGGCGAGCGCGATGCCGGTGTTGCCGCTGGTAGCCTCTATCAACGTATCGCCGGGCTTGATTTCCCCGCGCTCCTGCGCGCGCGTAATCATCGACAAAGCGGGACGGTCTTTTACCGAACCCGCCGGATTGTTGCCTTCCAGCTTCAGGAGAATAGCATTGGTAGTGTTTCCGGGCAGGCGTTTTAGCTTGACCAGAGGCGTATTGCCGACAAAATCTTCTATGGTTTTGAACATGACCTGCACGACTTATGAAATGTCACGACGAACTCCCGCAGTAGTGCCGAAGTGACGCGTAGTGACCGTAGGAGATGAAGCGAAAGCAACCTATTGACGGTGGATGGGTTCGGCCAACCCTTCACCCATTCCGCAACCTGCAACACAACAGGCATGCAAGAAGTTATTCTTTGGCAGCGGGTTTGTGCTCCTTCTTGCCTGTCGAGCCGCCGCTGACAGTTATATCCTTGCGCAGCTTCTGAACCGTGGCGGGGCCAATGCCGCTTACGTTCTGCAAATCCTCCACGGATTTGAAAGACCCCTTGTTCTTGCGATAATCGAGGATCGCTTTGGCTTTGGCCGGACCAATACCCCGAAGCGTTTCAAGCTCGACTTGTGTTGCGGTATTGATATTGACAGCTGCGAATGCTGTCCCGGTAAATACAAACAGCGTAATAATAAGTAGAAGAAATATCTTCGTCATACTTTTAGCAGATTCGGTCATGCAGCATCTTGCAGTTATGTTGAGGAACCGCGTGTCAGAACGGAATATCATCATCCATATCGTCAAACCCGCTGCTGCTTCTGGCGGGCGCCCTGCTACTGGATGAACTCGGCGCGAATCCGCCTTCTTCCCTCTCCGGAGCTTCATAACTGGCGCCGCCGGGCTTGCTGCCAAGCATTTTCATATCGGTTGCGATGATATCGGTGGTATAGCGCTCGACACCCGATTTGTCGGTCCACTTGCGCGTCTCCAGCCGCCCTTCCACGTAGACCGAGCGTCCTTTCTTGAGGTACTCCCCTGCGATCTCAGCCAGTTTGCGGTAGAAGGTGACGCGGTGCCATTCGGTTTTTTCCTGCTTCTCGCCGTTTTTGTCTTTCCAGGTCTCAGTGGTAGCCAGGGTTATGTTCGTCACTGCGTCGCCGTTCGGCATGTAGCGCGTCTCGGGATCCTTTCCGAGGTTGCCGATAAGTATGACTTTGTTGACTGATGCCATTTATGCTTTCCCCCCAAGTAATTGAGCAACGCCTTGCTCATCAAAACCGCGCATATCTACTTTCAGGTAAGCCACGCCCTCGCTGGCAAGCACTAGCGCCTCGTGCACACCTGGCAGCGCCGCAAGTTGCCGGGAAAGTCCGTTGGCGGCGCCGGTATCCATTACCTGCACGTGGTACATTCTGGTACGGACAGCCGCAGGCGCTTTCATAGTAACGGCAAATATCAGCCAGAACATGAGGAGCGCGCCACAGAATGCAAACAGCGCAGTGCTCCCGTAATGCTGATAGAGATAGCCGCCGGCGCTGGCACCAATAAACGTGCCCAGGAACTGGACGCTGCTATAGACGCCGATGGCGGTGCCTTTTGCTCCCACCGGGGCGATCTTGGAAATGAGCGAAGGCAGAGTCGCTTCCAGGAGATTGAAGGCGGTGAAGAATACCAGCAGTGCCCATGCGGTGCCCCATAGTGAATCGAATGTATAGGCCAGCAGAATCTGGCTTACCAGCAGCACCGCCACCGATATGACAAACACTTGCTTGAGCTTTGCCTTCTTTTCGCTATAGATAATCACTGGAATGATCAGCAGCATGGAGATGACCAGCACCGGAAAATAGATTTGCCAGTGATGGTCCGCTGCGAGTCCCGCTTCCCGAAGCGAAAGCGGCACCACCAGCCATAGTGCCATTAATACGGCGTGCAGCGCGAAGACACCAAAATCGAGCCGCAACAGTTCAGGATTTCGCAGGACGTTATAAAACCGACCAGCGGATGCTTCCGTATCTGAATGGAACCGGCTGTCTGTCGGGTTGGGAACCACTCGCGACACTACAACCATCGCCACCAACACCAGCACGCCTGTCATGAAGAAAATTCCAGGCACGCCAATCATGCGATTGAGCGATGGCGCAATAACCAGCGACAGCGCGAAGGTGGTGCCTATCGTCATACCAATCGCTGCCATTGCTTTGGTGCGATGCTCTTCGCGTGTGAGATCCGCGGCAAGCGCCATCACCGCCGCCGAAATCGCACCTGCTCCCTGGATAACACGGCCAATGATTACCCAGTAAATGTCGGTTGCCGCGGCTGCGACAAAACTTCCCAGGGCGAACAAGAGCAGGCCGCCATAAATCACGGGTTTGCGGCCGAAGCGATCCGACAACCAGCCGAACGGAACCTGCAATATGGCCTGCGTCAAACCATAAGCCCCCAGTGCAATCCCGACCAGCGTGTAGTTGTTGCCTCCTGGCAGATCTTCGGCGTAAAACGCAAATACCGGGAGAATGATGAACATTCCCAGCATGCGTAGGCCGTAAATACTCGCCAGGCCGGCGATGGCGCGCACCTCTGTGGGTGACAGTTTCTCGGAAGACGATGAGGGGGACATGAATCAGATTGGGAAAACGCGGAAACTTGAGTATATTAGCAGGTTTGGCCGGTTCTCAGGTAGCCTTGCACTCTGTGGATGAGCATGGCAATGAGTAGATGCCGGGCCATCAGCGAAAGGAGTCAATGGAACTCATCAAGATCCGCGGTGCGCGCACGCACAACCTCAAAAATATCAATCTCGACCTGCCGCGCAACAAGCTCGTCGTCATTACCGGCCTGTCCGGATCGGGCAAGTCTTCGCTGGCGTTCGACACGCTCTATGCGGAAGGCCAGCGGCGTTATGTCGAGTCGCTTTCGGCATACGCCCGCCAGTTCCTGCAGTTGATGGAAAAACCCGATGTCGATCTGATTGAAGGATTATCGCCGGCCATCGCCATAGAGCAAAAGGCGACTTCGCATAACCCGCGCTCGACTGTAGGCACTGTTACCGAAATACATGATTACCTGCGCCTGCTTTTCGCGCGCGTGGGCGACCCGCGGTGTCCCGATCATGGCATCACCCTGACTGTTCAGAGCGTCTCCCAAATGGTCGATCATGTATTGCGGCTGCCACCGGATACCCGGCTGATGATACTTGCGCCACTGGTGGTGGGGCGCAAAGGCGAGCAGATGGATTTGATCGATGAACTGCGCGCCCAGGGCTTCATCCGGCTGCGGGTCGACGGGAACGTATACGAAATCGATTCCCTGCCCAAGCTGGAGAAAAACCAGAAGCATACGATCGAGGTGGTAATCGACAGGCTCAAAGTTTCGCCGGATTCGAAGCAACGGCTGGCGGAATCATTCGAAACCGCGCTGCGCCATGCCGAGGGACGCGCCCTGGCTGTGGAGATGGATTCTGGCACTGAGCATCTTTTTTCAGCCAGATTCAGTTGCCCGATATGCAGCTATTCACTGCCTGAACTCGAACCACGGTTGTTTTCGTTCAACAACCCGATGGGTGCCTGCCCCAAATGCGATGGACTGGGCAGGATCACCTTCTTCGATCCCAAACGGATCGTCGCGTTTCCGCATCTGTCATTGGCTTCCGGCGCCATCAAGGGATGGGATAGGCGCAACCAGTTTTATCATCAGTTGCTGGTGAGCCTGGCCACCCATTACGATTTTGATCTGGAAGTGCCTTTCGAGCAATTGAACAGCCATATACAGGACATCATCCTCAATGGATCCGGCAATGAAAAAATCATGTTTTCGTACCTGAACGAAAACGGGTCGAGAAATCATCGCAAGCATACGTTCGAGGGGATCATTCCCAACCTGGAACGGCGCTACAAGGAAACCGATTCAGTTACCGTACGGGAAGAACTGGCGAAATATCTGAATTCCCAGATTTGCCCCGAATGCGCTGGAACGCGCTTGCGGCGGGAAGCACGCCATGTGCATGTAGGCGGGATGTCGATATATGAGATCAACGCCTTGCCGCTGAAAGAAACGAGGGTTTTTTTTGAGCAGGTGACGCTGACAGGTCATAAACTTGCCATTGCAGAGAAGATCGTCAGAGAAATCTCAAGCCGCATATCATTTCTCAATAATGTCGGGCTGGACTACCTGTCGCTGGATCGATCCGCCGACACCTTGTCCGGCGGGGAATCACAGCGCATCCGGCTTGCCAGCCAGATCGGCTCAGGTCTCACCGGCGTGATGTATGTGCTCGATGAGCCTTCCATCGGCCTGCACCAGCGGGATAACAGCCGCCTGCTGAAAACGCTCAAGAACCTGCGCGATCTCGGCAACAGCGTGATCGTGGTGGAACACGACCAGGATGCAATACTGACCGCAGATCATGTGGTAGACATGGGCCCGGGGGCAGGGGAGCATGGCGGCGCCATCATCGCTCAGGGTACGCCGGAAGCTATTCAGCGCGATGCTGGCTCGCTTACCGGGAAGTACCTCTCGGGCGAATTGACTATAAGGGCACCCGAAAAGCGCACGGAGCCGAAAAATGGCCGCTGGCTGCGGATTGAAGGCGCATCGGGAAACAATCTGAAGAACGTCACCCTGAACCTGCCCGTGGGGTTGTTCGTTTGCGTCACCGGTGTATCCGGCTCTGGTAAATCCACGCTCATCAACGAAACCCTCTATCAGGCCGCCGCCCGGCATCTTTACGGCAGCGCAACTGAACCCGCTCCCTATCAGAATCTGGAAGGGCTGGCGTTTTTTGACAAAGTGATCAGCGTGGACCAGAGCCCCATCGGGCGCACACCGCGCTCGAATCCGGCCACCTATACCGGACTGTTCACTCCGATCCGTGAATTATTCGCCGGCGTGCCGCAGGCGCGGGAACGCGGCTACGGGCCGGGGCGGTTCTCGTTCAACGTGAAGGGCGGCCGTTGCGAAGCCTGCCAGGGTGACGGCATGATCAAGGTGGAAATGCATTTTCTCCCGGACATCTACGTCTCATGCGATGTTTGCCACGGCAAGCGCTATAACCGCGAAACGTTGGAGATTCAATACAAGGGAAAAAACATTCACGAAATCCTGGAGATGACGGTAGAGCAGGCGCATGAATTTTTCAGTCCCGTACCCGTTGTGGCTCGCAAGCTCCAGACCTTGCTGGATGTCGGCTTGGGTTACATCAGCCTGGGCCAGTCCGCAACGACGCTTTCAGGCGGCGAAGCGCAGCGGGTGAAGCTGTCACTGGAACTCTCCAAACGAGACACCGGGCGTACGCTTTATATTCTGGATGAACCCACCACCGGGCTTCACTTCCAGGATATCGACCTTCTGCTCAAAGTGCTGCATCGATTGCGCGACCACGGAAATACGGTGGTCGTGATCGAACACAACCTGGATGTGATCAAGACTGCAGACTGGATTATCGATCTTGGCCCCGAGGGCGGCGAAGGTGGTGGTGAAATCATCGCACAGGGCTCGCCAGAGGAAATAGCAGCGAATGAAAGGAGCTTTACCGGACATCACCTCAAGGGCATGTTGGAGAATTTTCACGCGACTACCTGAATCCTGACCGAAGGTGGAGACGTGAAAGCACCATGAATCCTCGGGCACTGCTGCTTGATAGCTTCAACGCTGCGCTTGCCGCAGCCGATCCACTGCGCGTCGTACCTCCGCATCTTGCTTCCGTGTCATTTCGCGCACTTGCAGTCAAGCAGCATGAAGGCTGCATTCGGGACCGTATTATGGACCGTGTTGGAGGACGGACCCTGGTGGTAGGTGCAGGCAAGGCTGCAGCGGCAATGGCGCGGGCTGTGGAAACGCATTGGCCGGAAGAGGCGCCTTTGAGCGGAATCGTACTCACCCGCTACGGTCACGGCCTGCCTCTCGAGCGAATCCAGGTGATAGAAGCAGGCCATCCGCTGCCCGACGAAAGCGGGGAGCAAGGTGCTCGTGCCATTCTGGCGGAAGTAAAAAAACTGGGAAATGAAGATTTCCTGCTGTGCCTGCTGAGTGGGGGCGGTTCCAGTCTTCTGTCGTTACCGATAGCCGGCATAACGCTTGATGATCTCCGTGATGTCACTACTCAGCTGCTGCGCAGCGGTGCAACAATTCAGGAAATCAACACTGTACGAAAGCATCTCTCCGCGATAGCGGGTGGACGACTGGCCGCTTCGAGTCGTGCCGAAGTACTGGCGCTGATCATTTCTGATGTAACGGGAGACGATCCAACCCATATTGCTTCCGGCCCCTGCGCACCTGATCCCACGACATTCTTCGATGCGCTCGCCATACTCGAATACTACCGGATCCATGTGCCAGCAGCCGTGATGGAGACATTGCATGCCGGCGCGAGGGGCAACATCAGCGAGACGCCCAAACCTGGGGATGCCCTTTTCGATCAGGTAGAAAATAGGGTGATTGCAACCGCGCATGCTTCACTGGCGACAGCCGCAGAATATTTCCGCGCGCAGGGAATCCCCGCTGTAGTGCTGGGTGATTCCATTACCGGGGAAGCGCGCGAAGCCGCCAAGGTATTCGCCGCGATGGCGAAGGAAGTACGGAAACATGGGCAGCCGTGGAAGCCGCCGGTCGCCCTGATTTCAGGGGGCGAGACGACAGTAGCATTACGTGAAAATGGACAAAGAAATAAGGAGACTGGACGTGGCGGTCGCAATACCGAGTTCCTGCTGTCGCTCGCCATCGAACTGAAGGGTGTGGCAAATATCCACGCGCTCGCATGCGATACCGATGGCATAGACGGCACCGAAAACAACGCGGGCGCGCTCATCACGCCGGACTCCCTGCAGCGGGCCGCGAAGCAGCATATGAATGCATCGTCCTTGCTTGCCGGTAATAATGCCTATACTTTCTTTGAGGCGCTGGACGATCTGGTTACGACCGGCCCCACCCGAACCAACGTCAACGACTACCGCGCCATACTGATTTTGTGAATCTTCGCCAGGAGATCCGAATCCCTTGATGCAGCCAGAACCCCTCTCGTCTTGCCTATGCCCGCCGCGGCACTCCCGCTGCTTGCAAATGTCACAAAACCGCAATACTGTTTACATATCATCGAAATGTAAGAAAAAATCAAAAACGGAGAAGATTCTGACGATAGAAGGAATGATCTAATGGCAGCAACAATACTGGTGGTGGAAGATGAACCCGCGATCCAGGAACTGATCTCATATAGTCTCCGGCAGGCCAAGCATACGGTTTCCTCGACGAAAAATGCAGAAGAAGCCCTGAAAATCATCAATGATGCCCTGCCCGACTTGGTGCTCCTCGATTGGATGCTGCCCGGCATGAGCGGAGCGGAGTTCGCCCGCATGCTGCGGCGAACTGCCCGCACGAAGAATATTCCCATTATCATGCTCACCGCCCGCGCGGACGAGAGCGATAAGGTGACCGGGCTGGAAAACGGTGCCGATGATTACATTACGAAACCGTTTTCACCTCGGGAACTGCTGGCGAGAATCAAGGCGGTACTGCGGCGGCGCGCTCCTGAGGCCGCCGACGATGTGGTGGAGATCGACGGACTGCGACTCGATTCGGCAACCCATCGTGTCACTGCAAATGACGCTGAAGTCGTGCTCGGACCAACTGAATTTCGATTGCTACACTATCTCATGACTCATTCCGAGCGGGTGCATAGCCGCTCCCAGTTGCTCGACCAGGTATGGGGCGATCATGTATTTGTCGAGGACCGTACTGTGGATGTGCATATCCGCCGCCTGCGCAAGGCACTCGAAAGCGTTAACAAGGATGGATTGGTGCAGACGGTACGCGGCTCCGGCTATCGCCTGTCAGCAGGACAAACGGTGAGCGCGGGATGAAAGCGGGAATGATGATTTGCCGTAATCGTTCCAGCTGACGTTGTGTCCGGTTTTTGGGAGCGTTTCGCCAATCTCGTCCTGATTGCTGTTGTAAGCTGGGTAGTGGTGGCTGCGCTCGGCGCTGTCGCGGCGCTGACATTTTATGTTGTTGCTCTGGTCCTGCTGGTCCTGCACCACTCGCGCAATCTGAAGCGGCTGGACCGATGGCTTCACAGTGAAGAAACTGTGCCACCCGAGAGTTCCGGCAGGTGGGGGGATGTATTTGCGCGTCTCGCGCGCCTCATGCGCGACCAGAAGCAAACCCACCAAAACATCAGCTCCGCCTTGGAGCGTCTGCGCCGGGCCACCTCGGCCATGCCCGAGGGGGTAGTCATTCTCGATGAAGTGGATCGCATCGAATGGTGCAATCCAGTGGCCGAAAAACACCTGGGCATCAACGCCCATCTTGATACCGGACAGCATATTACCCATCTGGTGCGCCAGACCCAGTTCGCGGAATATCTCGCATTGCGAAATTACAGCGAACCCCTGGTGACTAAACAACCCCGGCAGCACGAACTGACGCTTTCGCTCCAGTTCGTCCCTTACGGTGACAAGCAGAAGCTGCTCCTCAGCCGCGACGTCACAAAGCTCGAAAGAATCCAGACAATGCGCCGTGATTTTGTCGCCAATGTCTCACATGAACTGCGCACGCCTTTGACAGTCATTGGTGGATTTCTCGAGACGCTGTCGGACGAGAATCAATCAGACCCTGAAACACGCAAATGGGCGGTGGGATTGATGAGCGAACAGACGCGACGCATGCAGACTTTGGTGGAAGATTTGTTGACCCTGTCGCGACTTGAGGATACGGAAAACCAGGTGCGCGAGGAGCACGTCAACATACCGGAAATGTTGCGAACGCTGTATGAAGAAGCGAAATCCCTGAGTGCAGGACGCCATCGTATCACGCTTAACCTCGATACCACCGCGAAACTCCTTGGGAGTCTGTTTGACCTGCGCAGCGCCTTCATCAACCTGATCAGCAATGCAATACGCTATACTCCGGATGGGGGAAATATAACGCTGAACTGGGCAATTCAGGACGGGCAAGGTGTATTTTCGGTGCAGGATACCGGGATAGGGATCGAACCGGAACATATTTCACGTCTGACAGAGCGTTTCTATCGCGTGGACCGGGGTCGCTCGCGCGAAACCGGGGGCACGGGCCTCGGCCTTGCCATTGTCAAGCACGTGCTCAGCGGCCACCAGGCAAAGCTGGAGATTACCAGCGAACCGGGCAAAGGCAGCCGCTTTAGCGCAGTGTTCCCGGCTACCCGGCTTCTGATACAGCAAGGTGAGTGAATAGCGGCTGGTGCGCGGTATAATCGCCTGCATACCGTTTCCAGGAGAGCGGATATCGGAAGCAACGAGCAGCGGAATAAACAGATCCGCTGCGGACAAGATATTCACTATTATCCATTGCATGAAGACGTACCGTTCCTATGTCCAGAACCCGGCCTGAACATCCCGATCTTACCGAAACCACTGTCAGCAGTCAGAAGGTTTTTGAAGGCGACCTGCTGCATGTCTACCAGGACCATGCGCGCCTCCCCGATGGCAAAGTGAAAATACGCGAATACATTGCGCACCCTGGCGCGGTGGTCATTATCCCATTGCTCGAAAATGGAGAACTGGTGCTGGAACGTCAGTTCCGCTACCCCCTGCATCGGGATTTTTACGAATTGCCCGCTGGAAAAATCGACTCCGGTGAAGACCCGCTCGTGTGCGCGCAACGGGAACTGCTGGAAGAAACCGGTTATACAGCGAAAAGCTGGCGTTATCTCACCACCCTGCATCCCTGCATCGGTTACTCAAACGAAAAACTGATCTATTATCTTGCACAGGAACTCACCTTTGAGGGCGCAAGCCTCGATGACGGAGAACACCTGGAAGTATTTACCCTGGCTCCGGCAGAAGCATTGGAATGGGTAAAGGAAGGGAAAATTACCGACAACAAATCGGTTTCAGGCTTGTTTTGGGCGGATAAGATACTGAGAGGCGAGTGGTAAGCAGCGACGAAAGTAATAGGGACAGACTCTGAGGTTCCCCTCAAAATTGCAGACCGGCACGACTGCGAATGCACTTGCTATACAGAGTTATGCTGACCTTCACGTCGGTCTGGCGTCAAATCCGACCAGTCCATGATAATCAGTGCTTCGTCACTCCCTACATGCTCCCCGGCGGGTGATTCATACAGGCTTGGCGTTTCGCCATGCAGAGCGCGATTAGCGAGCAGTCAATCGATGCGCTTGATGTTATACTTGAGACGGCCCAAGACTACCCAATACGCGGCCCTGTCACTGCGGTAAACGTAATGAACGATAAATTTGCCGTGCCTCTTCTTCCTTGAGTGTATCGTTGATTTCACGCATGACGCTGTTCATGTCAACCGGGTTCTCAGTGTGCTCGAAGTAGCCAGTCAGAACACTTTCCGGGTGCAGCTT
>DATEEZ010000187.1:0-5631 GCA_035280905.1 Nitrosospira sp.
TAGAAGGTTTCAGGATTAGCAAGTGGTCGACGCAAGTTGACCGGATGTTCCTGAAAATGCTTGAGTCTGGCACGCTTTTTTTCCAAGTCTTTGTCATCTTCGAAAAGACGTCCGCTATGCTGCTGGGTAAATTCCCAATAATTCTCAAAGTTTTCTCGTCTTTGCTGCTTTGTTGCAGGAGAAAAAATGGAGAGGTATTTTGCTGATGCCATAGACTTCGGGGCTCCGGTGAACGTACACGGGGATCAAGCAGGCTGTTATATAACGAAATAAAGTGAATGGAATGTGACAGCGCCCAAGATAAGGTATTGGTGCGAGTGCTCCCGCTGAAAATCCTGTATTTCAATCAGCATCCGGCAACTGGAGTGTTTTTTGCGGGAAGAGTTGCTCATAGGCTACTGGGGCTGCTCGGCCAATGCCAGAAACTCAGCGCGTTGCGCCGCATTTGTTTTCAGGTCGCCGAGCATGGCTGACGTTACCGTTTCTTCCCCGGCAACGGCGATCCCTCTCGATTCCATGCACATGTGGCGGCAACGGATAATGACGCCGACCGCTTTGGGTTGCAGGTGCTCGATCAGGGATTGTGCAATCTGTTGGGTCAGGCGCTCCTGCACCTGCAGGCGGGCGGCAAAACAGTTGACCAGTCGCGTCAACTTGGACAACCCGACGATATGGCCGCTTGGGAGATAGCCAACAGTCGCATGGCCGAAAAAGGGAGCGAGGTGGTGTTCGCAGTGGGAATAAACTGGTATCTGTCTCACTACGATCAATTCGTCGTAACTTTCGCCGCCGTCTGCAAATGTCTTGAGAATAGCTGCCGGGTCTTGCTTATACCCCCGCGTCCAGTGAGCCCAGGCTCGCGACACGCGCCCTGGCGTTTCGCGCAGGCCCTGACGGTTGGGATCTTCCCCAATCGAACGCAATAGGCGCTGCCAATCGGCAATCCCGAATTCTGAATCACTTGAGTCCATGTTCACTATGCCTTTATTCTATGGAAAAGGGATATGTACTAGCCAAATATGGGCGCATATCACTGTCAGCAAGAACCCGACCTAAGTGCCCTGTGAGCGCCAGAAAAGCCGGGCATGGGGTTTGGATTCGGTCAAAGCCAATGCCAAACTGCTGAAGCCGCGCTGCAACTCGTTTTTATGATAGCACAAGGCGAATTGATAACTGTTCAGTATTTAGAATAATGGATATACTTCAGCCGAAGTTACCGGCACACCAAAGAACATGAAAATCGCTACCTGGAATGTAAATTCTCTTAAAGTCCGGCTTCCGCAGGTTCTGGAATGGCTGGCATTGAATCAGCCGGACGTGCTATGCCTCCAGGAGACCAAGCTACAGGATGAGCATTTTCCCGCGAGCGAGATTGCGGCTGCGGGTTATCAGACGATTTGTTCCGGCCAGAAAACGTATAACGGGGTGGCGCTGCTGAGCAGGCAGCCGGTTGGCGAAGTCATTACCGGGATACCCGACTTCGAGGATCCGCAAAAGCGTCTTCTTGGTGGAATTCACGACGACGTTTGCATCGTTTGCATTTATGTTCCCAATGGGGAACATGTTACATCCGACAAGTATCAATACAAGTTGAGGTGGCTGGCAGCACTACGGGACTGGCTGCGTGACATGTTGAGCAGGCACAGGAAACTGGTGGTACTGGGGGACTTCAATATCGCGCCGGAAGACTGCGATGTGCACGACAGCGAGTTATGGGAAGGGAAAGTCCTGTTCAGCGAGCTGGAGCGCGCGGCCTTCCGGGAACTGCTCGATCTCGGCTTTATTGACAGCTTCCGCCTGTTCGATCAGCCTGAAAAGTCGTTTACATGGTGGGATTATCGAATGATGGCTTTCCGCCGCAATATGGGCTTGCGTATAGACCACATTCTGCTGAGCCGTGAACTTGCGAGCATGTGCACGACTTGTATCATAGATAAGGCTACGCGCAGGCTGGAGCGGCCGTCCGATCATGCACCGGTAATAGTGGAGCTTGGCGGCATCGGGCAGGAAAAGGAAAGAAGGCCGGAATCAGAAGCGCTCATCTGGAGCCCAGCAAACGAGGTATGAGAAGTACCAGTTACAACCCTTCGCAGATTATCTTCGATGAGAACGGGAAGATTGCCCGGTCAGGCAGGCAACGCGCTCTAGCGAATTGTACGAGGCTCGATCAGACCCATGGAGAGCGCACGCGATATCGCTTGCTGGCGATTGACAACCCCCAGTTTCTGGGCGGCATTCTGGAGGTGGAAAGTCACTGTTCGCTCTGCGATGTTGACGATGTTGGCGATTTCCCATCCCGTTTTACCCTCGGCGGCCCATAGCAGACATTCCTGCTCCCTTTCGGTAAGGTTGATCCTCTTCACGGGTAGCGGGCCTTTACTGAGAACAACGCGCTGCACTGCCTCATGCAGATAGCAGGTTAACAGTTGTGCTTTACCCATTGTCGCGAGAATGTCATTCTGTGCCTCACGCGACTCCCGGGAGGTAGCCAGGCTCAGCATGGCGGCTTCGCCGCGTCCTCCATGAACCGAAAAACTCGCTCCACTGACCAGCCCGCAATCCATGGCCTCGTTTCTTACGCGCGCCTCCTTGCGCCCCTTGAAAATCTCTTTCTTCCATACGATCGGAATAGACGTTCTGGCGCAATGCGAAACCGTAGGATCGATATTGGCATAACCTTCCTTGTCATAATGTTGACGCCATTCCTCGGGGTAACAACTGAGGATGAAGCGATAAGGACGGGTAAGAGAAGTGTTCACTTGAACACCATACAGAAAATGCTCGAATCCCATTGCGCGGGCAATGGCTGTGGTAGTGCTGTGCAATTCGTCCACCGAATCGCAATTCAGCAATGATTCGAATAAGGTCAAATTATCCATGATTTCCCTCTCATGATACTTCGCGTTATGGGCTCAGATATTGTTTGTGAAGTCTTTACCAACCGTCCCTGCGGATTCCTGCCCATCCCATTCCCGCCAGCGGAATGCGAACGCTTCCATCCACCCAGTTATCTTCGCTCTTTGCTATCTAATGGGCAAATGGAACTGGCTGGATAGAATGCTTCCCTTTAGAAGAGATCATCTTAACGTATCTCAATTTGGCAGTAATAGTATAGGAGATTCTCTTTTCGGAACTATGACAGCTATCTATGCTGAATGGTTGCTGCCTGGAACCTTCCGGCAGGGCAAGCACTCTTTCACGAATATTGTGGCAGAAAACCGTTTATTTACGGGCAGACTAAGACATTATGAGTGCATTATGAGTGATATAGGTTTTTTACAAAGGAAGAAAAGACGGAAAAAAGAGGTACATTTCGCCACTCGCTTCCTGCCACCTTGGGCTCCTGTTACTCAACATAGCTCAGGATGGGCTTGGGCCTGCGCCAGAATTTCCGTGAATCGCCGCGGGTTGCGGTAAAACTTTTGCTGCTGCTCTCACCGAGTGCCGTGAGCGTTATCTCATCGAATTGTCCGCGCCTGAATATCCTCCATAGCGGCTCAAACCAGCGTCGTTCCATTTCTTTGATGCTTTCACGCCAACCGCAAGCGTCCCGATATTGTGCTCTTCCCTGCAATTCATCCAGTACTACCAGGTGTTTACCTGTCCTGACAGAGGCCTCCCATGCGGTTGCGCCTGCTGGAAGCGCGGCATGATCGATATTACACGCCGAGGCAAGCGAAACTGCAAGAACATCATTGCTCCAGACGTTCGTATATGAGGAAGCAAGCGATTCAGGCAGCGTCCCACCCCCCCAGAACCAAACGCTGTTGACCGCAAGTTCTCCGCGTGCCTCCCGAGCCTGATTCAGCGGATGCTCGTGCAGCAACATTTGAATTTCATTTGAAAGGCTACGCCAGGAAGTATTATTCGCGCCGAATGGCAGCTTGTTCTGGATGTTCCGATTTACAACTTCACTGAGTAAATGGGTATGGGTCAAGCTCGGTTCCAGCAGGCGCAGATACCAGCGGTCCGGTCTTAGCGGAAAGAAAGTTATTCCCTGACTTGCGGCGAAATGCCGATTCAGCAGTGCGGTGAACTGCTTGGCTTCTTCCAATGAAATGCGAAAAACATGGCTGTCGGCCAACAGGATATGGTCGCGCTCAAGGCGTAAATGTACCGGGTCGCCGCGGATCCAGTAACTACTTTCCGCTTTTATCGCCTCTCCGCTCTCTCTACTATCAGTTTCCAGGGTAATGGGTGCAATCGGCCAATCCTGCTGCTTTGCGGCACCGAAAGCGCGGCAAAGCCAAGCCTCGATCCCCTCCGATTTATCTTCTGTGACGGAACATTTTGCCAGCAGGCTCTCCAGCCCGGGCAGGGGCAGGTCGCGGTAGATTTCAGGAAGCGCTGGGTCCGGCCAGAAGAGCGCCGGTACCAGCAAATGCAGATTCATTATTCAGGCAATTCAGGGCAACTTAAGCGGATAACATCAAACGTATGAAAGCGTGTCAGAAACAGCAAATATAAAGGCGAGAAAGAGGCAAGCAGCAGTATTCGAGAGAAATCAGGAAGGAAAGGTGAAGTCAAGGGACTGAACGTTCAATCTGAACGTCTAGCCCCCAGCAACCATCATCCGATCTATAAGCAGTGAACCGCATTGCTTAGAACCGCGAACGATTACATCGTTCCCTACTGCGCAGATGCCGGGCAACATATCTTTCAGGTTTCCTGCAATCGTTATTTCCTCAACCGGATAGCGGATTTCTCCGCCTTCGACCCAATATCCTGCCGCTCCCCTCGAGTAATCGCCAGTAACGTTGTTTACACCGTGGCCCAGCAACTCGGTCACGAGCACGCCTTTACCCATTTTCCTGAGCAGTTCGGCAAAAGTCACCCCCACGCCATTGTCCAGGACCAGATTATGATTGCCACCGGCATTTCCGGTTGTGACAAGCCCCAGTTTACGGGCGGAGTAACTGCCGAGAAAGTAGCCTTGTACCACCCCGTTTTCCACTATGTTACGGTCACGGGTCGCTACCCCTTCATTATCGAAAGCCCCGCTGCCCAGACCTTTTTTGAGATGCGGCAGTTCGCGTATCCGAATGTCCGGCGCAAATACCTGCTTGCCGATACTGTCCAGGAGAAATGAAGACTTGCGGTAAAGATTGCCCCCGCTTACCGCGCCCACGAAATGCCCGATCAGGCCGGATGCAATGGGTGCCTCTAACAGAACGGGGACTTCGCACGTAGCGATTTTCTTCGCTCCCAGGCGCCCGACACTACGTGTTCCGGCTTTCTTGCCCACCTCGTCGGCATGCTCCAGATCGGAAGCATCGCGCGCCACACTGTACCAATAGTCACGCTGCATGCTGTCGTCCTGACTCGCAATCATCGCACAACTGATACTGTGGCGAGAGGAAGGATAGCCCCCCATGAAGCCCAGACTGTTTGCGTAGACAAACTGCGATTCGCCCATTGAAACGCTGGCTCCTTCGGAATTGGTAAGGCGCTTATCGGTTGCAAATGCAGCCGCTTCACAGGTTTGAGCCAGTTCTATTGCCTGCTCGACCGGCAAGTCCCAGGGAAAATACAATTCGAGATCTGGAAATTCGTGCGCCAGCAAGTCGGGATCGGCCAGCCCCGCGCAATCGTCCGCGGCCGTATGTCGAGCAATCGAGAGCGCCGCCGCGA
>DATEEZ010000188.1:0-14190 GCA_035280905.1 Nitrosospira sp.
GTTCCGGAAGGTGTGCAGTTCTGTTGTAAGCGCGTCCGTTGGGGTCCCTAACAGCATGGGCTAGCTGGTGTTCAATAAAGTCGGGGCGAACACCTAGCACTTCATCAAGAATGGTTCGGGCCATCGCTCGAAAGCCATGTCCGCTCATTTCTTCCTTGTCTATGCCCATGCGCCGAAGTGCAGCAAGAATCGCGTTATCGCTCATCGGTCTGCCATTGGTGCGTGCGCCAGGGAAAACAAAGCGGCTTCTGCCGGTTAAGGCTTGCAGTTCCTTGAATATTTCTACCGCTTGTGTTGAAAGCGGAACAATGTGCGGAGTATTGGTTTTGGTGACGGTATAGCGCCATTCCGCCGCATCCAGGTCTATATCTTTCCACTCAGCTTTACGTAGCTCGCCAGGACGCACGAATACCAGCGGAGCAAGACGCAAGGCACAACGTACAACGTGAGAACCTGTATAGCCATCGATTGCCCGCAGCAACGCTCCTACCTGCTTAGGTTCAGTAATAGCGGCAAAATGTTCTCCCTTAACCGGGGGAAGGGCGCCTCTCAAATCAGCGGAAATATCTCGGGTAGCACGTCCGGTTGCTATGGCATAGCGAAAAACTTGTCCACAGTTACCCAATGCCCTATGCGCGGTTTCCACTGCGCCCCTGTCTTCGATGCGCCGCACTGTTGTCAGCAGTTCAGGTGCGGCTATCTCGGCAATGGGCTTGCTGCCTATCCAGGGGAATATGTCACGCTCAAAGCGGCGAATGATGCGCTCGCCATGGCTTTCATTCCAGGTCGGGGAATACTTCGCATACCACTCCCTAGCGACAACTTCGAAACTGTTTGCAGCCTTCTCCAACTTGGCAGCTTTGACCGCTTTACGGTTTTCGCCAGGATCGACGTCGGAAGCAAGCAGCTTACGCGCTTCATCACGCCGATTGCGAGCTTCCTTCAGGCTCACGTCGGGGTAGACGCCCATGGAAAGGGTTTTGCGTTTGCCGCCATAGCGGTAATCAAAGCGCCACCAGCGGGAGCCATTTGGTTTTAATAACAGATAGAGGCCGCGCTCATCTGTTAGCTTCAGGGGCTTGTCAGCAGGCTTGCTATTGCGAATGGCGGTGTCGGTAAGTGCCATGACGGTAACTCCAGTTGGCGGTAACTCTATTACCGTCAAGTTTACCGTCAGTCACCGTCGGATTTCAATAGATGAGTTTGGATTTGTTTGGACAACAAAAAACCCGCAAGCCTTGATTCATGCGGGTTTTCGGGATTTCTTTGGATTATTTTGGACTTTCAATTGGTGGAGGCGGCGGGAATTGAACCCGCGTCCGCAAGTCCTCTACAGGCAGTTCTACATACTTAGCCATGTTTTTTAATTTAACCTGACATCCGTCAACCGGCGAACTGATGGCAGGCGAGTTACCTATTGTTTAACGCTCTGTAAAGTAACCCTACGGAGCGCGATCCTCGTTAATGGCTCCGCTGCCTGTTGCCAGACCCGGCGTTGAGGCCCACCGGTGCGGAGTCGAGCCGGATTTAAGCGGCTAGAGCGTAGTTTTCGTCGTTTGCGACTATTGGTTTCCAGATGTATTTACGAGGTAACTGGTCCTCGGTATGCCCTGCTCTGCTTTGCAACCCACGTCGAAGCCAGGTCGCCCCCGGCATTCTGTATTACAACTATTTAGATAACTACGAATCGAAAGAGTTCAATGGGGAGTGCCTACCTTTAGTAGGATTATCCTTGATTCGTGGCAATACTATGGCTGGGATTATACCCAATATTGTTTTTAACTGCTGGGGTAGACCTCACCATATCCTGAATTTTGTCATTACGGAGGTGGCAATGGCAAGTCTTCGACAGGTACGTCTGTGGACAGTTCCTCTTCGATCCTTCAACAAGCTCAGGATCAGAGCGAACGGGGATCGAGAGGCTGAAGTCGCCCTCTTCCCTGCCCCTCTCCCTGGCACGGAGAGGGAGTCTTTTTGGACGAATGGTGATGAAAGACCAAAATAACCTCTCCCCATCCCTGTATGTTGGAAAATAGTGTTTAGGGAATGTCAGACTGATGAATCCCGAGCTCTTCCTGCCAGGGAAGGGGAGCTTCTTCTGAGTGAACGGCTTTTTACAAATATCCGAGCAGTTCTTCTGGCCGGTCTATGAGGTATCTTGCGCCCCAGGTTTCCGGGGCGCCTACATTGCCGAGATAGCCGTATTTGGCGATAACGGGTTCCATGCCGGCGGCGAGGCTGGCCTGGACATCGCGCAGGTCATCGCCCAAGTAGATGCATTCTTCCGGCGGAACGGCTATTGCTCCGCTTGCCGTCAGCAGGGGTTCGGGATGGGGCTTGGAGTGCGTGGTATCTCCGCCGCTGATGAGGCAGGCGGCACGGCTGCCCAAACCCAGCGCCTGCATGAGCGGTACGGAAAAACGGGCGGGTTTGTTGGTGACGATCCCCCAGATCAGGCCCCGGCTATCGAGCTGATCGAGGAGCTCTACGACGCCTGCGAACAAGGATGTTTCGCGGCAGAGATGTTCCGCATAGAAATCTAGAAACTCGGTCCGCATGGCGTCATATCCGGTATCGCCCGGTTTGATGTTGAACCCTAGGCCCAGCAGGCCGCGGGCGCCCGCCGAGGCTTCGGTGCGAATAAGCTCTAACGGCAAGGGCGGCAGCCCGCGGGCGATGCGCTGCCGATTCAGGGCGTACCCGAGATCGGGCGCCGTATTGGCAAGCGTTCCATCGAGATCGAAGAGGACGGCTTTAATCATGGCGGGGGCATAGACTACGAACTGAGGGAATCAAAGGTCAGACGCCAATCCAGATTGATAATGAAACGAATGATCGGTCAGGAAGGAAATGATGGCTTGAGTCTGGCCTTGAAACGTAAGATTTTCAGCCGCGCAACGTCATGATGTAGTTGACGTCGGTATCCGGCCCCAGGGAGTAAACCTTGGTGATGGGATTGTAGCTCATGCCGATTACCTCCTGCACATCCAGCCCTGCTTCGCGCGCCATGCGCCCAAGCTCGGAAGGCTTGATGAATTTCGCATAGTCATGCGTCCCGCGCGGCAGCAGGTTCAATATGTATTCTGCGCCGATCACTGCAAACAGGTACGATTTGGGGTTGCGATTGATGGTCGAGAAGAACACCCAGCCACCGGGCTTGACGAGCTCCGCACAGGCTCTCACCGTGCTGAGGGGGTCCGGCACATGCTCCAGCATTTCCATGCAGGTGACCACATCGTAATGATGGGGCTGCTCCGCGGCGAGCGCTTCCACTGCGATTTTACGGTAATTGACTTTATTCCCGCTTTCCAGCAGGTGCAGTTTTGCCACTTTCAGTGCCTTGTCGCCCAGGTCGATGCCGGTTACAAGCGCGCCGCTCTCCGCCATGCTTTCAGACAGGATACCCCCGCCGCAGCCGACATCCAGGACGGCTTTGCCAGCCAGGTGAGCATGGCGGTCTATGTAACCCAGTCGCAGCGGGTTGATCTCGTGCAGCGGTTTGAACTCGCTGTTGGGGTCCCACCAGCGATGCGCGAGCTGGTTAAATTTTTCCAGCTCCAGCAGATCAACATTGACGCTGCTATTTTCGATTTCTTTATCCATTATTTTCCACGGGCTGTCACGCCCGTTGCCATTTGTTCCCGCCAGAATTCAGCCCTTTGCAGCAGTTCTTCCCGGTCCAGCGTGGTCAATTCCCCGTCACGCAGCAGCATTTTACCATTTACCCACACATGACTCACATGTTCACGCCCGGCAGCATAGACAAGATGGGAAACAGGGTCATAGCAGGGCGCCAGGTCAAGGCTGGAGAAATCCACTGCGGCAATGTCCGCGGCTTTACCTGGAACAAGGGAACCGATACGGTCTCCCAGACCTAAAGCTCTGGCGCCGTTGAGCGTAGCCATTTGCAACACCTGCCAGGCGGGCAGCACTTCTGCCCTGCCGCTTTGTCCTTTTGCCAGCAGTGCCGCAAGCCGCATTTCCTCGAACATCTTGAGGCGGCTGTTACTTGCGGCGCTATCCGTTCCCAACCCCACGTTCACTCCCGCTTCTGCAAGAGCGGCAATGGGCGCGAGTCCGCTGGCATGTTTCAGGTTGGAAGAAGGGCAATGGGCTACGGTACAACCTTGCTGCGCCACCAGTTCGATTTCCCCCTCGGTAAGATGCACCATGTGCACCGCAATCAGATTGGGACCGAGCAGCCCGAGCTTGTGCAAGCGCTCGAGCGGGCGCATTCCGTGGCTTTTCAGGCTGTTGTTGATTTCCTCCCCGGTTTCATGCAGATGAACGTGAATGGGCACATCCAGTTGCTCTGCATAGGTGAGAACCCGGGATAAATTTTTATCGCCTACCGTGTAAGGCGCGTGAGGCGCAAAACAGAATGACAGGAGGGGATGCGAGTTGTAATCGTCACGCAGCGCCAAGCCCTTGGTCAGATAGTCGTCAGGATCGCTGGCGTAGGCGGTGGGAAAGTCGATTGCGATCATGCCGAGGCTGGCGCGCATGCCCGAGGCCAAGGCAGCGCGAGCCGTTGCTTCCGGAAACAGGTACATGTCGTTAAAACAGGTGACTCCCCCTTGCAGCATCTCGGCACATGCCAACCGGGTGCCGTCAAAAACAAAACCCGTATCCACGTGCTTCGCTTCCGCCGGCCAGATATGGTTGGTTAACCATTCCATCAAAGGCAGGTCATCTGCCATTCCACGCATCAGCGACATGGCCGCATGCGTGTGGAGGTTTATCAACCCGGGAATCAGTGCGTGCCTGTTTAGCACGACATGTTCGCGCGGCACAAATTGCACGCGTGCCTCGTCGCGGGGCAGGATTGCGCGAATCATGCCCTGATCGATTGCAATGGCATGATCATGAAACACCGCACCTGCAGGCTCAACCGGGATTACCCAGCGCGCTTCCAGCAGCGTATCGATTTTTACCGGATCAATCATCATCGCCGAAGCTTAGCAAAAAAAAACCCTGCCGCAATGGCAGGGTCTGATTTTTTTGTGTTTTTTGTATGTAAATCGAATTATTGTACTGTTTCCTTCGTACCGGCGACTTCAACTTCAACGCGGCGATCGGGTTGCAGACATGCGATCAAGGCTTTCGTCTTCTTGTTGCCCTTACAGGTATCGCCCGTCACAGGATCAGCTTCGCCTTTGCCGTCCACGAAGATGCGATCAGCCGGAATGCCTTTTTCGTTGACCAGATAAGCCTTGACGGCTTCAGCACGACGCAAGGAGAGTTTCTTGTTATACGCGTCGCTGCCGAGACGGTCGGCATATCCGATGGCAACCACAGTATCATATTTGACGCCGCCGAGCTTGGCCACGAGATCATCCAGGGTCTGTTTGCCTTCGGGCCTCAGGTTGGCCTTGTCGAAATCGAAAAGCTGATCTGCGGAAAGCGAGATTTTTTCAGGTTCGATGTAAACAGGAGCAGGAGCAGGGGCAGGAGCGGGTTCTGGAGCGGGGACTTCGACTTTTTTCTCGGGTTTTGGCAGCAAATCAGGATCGCACTCGTAGGTCGCCATTGCGGGTGTCCAATAACCGGTGCGCCAACAGTCTCCGGAAGAATCTCTGACTACCTCGCCCACGCTATCGACCGAGTACGCCTCAGGTATTTCCTGAGCCATAGCGGCGCCTGAAAACAGCACTGGCAAAACAGCCGCTCCAAGCAAGAGTTTTTTCGTTACTGTATTTTTCATGCTATGCCCCTTTTTAGAAAAACTAAGATTCAAGATCAAATCATCCCTGTAAGTCATGCAAATGACAGACTAAGCCATCTTATTATAGCAGGCTCATCATCGCATAATGGCGCTTCGATTATGTATTCATATATTTGTTCTTGTCAAATCGCGGTGTTGCATTCGGCATGAAAACTGGCCTTTCCGGGTGGCTCCCATACAGTTGGCATGCTAAAATAGGGGGCTTTATACGCCGATATCAGGGAAGAAATATATCCTCGATATGTTCCCGCAAGTTCTTGTCCCCCTTCAAAAGTAATGGATCAATTCGCGAAAGAAACCCTGCCGATCAGCCTCGAAGAGGAGATGCGCCGCTCCTATCTCGACTACGCCATGAGCGTCATCGTGGGACGCGCATTACCCGATGTGCGCGATGGCCTGAAGCCGGTTCACCGGCGGGTGCTATTCGCAATGCATGAACTCTCCAACGACTGGAATCGCCCCTACAAAAAATCGGCGCGGATTGTCGGGGATGTCATTGGTAAATACCACCCGCACGGCGATACCGCCGTATATGACACTATAGTACGTATGGCGCAGCATTTCTCGCTACGCTACATGCTCGTTGATGGACAGGGCAACTTCGGCTCGGTGGATGGCGACAACCCGGCGGCAATGCGTTACACCGAAATCCGCATGTCGCGCATCGCGCATGAAATGTTGGCCGATCTGGATAAGGAGACGGTTGATTTCGGCCCTAATTACGACGGGAGTGAGAAAGAACCGCTGATCCTGCCGACCAAAATCCCGAACCTGCTTATCAATGGCTCTTCCGGCATTGCGGTGGGCATGGCAACCAATATACCGCCTCATAACCTGAATGAAGTGACGGATGCCTGCCTCGCCCTGCTGAAAGATCCGGAAATCGCTATCGAAGATCTGATCGAACTGATACCGGGACCGGATTTTCCCACTGCCGCTCTGATCTATGGCGTGGCTGGCGTAAAAGAAGGCTACCGCACCGGCCGCGGGCGCGTGGTCATGCGCGCGCGCACCCACTTCGAGGATATGGAAAAAGGAGGCGGACGCCAGAGCATCATCATCGACGAACTGCCCTACCAGGTAAACAAAGCCAATCTGCTCGTCCGTATCGGAGAATTGGTGCGGGACAAGAAAATCGAGGGCATTTCCGATTTGCGCGACGAATCGGATAAATCGGGGATGCGCGTGGTTATCGAACTGCGCCGCGGCGAAGTACCCGAGGTGGTGCTGAACAACCTCTATAAAGAAACGCAAATGCAGGACACCTTCGGCATGAATATGGTGGCCCTGCTTGAGGGGCAACCACGCCTGCTGAATTTGAAGCAGATGCTGGAGGCATTCTTGCGCCACCGTCGCGAAGTCGTGACGCGGCGCAGCGTGTTCGAGTTGAAAAAGGCGCGCGAGCGTGGCCACGTGCTGGAGGGGCTCGCTGTCGCATTATCCAATGTGGATGAAGTGATTGCCCTGATCAAGGCAGCGCAGACGCCCGCGGCAGCCAAGGAAGCGCTGATGTCGCGGGCGTGGCGCTCGCAACTGGTGGAGCAAATGCTGGCCCGTGCGGCAGTCGATGCGAAACAATTCCGCCCCGAGGGCCTGGCACCCGAATATGGGTTATTTGATGACGGTTATCATCTGTCCGATGCGCAGGCGCAAGCTATACTGGAACTGCGCCTGCAACGCCTGACGGGGCTTGAGCAGGACAAGATTGTCAGCGAGTATAAGGAGGTAATGGAAAAAATAGCCGACCTTCTCGACATTCTTGCCCGGCCGAAGCGCATCACGGCCATTATCACCCAGGAGCTTGTTGCCATGAAGCAACAGTTTGGTGATAAACGCCGCAGCGAGATCGTCATCAATACCCAGGATCTAAGCATGGAGGACCTGATCGCATCCGAGGATGTGGTCGTGACGCTATCGCATAATGGATACATCAAGTCGCAGCCGCTCGACGACTACCGTGCGCAGAAACGGGGCGGCCGCGGGAAGCAGGCTACGGGCACCAAAGATGATGATTTCATCGATAACCTGTTTATTGCCAATACGCACGACTACATCCTTTGCTTTTCCAGCCGGGGGAGGGTTTACTGGATCAAGGTGTATTCAGTGCCCCAGGGAGGGCGCGCTTCCCGTGGCAAACCCATCGTCAACCTGATGCAACTGGAACGCGGCGAGAAGATCAACGCCATTCTTCCGGTAAAGACATTTGATGACAATCGCTATGTATTTATGGCAACTTCCTTAGGCACGGTGAAAAAAACACCCCTGTCGGAGTTTTCGCGCCCGCGCGCGAGTGGCATCATAGCAGTAGGTCTGGACGAGGATGATTTTCTGATCGGCGTAGCGCTGACTGAAGGCAAGCATGATGTGATGCTTTTCTCCGATGGCGGGAAAGCCGTGCGTTTCGATGAGAATGATGTGCGCCCTATGGGACGCGGCGCACGTGGCGTGCGCGGGATGATGCTCGGCAAGGGTCAAAAGGTGATTTCGCTGCTGGTGGCGGAGAGCGAGGAGCAGACAGTGCTGACCGCAACCGAGAACGGCTATGGCAAACGTACCCCCATTAGCGAATACACTCGCCACGGCCGGGGCTCGCAGGGCATGATCGCTATCAAGACGTCCCAGCGAAACGGAAAGGTTGTGGCAGCACGGCTCGTGAGAGAGAATGACGAAATTATGCTTATCACGACTGGTGGGGTGCTGATCCGCACGCGCGTGAACGAGGTTCGCGAGATGAGCCGGGCAACGCAGGGTGTAACACTGATCAACCTGGATGAGGGTGAGAAACTGGCCGGACTGGATAAGGTAGTGGAAGCTGACGAGGCACCAGAATTAGGCTTAGCTACGGATCAAATCGTGATACAGCCAGGGTAAGAAACTCATAAGGAACTCCGATGGAACCCATCTATAACTTCAGCGCAGGTCCGGCGGTATTACCGAAGGAAGTGTTGCAGCAGGCGCGCGACGAAATGCTGGACTGGCACGGCAGCGGCATGTCGGTGATGGAGATGAGTCACCGCGGCAAGGAATTCATGTCCATCGCGGCCAAGCTCGAGGCGGATTTGCGGGAATTGGCCGGTATCCCTGCCAGCTATAAGTTGCTCTTTTTATCCGGCGGCGCGTCCAGCCAGTTCGCAATGGTGCCAATGAACCTGTTGCGGGGCAAAAAAAGCGCCAACTATATCAATACAGGCCAGTGGTCCACGAAAGCGATCAAGGAAGCAAAAAAATATTGCGCCGTTCACGTTGCAGCTTCCTCGGAAGATGCAAATTTTACCTACGCTCCCACCCAGGACAAATGGAACATTGATCCGGACGGGGCCTACCTGCATTACACGCCGAACGAGACGATTGGCGGAGTGGAGTTCAACTGGGTTCCGGACTTGTCGAATACCGACATGCCCCTGGTGGCGGACATTTCTTCCGCCTTTATGTCACGCCCCCTGGATGTAAGCAGGTTCGGGCTGATCTATGCCGGCGCCCAGAAAAACGTAGGTCCCGCAGGACTGTGTATTGTCATCGTGCGCGAGGACCTCATCGGAACCCCGGTTCCGGGAACTCCGACGATGTTCGATTACAAGATTCACGCCGACAACGACTCCATGTACAACACGCCGCCGACTTATGCCATGTATATTACCGGTCTGGTGGTGGAATGGTTGAAACAAAAGGGAGGGCTCGAGGCAATGGAGAAAATCAACATTGCGAAGGCACGTCTGCTGTACGACTTCCTGGACACTACTGATTTTTATCACTGCCCCGTGGCGCAACCCGACCGGTCGCGCATGAATGTGCCGTTCACCTTAAAAAATCCGGCGCTCGATGAAGAATTTCTGAAACAGGCGCGGGCACGCGGTCTAATCCAATTGAAAGGCCATCGTTCTGTTGGCGGAATGCGCGCTTCGATATACAACGCTATGCCGCTTGAAGGCGTAAAGGTTCTGGTGGAATTCATGAAAGAATTTGCAAGCAATCATGCCTGAACGCGCACATAAAATTTTCCGGATACTGACGCTCAACCAGATTTCGCCGCTGGGGCTCAAGCTTTTTGATCCCGACCGTTATAAGGTGGGCAGCGATACGACCGAGCCGGATGCGATTCTGGTACGCTCCCACAACATGCTGGACATGGATATTCCTTCCAGCGTGAAAGCAATAGGCCGGGCTGGGGCAGGCACGAACAACGTACCGGTGAAGGCGATGAACCTGCGGGGCGTGCCCGTTTTCAACGCACCCGGAGCCAATGCCAATGCCGTCAAGGAATTGGTGCTGGCTGGCCTGCTGATCGCCTCCCGTAACCTGATTCCAGCAATTCATTTCACCGAGAAACTGGAAGGCGATAACGAAACCCTGAACAAGCTGGCCGAAAACGGCAAGAAACAGTTCGCGGGGACCGAATTGCCGGGGCGCACTCTGGGCATTGTTGGCCTGGGCGCTATAGGACGGCTGGTGGCTGATGCAGCGCTTCGGCTTGGAATGAAGGTGATAGGATACGACCCCAATATCACCGTGGATGCAGCCTGGAACCTGTCCTCAGAAGTCAAGCGTGCGGAAAGCATTGAAGCTCTGCTGCGCAACAGCGAGTTTGTAACACTGCACGTACCCCTGCTGGATTCCACCCGGCACCTCGTTAATCAGCAGGTTGTGCAAAACATGAGAAATGGCACGGTTTTGCTCAACTTTTCTCGTGACGGCATCGTGGATGAAAATGCGGTACTCGAAGGAATTGAGACGGGGAAGATAAAATATTACGTAAGCGATTTTCCCAGCGAAAAACTTCAGCATCATACAAAGGTAGTTACCCTGCCGCACCTAGGCGCATCCACACAGGAAGCGGAAGAGAATTGCGCAGTGATGGTGACGAAACAGGTAATCGATTATCTGGAGAACGGCGGTATTACCAATGCAGTCAACTTCCCCAATATAACAATGGAGCGGGAGTCCCCTTACCGCCTGGCAGTTGCGAACGCCAATGTACCCAACATGGTGGGGCAAATTTCAACCGCCATGGCGAAAGCAGGTCTCAATATCCACACCATGGGCAATAAATCCCGCGGCGAAATGGCCTACACACTGGTGGATGTCGATAGCCCGGTACCTCAAAAAACGATTGACGAGATTGCGGCGATAAGGGGTGTGCTGAATGTGCGCTACCTGCCCATACCGGCCAAATAGCTACGGTTTATGCTATAGCTTCGGCAGGTACGGTTCAAAATAAAAATTATCCCGCGATGACCGCTCAACTCAAACAGCTCCGCGACAAGATAGATGCAATCGACAGTGAGCTCCTGAAATTGGTGAGCACGCGGGCAAACCTCGCGCGCGAAATCGGAGAAATCAAGAATGGCATAGCATACCGGCCCGAGCGGGAAGCCCAGGTATTGGCGCGGGTATGCGAACTTAACCCGGGACCGTTGGAAAATGAACAAGTTGTGCGATTATTTACGGAGATCATGTCTCTCTGTCGATCCATGGAAGAACCCCTGACAGTGGCATATCTTGGCCCGAGAGGCACGTTTTCCGAAGAAGCTGCGCTCAACCGCTTCGGCAGCGTTGTGACATCGCTGCCCTGCGATTCGATAGATGACGTATTTCGCAAGGTGGAAGCCGGCAAGGCGGATTACGGGGTTGTACCGGTGGAGAATTCGACCGAAGGCGCCGTGGGCAGATCGCTCGATCTGCTGCTGCAAACCTCGTTGAAGGTGTGCGGCGAAGTAGAGCTGGCCATACATCAGCTTCTGCTGGCGCATCATGCCGACCTTGCGCGCATTCGCAAAATTTACTCTCATCCTCAGTCGTTTTCTCAATGTCACGAGTGGCTCAATGCCAATCTGCCTCATTTGCCAGCGTCGGCAAGAATCAACGCCGCAAGCAATGCAGATGCAGCAAGACTGGCGGCGGGAGATGAAAGCGCTGCGGCAGTAGCGGGAAAAAAGGCAGGAGAAGTATATGGCCTCACTATCTGTGCCGAGAACATCGAGGATGATCCCAACAATACGACGCGCTTCCTGGTAATAGGCGAGCAGGAAGTTGCACCGTCCGGCAGGGATAAGACATCGCTGGTAATGTCGGTCAGGAATCGTCCCGGCGCCATACACGAGCTACTGGCTCCGCTCGCCCACCATGGAGTCAGCATGACCCGGCTTGAATCGCGTCCATCCCGCGCCGGGTTATGGGAATACGTATTTTTTGTGGATGTCGAAGGCCACCAGCAGGAGCCGAAAGTCTCTCAGGCACTGCGCGAGCTGGTAGAAAAAGCAGCGTTTCTTAAAGTGCTCGGCTCATATCCCGCAGCGTGACCCTCCTCTTCTGTTTTCTCATAAAACCTCCATGAGCCTCACGAAATCCCGTAAAGAGAAACCGTGCGATGATCCTACCTCGCGAAAAATTCAACGTCATATCATGACGGCTCCGAACAATGGTGAAGGTTTACCTACGCCAGGGAAACTGGTTGTTGCAAGCATGAGTCCATGCTTTTTGTACGACTGCCTGCCTTGGTGACGGGTTATTATCTTCTGCTTTTTCTTCCCTCTGCAATTCACGATACCATTTTATGAATATTTGCGATCTCGCTCCTGCGTATATCCGCGCAATCAGTCCCTACCAGCCCGGCAAGCCTATCTCTGAACTGGCGCGGGAGATGGGGATGGATGAACAGACTATCATCAAGCTTGCGTCCAATGAAAACCCGCTGGGGACCAGTCCGCTGGCTATGAAAGCGATGAGCAAGGCGCTCAATGAGGTAGCGTTGTATCCGGACGGAAGCGGATTTGAACTGAAAGCAGCCTTGTCCGAACGCTATGGCGTGACCAGCGATCAGATCGTGCTGGGGAATGGTTCCAATGACGTTCTGGAGTTGGCCGCACGCGTATTCCTGAAACCGGGTGCCTCGACCGTTTATTCGCAGCATGCCTTTGCGGTTTATCCGCTGGTGACAAAGGCGGTCGGTGGAATCGGCATTTCCGTTCCCGCCAGGAATTATGGGCACGATCTTGACGCAATGCTGGACGCTGTTGCGCCTGAAACGCGAGTCGTATTTATTGCCAATCCCAACAATCCCACCGGCACCCTGCTGCCCGTCGATGATGTATTGCGCTTTCTTGAACGTGTGTCGCCGGATGTGCTGGTCGTACTTGACGAAGCCTACAACGAGTATCTGCCATCCGCCCTCAAAGGAGATAGCATTACCTGGCTGAAGCAGTTTCCCAATCTCCTCATTACCCGCACTTTCTCCAAAGCTTATGGCATGGCAGGTGTGCGCGTCGGCTTCGGCCTTGCGCATCCCGAGGTCGCCGGTCTGATGAACCGCGTACGTCAGCCATTCAACGTCAACAATATAGGCCTTGCCGGTGCGGTGGCTGCGTTACAGGATGAAGAATTTGTAAAGCGTTCTTATGCGCTCAACCAGGCGGGCATGCTGCAGATCGTCACCGGCCTGCGCCGGATGGGGATCGAGTACATTCCATCCTACGGGAATTTCCTGAGCTTTCGGGTGCCAGGCAATGTGAAAGCAGTAAATGAGAGCCTGTTGAGGCAGGGTGTGATTGTCCGTCCCATCAGCATTTATGAAATGCCGGAACATCTCCGGGTAACTGTCGGGCTCGAATCTGAAAATGAGAAATTCCTGAAATCGCTGGAGATAGCGCTGGAGACGGCGGGGGGAGCAGCAGCAGACACGATACCGGAGATGGCGGTGAGAGTCCCTAAAGTTGCGTCAGGAGGATCAGCGTGATCATTGTCATGAACAACGGCGCCACCGAGGAGCAGATCGACACGGTGGTTGCAAAAATTCGAAGCTTCGATCTCGATGCGAACGTTTCGCGCGGGACCGAACGCACCGTCATTGGCGCAATTGGTGATGAGCGCAAGCTCAGTCCCGAAATGTTCGACACCCTGAGCGGCGTCGAATATTCGATGCATATCGTCAAGCAGTACAAGATCGTGTCGCGCGAATGGCACAAGGATAATTCGATAATCAATGTGGGGGGCGTGCCGATTGGCGGCAATCAGGTGCAGGTGATCGGGGGCCCTTGTTCAGTGGAAACGCAGGAGCAAATGGATTCTGCGGCGCAACACGTCTCAAACGCGGGCTGCCGGTTGATGCGTGGTGGCGCCTTCAAGCCCCGCACCAGTCCTTATACCTTCCAGGGCAGTGGCGAAGAAGGATTGAAAATGTTCCGCAGGGCTGCGGATAAGCACAACCTCCGAATCGTCACGGAATTGATGGATGCCCGCATGCTCGACACTTTCCTCGAGTATGACGTGGATGTGATCCAGATCGGTACACGCAGCATGCAGAACTTCGAGCTTTTGAAAGAAGTGGGACGCATCAACAAGCCCGTGATACTCAAGCGGGGCATGTCCGCAACCGTTTCCGAGTGGCTTATGGCGGCAGAATACATCGCCGCAGGAGGCAACCATAACATCATTTTCTGCGAACGCGGCATACGCACCTTTGAAACTGCTTA
>DATEEZ010000189.1:0-3795 GCA_035280905.1 Nitrosospira sp.
TGAGTTTCAGGATACCTCGATCAGCCAGTATGATCTGGTTACAAAACTGACAGCAGGATGGGAACCGGGAGACGGACGCAGCATGTTGGTAGTAGGTGACCCGATGCAATCCATCTACCGTTTTCGCCAAGCCGAAGTCGGGCTGTTCCTGCTTGCTCGTGCTACCGGATTTGGAAACGTGACACTCAGTCCAATTTCACTCTCCGCCAATTTCCGATCACAGTGCGGCATCGTGGACTGGGTCAACACGACATTCGCAAGCGTCATGCCGCAACTCGAGAATATTTCAATGGGTTCGGTACGCTACTCGCCCTCGGTAGCAGTGCGCCCCGAGCTGCCCGATGCTGCTGTCAGCGTGCATCCATTCTTCAACGACGATCACGCCGCCGAGGGAGCGAAAGTGGTGGAGATTCTCACGCGCGGGCAGCGTGATGAGAATTGCTCCACCACTGCCATTCTGGTTCGAAATCGCAGCCATTTGACGGAAATCCTGCCTCGACTCAAAAAAGCCGGACTACGTTTCCGTGCGATCGAAATCGAAGGACTGAGCCGGCAGCCAGTAGTGCAGGATCTACTGGTCCTCACTCGCGCGCTGATGCATCCGGCTGATCGCTTGGCATGGCTTGCGCTGCTCAGGGCTCCATGGTGCGGGCTTACGCTTGCAGACCTCCATGCTCTTGTGTCGACTGCTCCGGCCCCATCTGGTTTCTACGATCTCCATGACGCGCCCGATACCGCGCAGGAGAGAGAGGAAAACGCCGAGGCAGTCCCCGGTACCGTGTGGGGATGGCTTCAGGATGAGAATCGCATCGCTTCTGTATCGGCCGACGGCTATGAACGGTTACTGCGGATGCGCGATGTATTGAGGGAGTGCATGGCCAACCGGAATCGGCAATCCCTGAGAGCAACGGTAGAGGCTGCCTGGCTGGCGCTGGGTGGCCCGGCGTGTCTCGAAGATGAGACAGGACTGGAAGACGCTTCAGCTTACCTTGATTATCTTGAGTCACATGAGGATGCGGGAAGCATTCACAGTCTCGTGGCATTGGAGGAAGGATTGGCAGGCCTTTCCGCCTTGCCTGATGCGAAAGCGGACGATAGCCTGCAAATTATGACCATCCATAAAGCCAAGGGACTGGAGTTCGATTGCGTGATTGTACCCGGCTTGGGCCGCCTGTCGCGCAGCGATGACAAGAAGCTGTTCATGTGGATGGAGCATTTGCGTGACGAATGGCCGGAAACGGAAGCAGAAGAGGAACGCGAAAGCAGCGGGGGGAATGATCTGTTGCTCGCGCCCATCCAGGAAACCGGTTCCGGGAGCGATCCGATCTATTCGTGGATGGAAAGACTCGATGACGAGAAGGAATGCCTGGAGGATGGGCGGCTGCTCTATGTAGCTGCAACACGCGCAAGAAAGCGGCTGCATCTTCTCGGTAGTACTGGCGCTATCACCGGCAATGAAGGCAGGCTTCAACTCAAACCTCCGCCGGCCAAGACCTTGCTGAGCAAAATCTGGCCTGCGGTAGAATCTTTTTATATGGAGGCAGCGGCAAAAGCGGCTTTTTCAGACATCCAGTTCTGCGGCGACAGTAAAGAGCAGGAGGCGAGAGACAAACCTCTGATCGACCAAGCGCTTCGCCGTCTGGTATCCCGCTGGGAGCTGCCGCCCGCCCCGCACGCCCTTCGGTGGAAGGCGGGTCAGCCTCCTTTGCCTACCTGGGAGGAAGTCGAATATTCCTGGGCTGGAGAGACAGCTCGCCTCGTCGGTAATATAGTCCACAGCTGGCTGCAACGCATTGCCGAGGACGGGTTGGCCAATTGGAACATCGATCGAATCAGGGGATTGCAGGATGTCTTCCGGCGCCAGCTGATTGCATGCGGTGCGATCAGTGCGGGTAAGGATGATCCTGATGATGCCGTAAAAAGAGTGATGGCAGCGCTTACTCACGCGGTGAGCGAACCACGCGGCCAATGGCTGCTGGGCCCGCAGCAGGAGGCGCGCAGTGAATTGCGCATGACCGGCAACATCGGGGGCCAATACATGGATTTTGTAATAGACCGCACTTTTCGCGATGCGGAGGGTCAGCGATGGGTCGTTGACTACAAGACAAGCAGTCACGAAGGCGCTGATGTGGAGGGCTTTCTCAATCGCGAGCAGGAGCGCTACCGCGATCAGTTGGATCGTTACGCTGCACTCATGCAGGCAGCAGAAGGGCAGCCGGTAAGGCGAGGATTATATTTCCCTCTGCTCAAGGGATGGCGGGAGTGGGGGGATGAAGCTTGAAGGATGAAGGGCAGGGTGTTTCGATGCGTTTGCCGGTTATTCGTGACTGCTTCAACCATTGCCTATCCAGTCATCCACTACAAATGACCCGGTTAAAGAGTAACCCATCGGATTTTTTATATGCAGGTGAATTTATGCGCTTTCTGATATATGCATTCGGGTTTTTTGTACTGGCGGGATGTGTGACAACCTCGGTAGCTCCTCCGACCGTTGAGCGGCGCCCGGAGATCGAAGGAGAGATCGAAAGAAAGATCGAAGGGAAGATTGAGGGGAAGATCGAAGGGGAGATAAAAGAGGGGGTCGAAAATTTCATCGGCGAAATGGTCGAAAGACACGGCTTTGTCCAGGCTGAACTGGAGGACATTCTTGGGCAGGCACAGTATCAGGAGGGAATCATCAAAGCGATTTCGCAGCCTGCTACCGCAAAGCCGTGGTATGCATACCGGCCCGTTTTCGTCACGCCGAAGCGTATTGCCGCGGGTGTAGCCTTCTGGAACACGAATGCCGCGGATCTGGAGCGTGCCCGCAGGGACTTCGGGATTCCCGAGGAGATCATCGCCGCAGTAATCGGAGTCGAAACGTTTTATGGGACGCAAAACGGCAAGCACCGGATAGTCGACGCCTTGACTACGCTTGCATTCAACTATCCCCGGCGTGCGGACTTCTTCCGTAGCGAACTGGAACAATATCTCCTGATGGGACGAGACCAGCACGCGGACCTCCTGAATATCAGGGGTTCTTACGCGGGGGCAATCGGCATTCCCCAATTCATGCCCAGCAGTTACCGGCGGTACGCAGTGGATTTCAATAATGACGGCAAGATCGATTTATCCAATAGCGCAGCGGATGCGATCGGAAGTGTTGCCAATTACCTGAAGAGCTACGGGTGGGAAGCAGGTCAGTTGATAGCGGTTCCCGCAATAGTGAATGGCGAAGATTACCGGGAAGTTTTATATTCGGGACATCCCCCGCGCTATACGGTGGCGGAGATCGGACAATGGGGTGTGGCGCCCCGCTGGCATGCTCCCGGTGGTCGTCTGGCGACACTGCTTGAATTGGAAACGAAGGATGGAAGGGAGTACTGGCTGGCTTTCAATAATTTCCATGTCATTACCCGCTACAACCGCAGCGTAAATTATGCAATGTCAGTATTGCAACTGGCAGAAGAGATTCGAGCAGCGAGAGCATTGAATTTATAGCGGTTAGGGCTCTTGTGCGATTTCTTTTTTTTATGTTTTGTAAAGCATACTATTTTCCCTAATATCCTTTGAAGACCGTACAGAAGATCGAAATTATTATCCATCAATTTCCCGTATAACCACTTGTGAAACGTTTTGAACCTCGTATATGTATATCTGTAGCCACCTGTACCAAAGTACATCTTGGAGAAAGGAAAGAAGACGGAGAAGCAATCGAAGGAAATGTGATTAATCCTCACACCTTCAGTTGGTGATGTATAAAATAGCTGGGAATCAGGCAGGCTTTGGTTTTCGAACGAAACGAGGAGCTAATCC
>DATEEZ010000190.1:0-19265 GCA_035280905.1 Nitrosospira sp.
TGTTGCGCGCAACGCTCTCGCCGCAGCAAGGGAATTGCTGCTTGCGGCAATGGATTATTCGCCGGGAGACGCGCCTTACGATGTGAGAGGCGCTGTTACGCGTCTGCGCGACATGGTCGATTCGCTGTGGCTGGGGCCATCGACCGCCTGCATCGTTGAAGCTGCCGCCAGCCGCAACATTCCGGCGATTCGCCTTCTTGCCAGGGGCAATCTGGTACAGTTGGGTTATGGCATCCGTAGCCAGCGCATCTGGACAGCGGAAACGGACCGCACTCCGGCAATTGCAGAAAGCATCTCGCGCGATAAGGATCTGACCAAGGCGTTGTTGCAATCGTGCGGTGTCGCCATTCCTGATGGCCGTATTGTTCACAGCGCTGAAGATGCATGGGATGCGGCGCAGGAAATCGGTCTGCCGGTGGTGGTTAAGCCGTGTGACGGAAATCATGGGCGCGGCGTTTTTATCGAGTTGAGCAAGCGTGAAGAAATCGAGTCTGCTTATGGCGTAGCCCTGGAAGAAGGCAGCGGTGTCCTGGTTGAGGGTTATGTTCCTGGTACAGAACACCGCCTGCTGGTGGTAGGGGACCGTCTCATTGCCGCAAGCCGGGGAGATTCCGTTTCGGTTACGGGCGACGGGATTTCCCCCATAATCCAACTGATCCAGCAGCAGATCAACTCCGATCCCCGGCGGGGGGAAAGTGAAGATCATCCCCTGAATCTGGTCAGTGTGGATGGGGTAACGGCAATGGAGCTCCGGCGGCAAGGTTTCACCATTGATTCAATACCGGCTGCCGGCCAGGAAGTCATGATTCAGCGTAACGGTAATCACGCTTTCGATGTCACTGATGAGGTGCACCCCAGTACCGCGGCAGCAGCTTCACTGGCAGCCCGGGTTGTCGGACTGGATATTGCCGGCATCGATCTTGTCGCAAGGGATATTGCGCGACCGCTTGCCGAACAGGGCGGGGCTATTGTCGAAGTCAATGCCGGGCCCAGTTTGCTGATGCACATCAAACCAGCTATTGGCACTCCGCGTCCGGTGGGTGAAGCGGTCGTCGAGCACCTCTTCCCGAGCCATGAAGACGGTCGCATTCCGATCGTAGGTATTACCGGCAGTTATGGTACAACCACAGTAGCCCATCTCATTGCTCAACTGCTCGCACTATCCGGAAAGCAGACGGGTCTGGCTTGCAGCGACGGCTTCTATCTTGACCGCAGACAAGTGAAAAAAGGCGACCAGGCCAACTGGAAGGCAGCGCGCAACATTCTCATGAACCGGTCAATCGAGGCGGCGGTTTTTGAAAACGGGAGTGACAGCATGCTGCGCGAGGGATTGGCCTACGATGGCTGTCATGTCGGGATCGTTACGAATGTAGAGTTGACCCGTCATTATGGAAAGTTCATCGAAACCCCCAAACAGGTTTTCGACGTGCTGCGTACTCAAGTGGATGTGGTCGTGCCCGCGGGTGCAGTGGTGCTCAATGCCAGGGAGCCGATGCTGGTGGAAATGGCGGGGCTTTGCAATGGAGAAATTATTTACTTCAGTCTGGATTCCGATCTTTCGGTAATAAAAGAGCACTGTTTACACGGCACTGCTGGTACAAACGGCATTCGAGGCAAACGGGCGGTAACAGTTCGAGACGGAGAAATTTTCCTTATTAACGGGTCCAGTGAACTACCACTGAGTAAGTTGAACGATGTTCCGATTACATGTGACGGGCAGGCTGTTTTGGAGGTAGAAAATGTACTCGCAGCAGTAGCCGCTGCATGGTCGCTCGGCATCGACCCGGCCGTCATACGTTCGGGAATTGGAAGCTTTCACGCATTTAGCAAGGCGTAAAATAATATCAGTAAACCCCCGCATGAATAAGAAACGCTAGGAGAACTGTCGATGCAAGTATCACGTCTCCGCGCTTTGCGCGGGCCCAATTTATGGAGTCGCCAGACAGCCATAGAGGCAGTTGTTTCCTGCGACACACCCGTATCGCTGCCGGGCGGAATACCGGGTTTTCTGGATCGCCTGCATGCACGATTTCCCCAAATCGATTTGCTCCAGGCCGCATCTTACCCTGAAGCCGAAATGCTTGCGCATGCGCTTGAACGGGCTGCACTCGGACTGGAAATACGAGTCGGTTGTCCGGTGGCTTTCAGCAAGATCGCCCCGACCCTTGAAGCCAACGTCTACCAGGTCGTCGTGGAGTACAGCGAAGAGGCGGTTGGGAGGCTCGCCTTTGATCTTGCACAAGCCCTATGCAGCGCTGCTATTGAAGATACCCCTTTCGATCTGGTCGATGCCGTGCAGCGTCTGCGTGTGCTCTACGAGGATATACGCTTAGGGCCGAGCACCAGTTCAGTGGTGGGGGCAGCGGTCGCCCGCGGCATTCCCTTCCACCGGCTGACTGACGGCAGCATGGTGCAATTCGGCTGGGGCAGCAGACAGCGGCGTATTCAGGCTGCAGAAACCTGCCTCACCAGCCTGGTAGCAGAGTCGGTTGCACAGGACAAAGAGCTTACCCGCTTCTTGCTGGATGCTGCCGGCGTACCTGTCACACCTGGAAGACCGGTCACAAGTGCGGAGGATGCGTGGACGGCGACCTGTGAAATCGGCAGTCCTGTTGTCGTAAAGCCGCAGGACGGCAATCAGGGAAGGGGAGTCGGCGTGAATCTCGTGAGCCGTGAGCAGGTGGAAGCAGCGTATGCTGTTGCGGCTGAGGTCAGTGGGAAAGTGATGGTTGAGCGCTACATTCCCGGCCACGACTATCGCATGCTGGTAGTCGGCAACAAGCTGGTCGCCGCAGCACGACGTGAGCCACCCCAGGTTGTGGGTGATGGGATTCACACCGTTGGAGAATTGGTAGAGCACATCAACAGTGACCCGCGACGCGGTGAGGGGCACGCCAACGCGCTTACAAAAATCCATTTTGATGAAATCGCCCTTGCCCACCTTGCAACTCAGGGCCTGACGTCCGAGTCCGTGCCGCCACCGGGCACGCGAGTGGTCCTCAGAAACAATGCAAATCTTTCGACGGGCGGGACGGCAACAGACGTTACCGACGAGGTTCATCCGGAATTTGCCGCGCGTATGATCGAGGCTGCGCAGATGATTGGCCTTGATATCTGTGGAGTAGATGTTGTCTGCGAAAGCGTGTCCAGATCTTTGGAGGGACAGGGCGCTATTATCGAAATCAATGCAGCGCCGGGTTTGCGCATGCATTTGCAGCCTTCCTTTGGCAAAGGGCGGGCGGTGGGAGAGGCGATCATTGCGAACATGTTCAAGAAGGGTGATGATGCTCGCATTCCCGTGGTGGCGGTAACAGGCACCAACGGCAAAACGACCACCGTCAGGCTGATTGCCAATATCCTCGATTGCCAGGGCCTGCGTGTCGGCATGACAAGCACGGACGGCGTCTATATCGAGGGGCAGCGTATCGACACCGGCGATTGCAGCGGTCCCAAGAGTGCAAGAAAAGTGCTTCTTCATCCGGATGTGGATGCGGCAGTGCTTGAAACTGCGAGGGGTGGTCTGCTGCGTGAAGGCTTGGCCTTTGACCGCTGTGATGTCGCAGTGATTACCAACATCGGAGTGGGCGATCACCTCGGTCTATCTCACATCAATACCGTGGAAGATTTGACCGCCGTCAAACGCATCGTTGTACAGAATGTGAAGCCTGACACGGGTGTGGCTGTGCTGAATGCGGCTGATCCGTTTGTGGCTGGCATGGCCGCTTATTGCCCTGGCAAGGTCACTTTTTTTGCACGCGATCCGGACAATCCCGTGATCGCGAAGCATCGTGCTCAACGTAAACGTGTCGTTTACGTCGATGGCGATGCAATTGTCGCCGCGGAGGGCAATTTCGAATATCGCCTTCCCTTTGCAGGGATCCCCGTGACACAGAACGGCGCGATCCCATTCCAGATTGAAAATGCAATGGCAGCCATCGCAACTGGTTGGGCGCTTGGTCTTGACTGGCAGATCATACGTGGCGGCCTCGCGAATTTTGTCAGTGACATGCAAACTGCTCCCGGGCGCTTCAATTTCTTTAGTCACCGGGGTGCTACACTTATTGCCGACTACGGTCACAACGTCGATGCGATTCGCGCACTTGTAAACGCCATCGACAAGATTCCGGCAAAACGACGCTCTGTGGTTATCAGCGGTGCTGGCGACCGACGCGATGAAGATATTCGCCGGCAGACTGAGATACTGGGCGATGCTTTCGATGAGGTGGTGCTTTATCAGGATCGGTGCCAGCGTGGACGTGCAGATGGGGAAGTATTGAGCCTCCTGCGGCAGGGCCTGGAAAAGGCGAAGCGCACTCGCAACGTAAAGGAAATCTACGGGGAGTTTGGAGCCATTGATGCTGCATTTGACAATCTGAAAGAGGGAGAATTGTGCCTTATTCTCATAGATCAGGTGGATGAAGCGCTCGGATACATCACCAAACGGGTAGTGGCCGGCTGATAGGGGAGCATAGGGAACCGCTGGACAAATCCTTCGCCGCGCGCGTTGCCCCAGTAACGTTGAACCCTTCGTCTTTAGTTCTCTCCCCTTCGCCCCGAGCCTCTCGTCTCTGTTCTCTGTTCCCCCTGAGCTTGTCGAAGGTTGAACGGGCTTAGGACATGCCTTCCGAAGAATGAACCGGCGAAAGCGGCTCATTTCCCCTCATTGTTCTGAAAATCCCCATTCTTCCGGAGAGTGTCGAAAGTGAGCACCTTAAACCCCACAGTATCGGTTGCAATCTACAAAAATTGACCTAAACTGAAATCACCTCAGTAGAGGTACTGGGTTTGCTCAGTGCTGAGTTTATGTTGCTCACCTACGAAGGAGAATTTCATGTCTGGAGATAGTGTTTACAAAATAACGGAGATAATCGGAACCAGCACGACTTCCTGGGAAGACGCCGCCAGGAACGCGGTGGAAACAGCATCAAAGACATTGAGAGACTTGCGAGTCGCTGAAATAGTGAAGCTGGATTTAGTGGTTGAAGACGGAAAGGTGGCTGCTTATCGTGCGAGGGTAAACCTGTCTTTCAAATACCAGTCTGAAAAATAACCGGCTTTCGCTATAAGGAGTTCGTAGGGAGTCCATAAAGATTATGGACGCAGGGATGCCGATGGCCCGATGAAAATCAACGTGTGAGGATAATTGGGACGAAAGCGGAAGCCAAAGTAAAAAAGGCGACAAAAAAGAAGGCGCTGAATTCGCGCCTTCTTTGTTTTCTACCCTGATGAATCGAGCTTATATCGCTGCCGCTGCTTCTTCCTCAAACTGAAGCTTCACCTTGTTATCGGCATCGATATCGACGGTTACCTTACCGCCATTGGCGAGACGCCCGAACAGTAATTCATCGGCCAGGGCGCTGCGTATAGTGTCTTGAATGAGACGCGCCATTGGCCGTGCGCCCATGAGAGGATCGACACCATTCTTGGCAAGATATTCCCTCAGTGCCTCCGTAAATATCGCGTCCACTTTCTTCTCTTGCAACTGTGCTTCAAGTTGCATCAGGAATTTGTCGACCACTCGCAGAATCACTTCTGTATCCAGTGGCGCGAAGGAAATGATCGCATCCAGCCGATTGCGGAACTCCGGCGTAAACATCCGCTTGATATCCACCATCTCGTCACCGGTTTGTGCGGCTGTGGTGAAGCCAATAGTAGTTTTGCTAAGCGCTTCCGCGCCGGCGTTGGTTGTCATGATGATTACCACGTTGCGGAAATCCGCTTTGCGGCCATTGTTGTCTGTCAGCGTGCCGTGATCCATCACTTGCAGCAGGATATTGAAAATATCAGGATGCGCCTTTTCAATTTCATCCAGCAGCAGCACGGAATACGGCTGCTTGATGATGGCCTCGGTGAGTAATCCCCCCTGATCGAAACCGACATATCCTGGCGGCGCCCCAATCAGGCGTGATACAGCATGCCGCTCCATATATTCGGACATATCGAAGCGATGCAAATGAATGCCTAGCGCATAAGCCAGTTGTCGTGCGACCTCGGTTTTGCCGACTCCGGTGGGGCCGGAAAAGAGGAAAGAGCCAACCGGTTTTTGCGGATTGCCAAGGCCGCTTCTCGCCATCTTGATCGCTGCTGTCAGCGCATTGATGGCCTTGTCCTGACCGAACACAACCGCTTTCAGGTCGCGGTCGAGAGTCTTCAGCGTATTGCGGTCATCACTGGAAACATTCTGCGCCGGAATGCGCGCAATCTTGGCAATAATGCTTTCTATCTCATGCCTGCTGATTACCTTGCGCTGCTTCGATTTCGGCAAAACACGCTGCGCCGCGCCGGCTTCATCGATCACATCGATCGCCTTATCCGGCAGGTGCCGGTCGTTGATAAAGCGGGCTGACAATTCCGCGGCGGTCGTAAGCGCGGTAGCGGTATATTTGACACCATGATGCGCCTCATAACGCGCTTTCAAGCCGCGTAGTATGGAGACTGTTTCATCCACGCTCGGTTCGAGCACATCGATTTTCTGGAAACGACGCGAAAGTGCGTGATCCTTTTCAAAGATTCCACGATACTCGCTGTAGGTGGTGGCGCCAATGCATTTGAGTTGCCCGGTATTCAGTATCGGTTTCAACAGGTTGGAGGCGTCGAGCGTGCCGCCGGAAGCGGCGCCCGCACCGATCAGGGTGTGAATTTCGTCAATGAACAGTATGGCATTCGAGTTCTCAAGCAACTGTTTCAACACTGCCTTCAGGCGTTGCTCAAAATCACCCCGGTATTTGGTACCCGCCAGCAATGCGCCCATGTCGAGCGCATAGACCTGATGGTGTGCAAGGATCTCGGGAACATCGTTCTCGATAATTCGACGCGCGAGGCCTTCAGCGATAGCCGTCTTGCCTACCCCTGCTTCACCTACCAATAACGGGTTGTTCTTGCGCCGACGGCATAGCGTCTGTATCAGGCGCTCCAGTTCGCGCTCCCGTCCAATCAGCGGGTCGATCTTGCCTGCCAGCGCCTGGGCGTTGAGGTTGACCGCATAACTTTCCAGCGCGCCACCCGCATTCATTTCCTGCTCGGTATCTCCTTCGCTTTCGGTTTTGGCGCTGGTCCCCTGCGGGACCTTGCTGATGCCGTGAGAAATATAGTTCACTACATCAAGGCGGGTTACACCTTTTTGATGAAGAAAATAAACTGCGTGAGAATCCTTTTCGCCAAATATCGCTACCAGTACGTTTGCCCCCGTAACTTCTTTTTTCCCGGAAGACTGTACATGCAGAATCGCACGCTGGATAACGCGCTGAAAACCAAGGGTAGGCTGCGTATCCACCTCTCCGCTCCCTCCCACGGTCGGTGTGTTTTCGGTAACATGCTCAGTCAGCAATCGGCGTAAATCGTCCATATCAACCGAGCAGGCGCGCAATACCTCTGCGGCAGTCGGATTATCGAGCAAAGCCAATAACAGATGCTCGACCGTAATGAACTCGTGGCGCTTCTGACGCGATTCCACGAATGCCATATGCAGACTTACCTCTAATTCTTGAGCAATCATTTCAGTTCTCCTCCATCACGCACTGTAGCGGATGCTGATGCTGCCTGGCAAATGCAACTACCTGCTCGACCTTTGTGGAAGCCACATCATTGGGGTAAACTCCACATACTCCAGCTCCGTCCATATGGACTTTGAGCATGATTTGCGTCGCCTGTTCTCGATTTTTGGAAAAAAAAGTCTGTAATACAGTCACAACGAAATCCATCGGTGTGAAGTCATCATTCAGCAAAATAACCTTGAACATTGGCGGCGGCTTGAGTTTACTCTTTTTAGCCTCAAGTACAACATCACCATTATTTCCTGCAGCCATGATCCTGTATCTTTGTCTTCACTTAGAACGAAAATATCACAACTTCCAATCTTTATATTTGATGATTGCGCGGAAATATTCAAGTACCTTTTAGAAAATTTTCTGTTGCATTTTTGCAAAATAACGGGGCCGACTATTGACTTGAACAATGGATTTGCGTAAAACAGTTCTTGGCGTTTGGCTTCAAGTTCTCTGCAGCACCGGTTACAGCCGTTTTGCGGTCTTGAAACTCAAACAGTGTTCGGGTTTCCGGCCCGGTTTTATTTATAGGAAGCAATAATGGCAACTGGTACAGTAAAATGGTTCAATGATTCAAAGGGTTTTGGCTTTATTACGCCCGATGATGGAAGCGAGGATTTATTCGCGCATTTCTCCGCAATCAATATGTCCGGATTCAAAACTCTCAAAGAAGGTCAAAAAGTAACGTTTGAGGTTACCCAGGGTCCAAAGGGCAAGCAAGCATCAAATATTCAATCTGCTTAAAGATTTCATGCTGAGGCGTGCAAGCACGCTGAGCAGCACGTGATCCATCATAGAATTATGCAAAGCCCCTTGCTGTAAATCGGCGAGGGGCTTTTTCTTATCGAGGATAAGCCGCAAGCTCAGCAACATGCTCGCGCTTTCGTATCCTTTCGCACCTCAGGGCGCCATGTTTTCAACCAGCGCCTGCCCGAATGCTGAACAGGAGACTTTTTGTGCGCCGGCCATCAGGCGGGCGAAGTCATAAGTCACGATTTTATCCTGAATGGTTTTTTCCATCGACCGCGTAATGAGATCAGCGGATTCCGCCCAGCCCATATGCCGCAGCATCATCTCGGCGGATAGAATGATGGAGCCTGGGTTAACCTGATCCTTGCCAGCATACTTGGGGGCGGTTCCATGCGTCGCCTCGAAAATGGCTATAGAGTCGCTCATGTTTGCGCCGGGGGCGATCCCGATGCCGCCCACCTGCGCGGCCAAAGCATCGGAAATGTAATCGCCGTTCAGATTCAGCGTGGCGATGACATCATATTCCTCCGGCCGCAGCAGAATCTGCTGAAGAAAAGCGTCGGCGATCACATCCTTGATCACTATATCGCCTTTATCCTCGGACAATTTCATCCACGGTCCGCCGTCGAGCAGGCTTGCCCCAAACTCTTTTGCTGCAAGCTGGTAGCCCCAGTTCTTGAACGCGCCCTCGGTAAATTTCATGATGTTGCCTTTGTGCACCAGGGTTACTGAGCGCCGTCCGTTATCTATCGCATACTGAATTGCTTTGCGTACCAGCCTCTCGGTACCTTCCCGGGACACGGGCTTTACGCCGATCCCTGCGGTTTGGGGAAAGCGTATCTTGGTAACGCCCATGTCGCTCATTAGAAATTCGATAACTTTTTTAGCACCTTCCGAACCGGCTTCCCATTCAATGCCAGCATAGATGTCCTCCGAGTTCTCGCGAAAAATGACCATGTCGGTTTTTTCGGGATTTTTCAAGGGGCTCGGCACCCCCTGAAAATAGCGAACAGGGCGAAGGCATACGTACAGATCCAGTTCTTGGCGCAAAGCGACATTGATGGAGCGGATGCCACCTCCCACCGGTGTGGTCAACGGCCCCTTGATCGAGACCACATACTCTTTCGCCGCCTGCAGGGTTTCATCGGGTAGCCAGACATTTTCGCCATAAATGCGCGTGGATTTCTCCCCCGCATAGATTTCCATCCAGGAGATCCTGCGTTTGCCTCCATAAGCTTTTTCTACAGCGGAATCCACTACCTTCCTCATTACCGGCGTAATGTCCACCCCGATCCCGTCACCTTCTATATAGGGTATGACGGGATTGTCCGGCACATTCAGGGAAAAATCTGCATTTACGCTGATTTTTGAACCTTCCGCTGGTATGCTGATGTGCTGATACATGCTATCTCCATTCATTGAGGCTGGCTTCCTTAAACCGGGTCAAGCCGGAACGGTCAAAATTTATATATTTTAACCGCGTTTCGAACAGAAGCGCTTGCTTTTGCTCCCTGAGTTTCCCCTACATTCTTAGAAAGGATGATGGGCAGCAGCAGGACGGCTTCCCTTATAATAGGGAGATACATTTTTACGTCTGCGTTCAGTAGTGTACACGTTTCGCATATTTGATATTTATAACGGTTGAAATTACGAAATCATGATCTGGAGACCCAATGTGACGGTTGCGGCAGTGGTAGAGAAAGACGGGCAATATCTGCTGGTGGAAGAACAAACCAGTAGCGGCCTGTTGTTTAATCAGCCGGCCGGTCATCTGGAGCCAGGCGAATCAATCATCCATGGCGCAATACGGGAAACCCTGGAAGAGACGGGCTACACTTTTGTCCCCCGATCCGTACTCGGCATTTACCACTGGCATTCCCAGGCGGACGATACAACCTTCATACGCTTTGCTTTTTCCGGTTCAGTGAGCAACCACGATCCCGGCCGCACCCTGGATACAGGCATAGTACGTGCCGACTGGTTTGACCTCGATGAAATCCGCAAGATGACCTACTGTCACCGTAGCCCGCTTGTCATGAAATGCATCGAAGATCACCTGGCGGGGAAGAGTTGTCCGCTCGACATCCTCACTCACTTTGCTTGAAATGAGCAAAGCGCGCGTAGTCGTCGGAATGTCCGGCGGTGTGGATTCATCTGTCGCTGCCTTGTTGTTAAAACAGCAGGGTTATGACGTAATCGGTCTCTTCATGAAGAACTGGGAAGATGACGACACTGACGAATATTGCTCATCCCGGCAGGATTTGATAGATGCAGCATCAGTGGCGGATATTATTGGAATTCCCCTCGAAGCGGTAAATTTCTCCGCCGAATACAAGGAGCGTGTGTTCAGCCATTTTCTTGCCGAATACAAGGCAGGCCGGACACCCAACCCGGACGTGTTGTGCAATGCTGAGATCAAGTTCAAGGCGTTCCTGGACCACGCGGCCGGGCTAGGCGCGGATTATATTGCGACAGGCCATTATGCCCAGGTGCGCAACACGGACGGTGTATTCCAGTTGCTGAAGGGTGAGGATGGGACAAAGGATCAGAGCTATTTTCTTTATCGGCTCAACCAGGCGCAGTTGTCCAGGACACTATTTCCCATCGGTCATCTTTATAAGCGCGATGTGCGAAGCATCGCGAAAGACCACGGATTGCCGAATTTTTCCAAGAAGGACAGCACCGGCATCTGTTTTATCGGAGAACGGCCCTTTCGCGAATTTCTCAACCGTTATTTGCCGAACGATCCGGGCGAAATCCGGACCCCTTCCGGGGACGTCATGGGCATGCATGCCGGCCTTATGTATTACACCATCGGGCAACGGCAGGGATTGGGCATAGGCGGAACAAGAGGGGGGGAGGGCGAACCCTGGTTTGTTTCAGACAAGGACGTGAAGCGTAACATCCTGACTGTAGTGCAGGGCCATGATCATCCCGACCTGCTCAGGCTCGCGCTTACCGCAAGCGACCTGACATGGGTGAGCGGCAAGATGCCTCGCTGCAACTGGGTCTACGCGGCCAAAATCCGCTATCGTCAGCCGGACGCCCCCTGTTCGATTACTTACCTCGACCGCAACAAATGCGAAATCGAGTTCGCCCAGCCGCAGTGGGCAGTGGCGCCGGGACAGTCCGTGGTGGTTTACGAGAGCACCGTGTGCCTTGGGGGAGGTGTAATTACCGATACGCAGGATGACTGGGGGGAAGCAGATAAACGCACAAATGGATCAGGCACAAAATTCTGACTTCCGGAATCTGCCCGTCATCTGCCCTGTTATCTTTCGCTTGCACAGAGGCAGGATAGAGGGAGAGAGGCAGCAGAGGTAGGATGGGTGGAGGCTGAAAGCCGCAACCCACCACCCCCATCACCAGAATTCGATGGTTACGCTTCACTCCCCCATCCTACTGGCCGCAGGAAGTAACAATCGCCATTTCCACGGAAATGGAAATCCAAATTTATCTCCAGGTAAAAATGGATATCCGCTTCCCGCGGGTATGATGCCATCTTATCATGGCAATGTCGCCGTCAGTCCCGCGGGGCGGTTTCCATGAATGCGGATCGTGTTTCCAGGCGATCGGAAAGATCCGCAAGATTGGGAAAATTCTCCCGCCACTTGATCTCCGGAAACCGGAAGGCAAGATAGCCCAGCGCGCTGCCCACTGCAATATCTGCCAGTGAATAGGCATTTCCGTCGCACCACTTTCTGTCACCGAGTTCCCTCGCCGCCGCTTCCAGGCCTCCGTCAACCTTTTTCTGCTGGCGTGAAATCCATTGTGCGCTTTGCTGTGTCTTGCTGCGCTTGCGTTCCAGGAAGATCGCGGCAGCAGCGTCGCAGATACCGTCCGCCAGCGCCTCCCAGCGTTTTACCGTGATGCGTCGTCGATTGCCGTCCGGGATCAGACGCGATACGGGATTGACACTGTCGAGATACTCGACGATCACGCGTGAATCGAACACACTCGTTCCGTCGTCCATGATCAGCACCGGTACTTTGCCAAGTGGGTTGTAGTCCGGTACACGGCTATCGGCGTTCCATGGAACTTCCAATTCGAAGGTATAACCAACGTGCTTCTCGGCGAGGACAATACGTGCCTTGCGTACGTAGGGGCTGGTAAGCGATCCAATAAGCTTCATGGCGAATCTTGAAGAGAGTAGTCAGGGCGCATTATATCGGCTTTCCACGCTGCATGGCACAACGGGACCGAAGCCTACCTGTGTTAAAATTTCGCCGGAAACCTGAGCTATGAATTCATCCTTTCTTACCGCACTCTCTCCCCTTGATGGCCGTTATCACAGCAAGGTCGATGCACTGCGGCCCTATTTCAGTGAACTTGCGCTGATCCGTTACCGCGTCGAGCTTGAGATCGAATGGCTCAAGGCATTGAGCCGAACGCCCGCCATTGCTGAAGCACTGCCGTTATCCGCGGATACGGTTGCGCAGCTCGATACCTTGGTAACGGATTTCTCCGAAAGAGATGGCGAAGCCGTCAAACTCATCGAGGCGCGCACGAACCATGACGTGAAAGCCGTGGAATACTGGCTTCGCAAGCGGTTAGCGGGAAATGCCGAGATTGGCAGAATCGAACAACTCATTCATTTTGCCTGCACTTCAGAGGACATCAACAATCTTTCCCATGGATTGATGCTGATGCACAGCCGCGACAACGTCATGTTGCCGGCACTGGATAAGATCATTGGCAGGCTCATCCGGTTTGCGCACGAACTGGCCGAAGTGCCCATGCTCGCGCGCACGCATGGGCAGGCTGCCACGCCGACGACCGTGGGCAAGGAGTTCGCCAACTTCGCTTATCGTCTGCAACGGGGACGCCGCTACCTCGCGCAGGTAGTTATTCTCGGAAAGATCAATGGCGCGGTGGGCAATTACAACGCGCATCTGGCGGCCTACCCCGACGTCGCATGGGAGAAATTTGCACAGGATTTTGTGGAAAAGCGCGGCCTCGAATTCAATCCCTATACCACGCAGATTGAACCGCACGACACGATAGCTGAGCTTTTCGATGCCTATGCCAGAATCAACACGATCCTGCTGGATTTCAACCGTGATATATGGGGATACATCTCGTTGGCGTACTTCAAGCAAAAAACCCGAAAAGATGAAGTCGGTTCCTCAACCATGCCCCACAAGGTCAATCCGATAGATTTTGAAAATTCCGAAGGCAACCTCGGTATCGCCAACACGCTGCTACGGCACTTGAGCGAGAAACTGCCGATATCACGCTGGCAGCGCGATCTTACCGATTCCACTGCGCTGCGTAATATGGGTGTGGCGTTAGGGCACACTTTGCTGGCATATGACTCCTGCACCAGGGGGTTGGACAAACTGGAAATTAATCCAGGCCGCCTGGAGGAGGATTTGAAAAATGCCTGGGAAGTGTTGGCCGAACCCATCCAGACAGTGATGCGCCGCTACGGTATGCCTGACTCATACGAACGGCTGAAAGAGCTGACCCGTGGCAGAGGTGGCATTACCCAGATCGCGCTTCATCAGTTTATTGACAGTCTCGCCCTTCCTGATGCAGAAAAAAAACGATTGCGTGAACTGAGACCTGAAACATACTTGGGGAATGCTGCTGCATTAGCGAGAAAAATCAGCACGGACCACTGATTTTCGCGTCCTTTCTTTTTTATCAGGCTGTCCCCTGCACAAACCGTCGAGCCTGGAATTTTCAGGCTTGAAATTCGAGAAACCGTCCCGATATGTTTAGGGATAGAAAATCAGGAGAAAGCCATGACAGAAGAAAACCGACCTCAACCGGACCAGCCCGAATTGACCGTAACAAGCGAAAGCGGCGTACAGGAAACAGTGGAAAACAAGGCGCCGGAACAGGAGGGCGAAATCATGCCCAGCCTGGAGCAGTTACTGAAAAAAGCCGAACTCGATGCAGCGGAACATTATGATGCATGGCTTCGCGCCAAGGCAGAGGGCGAGAACATAAGAAAGCGCGCCCAGATCGATGTCACCAACGCGCACAAATACGCCGTTGAAAATTTTTCCACCGAGTTGCTCTCGGTTATGGACAGCCTGGAGGCCGCCCTGGCGGTGGAGAGCGCAACGCTGGAGAGTTTCAAAAGTGGCATGGAATTGACGCTCAAGCAGCTCACCGCAGCGTTCACCAAATTCAATATCAAGCAGATCAATCCCCAGGGCGAAAAATTCGATCCGCATTTGCACCAAGCCATGTGCATGGTGGAGTCCGAGCTTCCGCAAAACACTGTAGTGCAGGTTATGCAGAAAGGCTACGTGCTGAATGATCGTGTTCTCAGGCCGGCATTGGTGTCGGTTTCGAAGGGGAAAGAGTCTTGAAATCACGATCTTTATCCCCACTTCAGCAGTAACAAGCGAATTATTTAAACGGATATCAAGAACTAACTAATACAAGGATCAATTATGGGAAAAATTATCGGGATCGACCTGGGAACCACTAACTCATGTGTCGCCGTCATGGAGAGCGGCAAACCCAAGGTAATAGAAAACTCCGAGGGGACGCGCACCACGCCTTCTATCGTTGCCTACACGGAAGATGGCGAGATTCTGGTAGGCGCCTCGGCCAAGCGGCAGGCGGTCACCAATCCGAAAAATACCTTGTTCGCGGTGAAACGCCTGATCGGTCGGCGCTTTAACGAGGAAATGGTGCAAAAGGACATCAAAATGGTGCCCTACACCATTATCAAGGCCGACAACAACGATGCCTGGATCGAAGTGCGTGGCAAGAAGATTGCGCCGCCCGAGGTTTCGGCACAAGTGCTCATCAAGATGAAAAAGACGGCTGAGGACTATCTGGGAGAGCCCGTGACCGAAGCTGTCATTACTGTTCCGGCATATTTTAACGATTCCCAGCGGCAGGCGACAAAAGACGCAGGCCGCATCGCGGGACTCGAGGTCAGGCGTATCATCAACGAGCCGACTGCGGCTGCGCTCGCATTCGGAATGGATAAAAAGGAAGGGGATCGCAAGATTGCCGTGTACGATCTCGGCGGCGGAACGTTCGATATTTCCATTATCGAGATTGCGGAAGTGGAAGGCGAGCACCAGTTTGAAGTGCTGGCCACGAATGGCGATACCTTCCTGGGCGGTGAGGATTTCGACGCCCGCATCATCGAGTACCTGGTGGATGAGTTCAAAAAGGAAAGCGGTATCGACCTCAAGAAGGATATGCTTGCTTTGCAGCGGTTAAAGGACTCTGCGGAAAAAGCCAAGATCGAGCTATCTTCCAGTCAGCAAACCGAGGTTAACCTGCCGTACATCACGGCGGATGCCAGCGGACCGAAGCACCTCGCGGTAAGAATTACTCGCGCGAAGCTGGAAAGCCTGGTGGAAGATTTGATCGGGCGCACGGTGGAACCTTGCCGTATCGCCATCAAGGATGCCGGGATAAAGGTTTCCGATATCGATGACGTAATATTGGTAGGCGGTCAGACCCGCATGCCCAAGGTACAGGAGAAGGTCAAGGAAATTTTCGGTAAAGAGCCGCGCAAGGATGTGAACCCGGACGAGGCGGTGGCCGTGGGCGCCGCGATCCAGGGCGGGGTGTTGCAGGGTGCGGTGAAGGATGTGCTGCTGCTCGACGTTACGCCATTGTCGCTGGGTATCGAAACGCTGGGTGGCGTAATGACGAAGCTGATTCAGAAGAACACGACTATCCCGACAAAGGCGCAGCAGGTATTTTCCACTGCGGACGACAATCAGACTGCCGTAACCATCCACGTGCTTCAAGGTGAGCGCGAGATGGCATCGGGCAACAAGAGCCTGGGTCAATTCAACCTGGCCGATATCCCGCCGGCCCCGCGCGGCATGCCGCAAATCGAGGTGACATTCGATATCGACTCGAACGGCATACTGCATGTATCGGCCAAGGACAAGGCCACAGGCAAGGAAAGCAAGATCAAGATTCAGGCGAGTTCCGGTTTGTCGGAAGACGAAGTGCAGCGCATGGTCAAGGATGCCGAGGCTCATGCGGAGGAAGACCACAAGGCAATGGAGCTGGTCACGGCGCGCAACCAGTGCGATGCGATGATTCACTCTGTGCAGAAAACCATGAAGGAGCATGGGGATAAACTGGACAGCGAGGAAAAATCCAGGATAGAGGCGGCACTGAAAGAAGCAGAAGACGCGTTGAAGTCCGGCGACAAGGATACCATCGAAGCCAAAACCCAGGCATTGGCCGAGGCTTCGCATAAACTGGCGGAAAAGATGTATTCACAAGGGCAGGGCCCCCAGGCCGGTCCCGATGAGGAGCCTTCCGGCCAGGGCGGCGGGACTGAAAAACCTGTCGAAGGAGAAGTTGTCGATGCAGAGTTCGAAGAAGTAAAAAACAAGAAGTAAAATCTGAAGGCGGCCCAAAAAGCAGCAGAGCCAAAAAAGCATCAAGACATTCTAGGCGCAGCGGTGCGGAGAAGGTGCATCATTCCTTTCCGCATCCTGCGTTTTGGCGTACCGGAGAGGAAGTTGCTGGCATAAGCTACTCTCTGTGCTTCAAAATTTTCAAGAAGACTATATGAGCAAACGCGACTACTACGAAGTGCTGGGCATTAATCGCGACAGCAGCGAGGATGAAATAAAAAAAGCATATCGCAGGCTGGCGATGAAATATCATCCGGATCGCAATCCGGATAGCCCGAAAGCAGAGGAGCACTTCAAGGAAGCAAAAGAAGCTTACGAGATACTTTCAGATCCGAGAAAGCGGGCAGCATATGATCAGCATGGGCATGCTGGTGTAGATGCCAGCATGGGCGGGGGTGGAGCCCAGGGGTTCGCTGACGCGTTCGGCGATATTTTCGGTGATCTGTTCGGCGGCCGCGGCGGGCACGGCAACGTTTACCGTGGGGCGGATCTGCGCTATAACTTGGAAATTTCACTGGAACAGGCGGCGCGCGGAACCGAAACGAAGATTCGCATTCCTACCATGGATGCCTGCGACACCTGCCATGGCAGCGGTGCAAAGCCTGGCACCTCGCCCACTACCTGTCCTACCTGTAACGGCCACGGACAGGTAAGGATGCAGCAGGGATTCTTCTCGATTCAGCAGACATGTCCCAAGTGCCATGGCAGCGGGAAATTCATTTCCAGCCCATGCAATACCTGTGGCGGTTCCGGTCGCGTCAAGCACCATAAAACGTTATCCGTAAAAATTCCGGCGGGCGTCGATGAAGGGGATCGCATTCGTTTATCGGGAGAAGGCGAAGCAGGAGTCAACAACGGCCCCCCAGGGGACTTGTATGTCGTCATTCACCTGACGCCTCATCCTGTCTTTCAGCGTGACCACAACGACCTGCACTGTGAAATGCCCATCAGTTTCACGACGGCAGCGCTAGGGGGTGAGATCGAAATTCCCACGCTGGAAGGGCATGCCAAAATCAGGATACCGGCGGAAACACAAAGCGGAAAAATCTTCCGACTGCGCGGCAAAGGTATCAAGGGGGTGCGCAGCAATAACCCGGGCGACCTGTTGTGTCATGTCGTGGTGGAGACGCCAGTCAAGCTTACCTCCCGGCAGAAAGAGCTGTTGCAGGAGCTGGAAGCGATCAATCAGGAAGATGACTCGCGTCACAGTCCGCGCGCAAAATCCTGGATGGACAAGGTCCGGGAGTTCTTTGCGGAGTGAGTTCTGTTCCAGCAGTTGCAATTGGTGGCAACTTAGGGTTAATTCGGAAGATGCGTCACTTCATATTGGCTACGATGCCAGGAGCGTAGTACGGCATTAATGAAAACCCCAAAAAGAATTGAACCGCTAATCCAGGATGGTCTTATCGACGAGGTCATGGGACAGTTGATGAGCGGCAAGGAAGCTACAGTCTACGTAGTGCGCTGCGGAGAAGAGATACGTTGCGCCAAAGTTTACAAAGAAGCCACTAAGCGCAGTTTCCGCCAGAGTGTGAATTATACCGAAGGTCGCAAAGTAAAAAACAGTCGTCGTGCGCGAGCCATGGAAAAAGGTACTAGCTATGGACGCAAAGCCCAGGAAGAAGCTTGGCAAAATGCCGAAGTGGATGCCTTGTACCGTCTCGCCGCTGCGGGTGTGCGCGTGCCCAAGCCCTATAACTTCCATGAGGGCGTACTGCTGATGGAACTGTTGACCGACAGCGAGGGCAACGCGGCTCCAAGGCTCAATGATCTCGTACTCACCCCTGAGATGTCACGCGAATATCACCGCACGTTGATCACGCAGGTGGTGCGCATGCTTTGCGCCGGAATTATTCATGGCGATCTGTCTGAATACAACGTGCTGGTCGACAGCATGGGGCCCGTCATCATCGATCTGCCCCAAGCCATCGACGCTGCGGCCAACAATCAGGCTTTGGAAATGCTTCTGCGAGATGTCGAAAATCTGGCTGCTTACTTCGGCCGCTTTGCGCCTGAGCTGCGGGCCACCGATTATGGCAGGGAGATATGGTCCCTCTACCAAAGCAGTAAGCTGCACCCGGAAAGTGTTCTGACTGGCTACTTCGAGCACACTGAGAACCCGGTTGACATGAACAGCGTCATGCGTGAAATCAACGATACACTCAAGGAAGAAGAGGCACGGCAACTTTATCGTTCGTTACGTTTACCGCAGTGACAGGGCTGCGCATTGCGTAGTCTTGGGCCGTCAAGTACAACATCAAGTGCATCGATCGACTGCTCGCTAATCGCGCTCTGCATGGCGAAATGCCAGGCCTGTATGAATCACCCGCCGGGGAGCATGTAGGGAGTGACGAAGCACTGATTATCATCGACTGGTCGGATTTGACGCCAGACCGACGTGAAGGTCGCAGCATAACTTGTATAGCAAGTGCATTCGCATCTTGCCGGCCTGCAATTTTGAGGGGAACCCCAGAGTCTGTCCCCATTACTTTCGTCGCTGTTTACCATTCGCCTCTCAGTATCTTATCCGCCCAAAACAAGCCTGAAACCGATTTGTTGTCGGTAATTTTCCCTTCCTTTACCCATTCCAATGCTTCTGCCGGAGCCAGGG
>DATEEZ010000191.1:0-2278 GCA_035280905.1 Nitrosospira sp.
AAGAAGAAACGGGGAACCCCAATCTGCTTGTCATCCTCGGCATGGAATACCGGCAGCGCTGCCGGAGTACCAAGTGAATGAACTTCGCCATCAAAAACAGACGTGGGCGTTTCAGCCCGCAGCGCACCTCCTCCTTCCCCCTGATGATTTGAACCTTCGCCTGTCGGCAAAAATAGTAGACTTAATGTCAACCAGTCTGAACCGGTCGATCGGCGAATAGATACTCAGAAATTAAAAAACCACCTCAAAAGGTGGTTTTTTAATTGGGCGGGGTCAATTGGATAATACGTATAGCGCCTCTATTTAGGCTTTGTCTTGTTCGGATCAAGAAATTATTTTGAACATTATTGATCAAACGTACAGATACAACGCGCTTCGAAGCTGAGTTATAGATAGTCGTCATTTTGACAGTCGATTAAAGTAATTTTTTATTAAATTTCCGCATGCTTTATCTGATATTGATCTGTTTCATCGCTCTCCTGATCGTCGGGCCTTCCTATTGGGTCAAACATACGATGGAAAAATATAGCGAACCCGCAAACCGCTATTCATTTACCGGAGCGGAATTGGCTCGCAATTTACTGAATAGCGCGAAGCTGCCACATGTAGGCGTGGAGGTAACCGAATCGGGCGACCATTATGACCCATTGAAAAAAATAGTCCGTCTCACACCGGATAAATTCAACGGCCGTTCACTGACAGCAATAGCAGTTGCAGCGCACGAAGTTGGCCATGCCATCCAGGATCACGATAACTATCCACCCCTTGCCTTGCGTACCAGGATGGTGCAATGGACCGCGGGTGTGGAGAAACTGGGTGCTGGTATCCTGATGTTGGCTCCTGTAATGATGACGGTATTCCGCTCACCTGCGTCGGGGTTGCTGTTGTTTATTGGTGGCATCTTGACACTGGGAAGCGCGGTGCTCGTGCACGCGGTAACCTTACCGATGGAGTTGAATGCCAGTTTCGACAGGGCTCTACCGCTTTTGGAGCGGGAACGCTACCTGATCGATGGTGATATGCCGCACGCCCGGCGCTTGCTTAGCGCCGCGGCATGGACTTATGTGGCGGCTTCCCTGATGACGCTCCTCAACATGGCCCGCTGGTTGGCGATCTTGCGCCGATGATGGAAGCCTGATGCAAAATGATCAATGGGGGTGAATTCGGCTGACTTACCATTGATCTTGAACAGTTCTGATTTCCCATTCCCACTACTCTCCGCTGCCTCTACTCAGCTTTTCAATTTCTCTTGAATATTCCACTTGAGTCGCTCATCCATTGCGGCGACCCTCTCGGGGGGTATGGTGATGAACCATATATGCGGGCCTGAACCTCGAACGGCCAATGACATCTTCGCAGGGGTAGGCTATCTGGCATGAGCGACCGGGACTGCACTGCTCTGCTGCAATGGGCGCTTCCTCATCTCAACCATCGCTGGGAGGGCTACCGCAGGGTACGACGCCAGATCTGCAAGCGCCTTGCCGCACGCGTCGACGCACTGGGTCTGGCTGATATGCCGGCTTATCGCAAACGGCTGGAAGAGGATCTGGCAGAGTGGACAGCGCTACGCGCCACTCTCAGGGTAACGGTCTCCCGTTTTTTCCGGGACCGGGGCATGTTCCATGCCCTTGCACAATCCATCCTCCCCGCCTTGGCCGAACTGGCCCTTAAAAAGGGTGAGGAGACTTTACGCGTATGGAGTGCGGGCTGCGCAAGCGGCAGGAGCCTTACAGCGTGAGCCTGCTGTGGGCCTTCGAGCTGTGGACCCGATGGCCAGCGCTGGATCTGTCCATTCTGGCCACCGACGTTGATGCGGACGTACTGCGCCGCGCGAAGATTGCTTGCTACCCAGCGAGCAGCCTAAAAGAAGCTCGTCCAGACTGGTTGGCACGGGCTTTTGTGAAGGACAACGGGGACTTTTGCCTTCGTCCCGAATTGCGTGTGCCGGTCCGATTCCTGCAGCAGGATTTGTGTGAGGAATTGCCGGATGACTCTTTTCATCTCATTCTTTGCCGCAACTTGGCATTCACCTATTTCGCCGAACCCCTGCAGCGGGAGATCGCCCAAGGTCTGCTTGCCCGGCTCGTTCCCGGCGGCTGCCTCATCCTCGGTGCCCACGAATGCCTCCCACCGGGAAGCGAATCTATGGTTGCAAAAGGCGAGACCGCGGGGATCTACTGGAAGACCGCCTCGGGGACAACGGAATTTGGCTCGTCGTCAAAATCAATGGGGTCAGACTCGATTGATCGGAAATTGAAGAAACAATGGACTTATGGCC
>DATEEZ010000192.1:0-5521 GCA_035280905.1 Nitrosospira sp.
GAAATCGCCATTGCGCCGTGGCAATATCCATTACGCCAATGCGTTGTCCCGCCCGCGCCCTGCGCAAACCTCCGGCAACCCGCAGCGCAACTGTCTGGGTGCCTACACTCAGGTTCAGGATGTCGCCTTGCTTCACCCCTAACCATTCCATGGCGGCAGGGGAGAGGAAAATGGCGTCGTCCGCAAGGACATCAAACAGCTTGTCTTCTCCCGGAATTCCGATCAGGTCGGGGGCCATGACCGAAGCGCGGAAAATATCCAGTCCGAGAATTTTCAGAGTAGTGTCTTTTTGTTCCTTCGAACTGGTGGGGAGGGCGACGTCGAGTTCCAGTACGGGATTTGCCAGCTCGACACTTTCGTGCTCTGCCAGCAGCGGATAAATCGATTCATCAATTGTGGCTTGCGGCCCACGCACTTCAAGGTCCGACTCGCCGGAAAGGCTCCGCGCGGCAGCGGAAAATTCGTTGAAGGCAGCTGTGTTGATCAGGTGGATGGCAAACCCGAGTGCCACCCCGAGCGCGATTGCGATAATGGCGACACCTGACTGAATCCTGTGAGCCTGCCATTCACCCGATAGTAGCCAACGAGCGAGTATGCTCTTATTGCGCCACCTCATTTTTTTTGCTTCGGCAAGTCTGCAGCCTTTTCCGTTACAAAGGGATGCAGCCCATCCTTTGTCAGCACGAGAACGCGATCTGCTGTTGCGGCCGCGGCATGCGAATGGGTGACAATAATGCCGGAAGCGCTGTTCGCCTTGATCTCGCGGCGCATGAGCATGAGGATATCGTGCGCCGTATCGGGGTCCAGGTTGCCTGTCGGTTCATCAGCGAGAATCAATTTCGGCCGATGTACCAGGGCTCGGGCGATAGCGACGCGCTGTAATTCTCCGCCTGATAAGTGACGGGGAAAATGCTGCCCTCGGCCAGCCAGGCCTACAGCATCCAGCATCTGTTCCGTGCCTTCGACAGGGATGTCGTTCAGAAGCAAGGGCAGGGCTACATTCTGGCTCAGGGTCAGGTGCGGCAGGACGTGAAATGCCTGGAAAATAAAGCCGAGGTCCCTGCGCCGCAACTGGGTGGCGGCATCATCGTCCAGCGATGACAGAGGAATGCTGTCAATCAGTATCTCGCCTGTATCGGGCACATCGAGGCCGGCGATCAGATTCAGGAGGGTGGATTTTCCGACACCAGACTCACCCATGATTGCCACATATTCACCAGCCCTCAAGGTATAGGACAGACCCGCCAGCACCTGTCGTCCGTCCCCGGCACTGGGGTAGGCTTTGCCGATATGACATAACTCCAGTATGGCCGGTTTCAAGTTAAGCGCGGCCTGTCGTCGTATCGAAGATTTTCCCAAAGGCTGGCTCCTTCACACAGCGGGCGGACGGCGCGTCCCTGTTATTCAAAAAACTGTTATTGTAACCTTTTGTTTGACCGAGAGAACCTCGGACCGAGAATATGGAGAATATGGACCGGACTCGGATCCTTAATGGGTTCCGACCCATTTGTGGCGGGCAGGAGAAGGGGATGTCTATTCGTAACGGATAAATTCTTCCGCCAGGGCATCGGGACCATTACGTCTGATCAGCGCATCGATCTCCGCAAGCAAGGTGTCATCCTCGTCATCCTCGAGAACACCGTCGCCAATCAGTTTTGCGGTAAGGCCACCAGCGATGGCGTCTCGCACTGTCTCGAGAGTGGCTGGATTTTCACGATTTTCATCATTGATTACGGCTTCTATCACCCGCGTGAGCGCTTCGCTCGCATCGCTCCTTACAAAATCAATGGCGGGTACATCTCCTCCGTACTCCTCGATCAGCGCATCGAGCTCATCGAGCAGTGAGGCATCTATGTCGAAATGATGCAACCGCTCCGACTCGCTCAATGAAGCAGGGAGCAGCCCCGCGATAAAGGCTCGCACTCTGGCAAGCGTGACAGGCTGTTCTGCATCAGGATCATTGACCTGGCTATCAATAAGCAGCGAGAGGTTGGGGCTGACCTCGGTATCAATATCTACTGGATAACGTATCATGGTTTTGTCCTGGGTTCATGTTGGAAAGTCATGCGGCTGCAAGCGTGGCGATAACCTCTTCATCCGTTATCTGCGGAAAATCCATATAAAACTGTGCTACCGCGTAGAAGTTGATGGGGCTTGAAAGACATACGACGCGATCGGCACTGTTCCGCACTTTTTCCACTGTGTCGGGCGGAGCCACGGGGACTGCACAGATCAGTTCCGCTGGCTTTTTCGCCCGGAGCGCATGCAATGCGGCTATCATGGTCGAACCGGTAGCCAGCCCATCATCGACGACAATAACTATTCGTCCGGCAGGATCGATCGGCGGTCGGACCGGAGTATATTGAGCGCGCCGCTGCCGTATCGTTTCCAGTTGTGCGGAGACTTCGTCCTTGATGTATTTCTCGCCTGCGCCTACATCGCTCGCGTAACTTCCGAGATATACCCATCCGGTTTCGTCGACGGAACCAATCGCAAATTCAGGATTGCCTGGCGCGCGTACTTTACGTACCAGCACCACATCCAGTTCACCTTCGAGCTCATCGGCAATAATTTTGGCCATTGGCACCGCGCCTCTGGGAATGGCAAGAACCAGCGGATTTTTACCGCGGTATTCGGAAAGCGCCTCCGCAAGCTTCCTGGCTGCTGCCGCGCGATTTTCAAAATACATGGCTGCCCCCGGTCATATGTTTTTTTCAGTATAGGTGAATTTTTTCATCGGGCACTTTTACCTGATCAGATTTGACGCTTATCCGGGGGTGTGGGGGTTACGGTGCTGCATGGTCGGGGCAATGAGCGTCCGCAATTCCTCGAGAGGGCGGGTGTTGAGCACGTTCTGTTTTTCCAGCCAGCCGCGCCTTGCCTGACCGATGCCGAAGCGCAAGTTTGCGAAATCAAAAGTGCTGTGGGCGTCGGAATTGATGCTGATCAGCACGCCTTCCTCCTTGGCCATCTGGCAGTAAATGTCCAGCAAATCCAACCGCTCGGGCTGGGCATTGAGTTCGAGGAAACATCCGCGGCGTCCCGCCTCACGGATAATGCGGGGCATATCGATATCATAAGGCGGGCGTTGCGGTAGGAGGCGGCCGCAGGGATGCGCAAGAATAGTGAAATGGGGATGTTCCATTGCGCGCAGTATCCGCTCGGTCTGCCTCGCCCGCGAAAGTTCGAACTTGCTGTGGACTGCGCCTACAACCAGATCGAGTTGCGCCAGAACATGATTCGGCAGATCCAGGGTGCCATCCTCCAGGATATCCACCTCGATTCCCTTGAGCAGGGTAATGCCTTCCAGTTCCTCATTCAGCGCTTCGATTTCATCGCACTGGCGCTTCAGCCGCAGAGGATCGAGGCCGCGTGCGACTCTCAGCTCGCGTGAATGATCCGTGACAGCAATGTACTCCAGCCCATGCGATTTGCCCGCCAGCGCCATTTCGCGCAAGGTGTTATGACCGTCTGTAGCTTTTGTGTGGACGTGGAGATCGCCCCGCAAGTCGCCCAGCTCGACCAGGCGCGGCAATTTCCCAGCCCGCGCCACGTCTATTTCACCCCTGTTCTCGCGCAACTCGGGTGGAATAAAGGATAGCCCGACAGCACGATAGATCGATTCCTCGGTTTCGCCCGCGATACGGTTTTTACCCCGAAACACACCGTATTCGTTGATTTTCAGCCCTTTTTTCTGAGCGATATACCGTACCGCGATATTGTGGGCTTTTGAGCCGGTAAAATAGTGAAGGGCAGCGCCGTAGCTTTCGTCTGCGACGACGCGCAGGTCCACCTGCAACCCGCATTTCAGGACCACGCTAGCGCGAGTGCCTCCGGCAGCAAGTATTTCGGCAACCTCCTCGTACCCCGTGAAGCGCTCCATGACAGCACTGCCCGGTGCGGCTGTGACAACGATATCGAGGTCGCCCACCGTTTCGCGCATGCGCCTGTAGCTGCCGGCTGCGGTTGCTTCCTTGACTCCGGGAACGCCTGCCAGAAACGCGCGCAACGGCTCCGCGTATTGTGCCGCCACCGCCAGCTTGAAACGCCCTTTCTGATCAGCATGCGCTTCAACCGCCTGAAGGATGTTAAGCTCGGTTTTCTCTCCGAAACCAGGCAGCGCCCGGATGCGTCCATCGCGAGCCGCACCGTAGAGCTGCTCGACAGTTTGGACATCCAGGTCGTGATAAAGATGCCGGACCCGCTTCGGCCCAAGGCCGGGTACTTTCAAAAGTTCTGTAACAGCGGGAGGAAGTTCGGTATGCAGTCTGTCCAGCAAAGTGCAATGGCCGGTGGCAACAATTTCCTCTATCTTGCTTGCAAGGTCGCGCCCTATGCCGGGAAGCTCTGTCAGGTCCTCTTTTTTTTCCAGCAGCACGTACGCTTCTGTGGAAAGGGCGTTTATTGCCTGGGCTGCATTACGGTAGGCGCGTATCCGAAAAGGGTTTGCGCCCTCGATCTCGAGCAGATTGGCAATCTCTTCGAAGACGGCGGCGATATCGGCATTATGGCTGGGCATGCGAATTCCCGTTTGCTTCCATCGACAAGCACTTTGGCTGGTGGGACCAGGAAAGTTGCTGGCCGAAGATTCACATGGTCAGTTTAGTATATTCATGGGGGCGTGCCGGCTCAGCCGGGGCAGCAAGGGTTCCAGGCGCATCCGATTACGCTTGACACGGCAAAGCGGTTCTCCTATAGCTAGTAGTGGTACTCCGGTTTTAGCGCCGTTTTTGGCACCATAAAAAGCAAACGGAAGAGCGCAAATGGGAGAGCAAGGGGAAATTTTGGAGAAGCCGCTTGGGTTAGACCGAGTGATGGATCAGAGGATATTTGTGCATGCCAACCCAGACTTCATCCTACTTCGAGCATGATGCCGATATCGGCATTATCGGACGTGGCAATACCCTGGAGCAGGCATTCGAGACAGCCGCTCAAGCAGTGTTCGGGATAGTCACGCCTCTGGATAAGGTGCAGCCACAGACTTCGGTCAAGATAGAGTTCGAAGAATCAGATCACGAACTGGCGCTGGTGACATGGCTGAACCTGTTGCTGGGAAAGGCGCGGGAACTGGGTATGGTTTTCAGCCGCTTCCATGTGCAGCGCCAGGAAAATCTGTGGTCCGCCGAAGCGGTGGGCGAAAAGTGGCGTGAAGGTCTGGAGCGGGGAGTGGAAGTCAAAGGCGCGACGCTGACCATGCTTTCAGTCAAGCAAACCGGAGGAATGTGGGAAGCGCGCTGCGTAGTGGATGTTTGAATTTCTGCCTCCACACCGGCACAGTAAATTGGAATTAAACAGCGAGCAACGGCAGGAGATGATATGAATCTGGAACGCGTACGCCAACTGCAACCCTACCTGTGGACATTGCCGCGCACGCCAGGCGAAGAACGCGCGGAGGTTCTCCTGTACGGCGGCGCACCTTTGCTCGTCAGCATGGACGACAAGGTACTCGAGCAGATCGCCAACGTTGCTTCCCTGCCGGGTCTGGTCGGGGCGGCAATGACCATGCCGGATGCACATTGGG
>DATEEZ010000193.1:0-19275 GCA_035280905.1 Nitrosospira sp.
GCATGTGCGCCGGATGCCTGTCCTATGAGCGCAATCAGCAGCATTGCCACAGCTATGCGCAGGAGACGCGCCAGGAAATCAGAACTTTTCAAGCAATGCATAAAAAAAACCGTCGTGATGGGAATCCGGCAATAACTGGCCGTCAACGATTTCTGATACGGAAAGGGGCAGCAGACGAGCGTCCGGGTGACGATTCAGGAAGCCTTCCACTTGAATACCGTTTTCCTCTGCGAATATGGAACAGGTGACATAGAGCAATTTACCGCCTTTGACCAGGGTTTGCCAAAGAGCATCGAGCGTCTTACGTTGTATCTCGGCAAATTGCCCCAGGTCGCTCTCGCGCCGCAGCCATTTGATGTCGGGATGGCGCCGCACTACTCCCGATGCAGAACAGGGGACATCAGCCAGGATACGATCGAATGGCCTTCCATCCCACCACTCCCCCGGGCGCGTAGCGTCGCCTTGAATGATGCGATGAGGCTTGAGACCGAGACGAGTGAAATTCTGCTTTAGCCGTTCTACCCGCTCGCCATCATTGTCAACTGCTATCAATTCCAAATCCGCCAACTCAAGCAGATGTGCACTTTTCCCCCCTGGCGCAGCGCAGGCGTCCAGCACGCGCATGCTGTCCTGCGCACGTAATAACGGTGCTGCCAGTTGTGCGGCCACATCCTGAACTGATATCAGGCCTTGGCTGAATCCCGGCAGTTTTTCGACCGCAACGGGGTGGGACAGCTCAAGAGCATCTTTTGCCCAACTACTCCCCGCCCATCGGGCATTCATTCCGGAATCACTCAGCAGGCTCTGATAAGCCTCAACGTTTGTCCTCCGGCGATTGATCCTGAGCGTCATGGGCGGCCGCTTATTGGCACTTTCCAGTACAGCCTGGTAGCGGGAGGGATATTGCCCATGGAGTTTGTCGATCCACCATTGCGGATGAGAATACCTTCCTACCTCGGTTGCCGCCGTTTGTTCAAGCAAGGCAGGACGTTTGCGCAAGAAGTTGCGCAATATCGCATTGACCAGTCCGCCTACACTTTTCGCATGCCGAGGATCCCGGATGTTCCTGCTATTCCAGCTATCGGCCAAGGGAGTGCAAGAAGCGGATACAGCACTGTCCACCACCACATGTGGCGCCGTTTTGCTGTATTGAAGCTGATACAGCCCCACCAGCAACAGGTAGCGCAAACCCTGATCCTTCAGCGGCTTGTTCAGCAATAAGCCAAGCAATATGTCCAGTTGACCATAAAAGCGGAGCACGCCATAGCTTAAATCCTGAATTGCCCCGCGCTGCTGGTCAGAGAGCTCGCGGTGGCTGCGCCAGGTTTCCTGCAAAACAGTTGTCAGACTGGCGCCGCTCAGCACTCTTTCAACAGTGGCAGCGGCCAGCTGCTGGGTCCTGATCATTTCCGGCCTTCAAAACGATCGCCCTGCCGCAGAGGGTGCCCTAGGAGGAATTCAGCGGAACTTAATTTTTTACCTCCGGATTTTTGCACGATTTCCAATATCAAGGTACGCTTGCCGCATGCAACGACAATCCCGTCCGGCCTTATTGCAATGATTTCCCCCGGCTTTCCACCTGCATCTCTGGCATCTACGCTGGCCCGCCACACTTTCATGGAAATTCCGTTCACAGTGGAATGCATGCCGGGACGAGGATTAAAAGCCCTTACTGCACGATCGATATTTTCTGCATCCAACTGCCAGTCAACTTCGGCTTCCCCTTTTTCCAGTTTGGGTGCGTATGTCGCCGCCAGTTCATTCTGGGGAGTGGCGATAATTTTTCCTTCCTGCAACAAAGCCAGCGCCTCTACGATACACATCGCCCCCAGCCGCCCAAGCTTTTCATGCAATGTTCCGGCAGTATCATCCTTTGCGATTGCAATACTTCGTATCAGCAGAATGGGGCCGGTATCGAGACCACGATCCATTTGCATGATCGTAATTCCTGTTTCCCGATCTCCCGCCAGGATCGCCCGTTCGATCGGAGCCGCTCCGCGCCATCTTGGCAGTAAAGAGGCATGAATGTTGACGCAACCAAGTTTCGGAATATTCAGAACGGAGAAAGGCAGAATCAGGCCGTACGCAGCGACAACCATGATGTCCGCCCGGATGGCACCGAGTTGGGCATGCAACTCGGGTTGCCTGAGGGAGGAGGGTTGCAGCAGGTCGAATCCCCGCTTTTGCGCCAGTAACTTCACTGCACTGGGAGTGTTTTTCATGCCTCTCCCGGCAGGACGATCCGGTTGGGTCAGCACAAGTGCAATTTCGTGTCCCGCATCTGCCAGCGCTTCGAGCGCAATAGCGGCAAAGGGGGGAGTTCCGGCGAAAATGATTCTCATGGGAGGTAGGCAGGATTATGTGGTTGACGACGGGAAAGGTTCCTCAGGCCCGTATGCCGTTCCCGTTGTCAGTGCGCCGCTCGGCAAAATCTCCCGATAATTCTCGTATGTGGGGGTTGCTGCGGAAACAGGGAAGTGCGCCGGGGAATGTACCGGAAAGCTTGCAAGAGACGCGCAAGAAAGATATAAATTTTTATGCGGGCCTGCTACATCACCTTTCGGCGCTGTTTCCTGAATTTTGCCTGAATCCTCGATTGCTTCATCCGTGACCAATACTCCACAAATACTTTTCCCAACAGGTGGTCCATCTCATGCTGAATACATACTGCCAGAAGGCCATCGGCATCCAGTGTGAAGCGCTCGCCGTTTTTATCCAGAGCTTCTACGGTAACCTGCGCAGCGCGTGACACCTTGCCAAATACGCCAGGTACCGACAAGCAGCCTTCCTCATAGTCCGACTCCCCACTGCACGCGATGATTTGCGGATTGATCAGCACAAGCAGTTGGTCATGGGTATCGGAAACATCGATTACGATGACGCGTTTGTGCACATCCACCTGAGTGGCAGCCAGCCCGACTCCCGGCGCAGCGTACATCGTGTCCGCCATGTCCTGCACCAGGACGCGGATCTCATCGGTGACCTCGGGAACCTGAGCCGCAATGGTGTGCAACCGTTCGTCAGGATATTGCAATATTTTCAATAGCGCCATAAAAAGGCTTGAACATAAAAGAAACTGAATGCAAAATTCAAGGCGACGTCGGATAAGGAGTTCCATAGAAGATAGCGCGCCATCGTCCCAGGATTTCCACTGATATATTATATCCTGATTTGCCTGCAACTTTCTTTTCCCTAACTTTCCATCACTGTTACGTTCCTGTATCTCTGTATCTCATTCGATTGTCTTGCCATCCCAGTAACCGGGAAAGTTGTTTCCGGTTGATTGCCATGGGTTCTGCGGGGTTAAGGAAACAGGTCCACCGGCTGCAGTTCAGGACGCGAAAATCATGTCATCAACACCTGATCAAATAATTTCACGGGGGAATATCGAACCGGATATCGAATCCTGGCTCGCTCTGGATTTGATTGATGGCCTCGGTGACGAGTCGATGAGGCGCCTGCTCGCGGCTTTCGGCAGTCCCGCTGCAATTCTTTCGGCCACCATGGCTTCATTGGAACGCGTGGTTAAAAGGAAGGTGGCGTACAACATTATCCGGGGGGTTGACCCGCAAAAGCTGAGCACCTCACTCAAATGGCTGGAAGACCGGCAGAACTCCGTCATCACCCTGGCGGATGCGGATTATCCCGCACTGTTACTCAATATTCCCGATCCCCCGCCGCTTCTCTATGTCAAGGGAAAGCGCGGTCTACTGAACACGCAAACGCTTGCCATTGTCGGCAGCCGGAATGCCACGCCTCAAGGGCTCTCAAATGCAGAAGCTTTTGCCGAGGCCGCGAGCAATGCTGGATTTTGCATCGCCAGTGGCATGGCGCTTGGCGTGGATGCCGCAGCTCATCGCGGTGGATTGCGGGGCAAGGCTGCCAGTGTTGCCGTGGTTGGCACCGGACTGGATCTTGTTTATCCCGCAAGCCATCGCAAACTTGCGCATGAGTTGGCGGAAGAGGGCGCGCTCATCTCCGAGTTTCCGCTGGGCACGCCGCCGATCGGCAGCAACTTTCCGCGTCGCAATCGCATCATCAGTGGCATGAGCAGGGGATGCCTTGTGGTCGAGGCTGCATTGCAGAGCGGTTCTCTTATCACCGCGCGACAGGCGTTGGAGCAGGGGCGCGAAGTATTTGCCATACCGGGTTCCATTCATTCCCCCTTGTCCAAGGGATGCCATGCACTCATTAAGCAGGGTGCGAAGCTAGTGGAAAGCGCAGAGGATATTCTGGAGGAATTCGGCTGCCCACCTGGAGTTCCTGGTCTTATTCCGGAAAACGATGAAGCTGCAAGAGAAGAATTTTTGTTGTTGAAACATCTCAGTCACGACATTACCGATGTCGATACCCTTTGCATGCGTAGCGGCTTGACGGTAGAAATCGTATCAACGATGCTGCTGACGCTTGAACTGGACGGCATAGTCGCCAATCTTCCCGGCGGGCGTTACCAGCGGCTCCGGTAGATTACGTCATGCAAAGTGTGTGTGCGGTTTCTATGATAACTGGACGTATCGGGACGGTGGTAACGTGCCGCAATGCCGTGAGGGCGGCATGTTTCCCCAAACGGATAAAGCGTGACTGTTTTCTGTTCACTTGCTTGCTTCCAAGGATTCCTATCATGATGATGTTTTTGGTTCCGGGTGGCCGGCAGTGCTATCTATTTTTGCCTGCCACCTGTTATGCTGATAAATCGCGTGGGGGTGCGCGACATTTACAGGAGTTTCATGGGTAAAACCTTAATTATTGCCGAGAAGCCTTCTGTTGCCGCCGACATTGCGCGGGCTCTGGGTGGATTCACGAAACATACGGACTACTTCGAGAACGATGAATATGTCGTGTCGTCTGCCGTAGGGCATTTGCTTGAGCTCGCGGTCCCTCCGGAATACGAAGTCAAGCGAGGGAAATGGAGTTTTACGAATCTGCCTGTCATCCCACCACATTTTGACCTCAACCCCATCGAGAAAACCGAATCGCGGCTGAAGCTTTTGACCAGGCTCATCAAACGGAAGGATGTGGACTCGTTGATCAATGCTTGCGATGCAGGCCGGGAAGGGGAGCTGATTTTTCGCTACATTACTCGCCATGTCGGCACTAAAAAGCCGGTTAAACGGCTATGGCTGCAATCGATGACGCCCGCTTCCATCCGGGAGGGTTTCAATAAGTTGCTGGATGATGAGGAGGTGCGGCCATTGGCAGAAGCAGCGGTAAGCCGCTCGGAAGCTGACTGGCTGGTAGGCATAAACGGCACACGCGCCATGACAGCGTTCAATTCGCAGGAAGGCGGCTTCCATAAAACCACGGTGGGGCGTGTACAAACTCCTACGCTGGCGATTCTGATAGAGCGCGAGGACATCATCAAGAAATTTGTCCCTCGCAGTTACTGGGAAGTGCATGCAACGTTTTCCGCCCGGGAAGGAAGCTATAAGGGTCGCTGGTTCGATGAAGCGTTTACGAGGGCAAAAAAAGACAATGAGCAAAAGGCGGAGCGGCTATGGGATCATGCGCCTGCGGAGGCTATTCGCGCCAAGTGCCTGGGCAAACCTGGCGTCGTCACCGAAGAAAGCAAGCCTGCTACCGAAACCTGCCCGCTGCTGTATGACCTTACCAGTTTGCAGCGCGACGCCAACGGCCGCTTCGGTTTTTCCGCCAAGACCACACTGGGGCTGGCGCAGGCATTATACGAAAAGCATAAGGTGTTGACTTATCCGCGCACCGACTCGCGTGCCCTGCCGGAAGATTATATTGCAACTGTCAAGGAAACCCTGGCCTCTCTAGAAAATACGAGGTACAGCACATTTGCCGGGCAGATTCTCAAAGCGGGCTGGGTGAAACCCAATAAACGTATATTCAACAATGCAAAAATCTCCGACCACTTTGCGATCATTCCGACGACGCTTGAAGCCAAGGGTTTGAACGAGTTGGAAGCAAAGCTGTACGACCTCGTTGTCAAGCGTTTTCTCGCGATATTTTATCCGGCGGCTGAATTTCTCGTTACCACGCGCGTCACCAGGGTGGAGAATGAGCCTTTCAAAACGGAAGGCAAGGTGCTGGTCAACCCCGGTTGGCAGGTGGTTTACGGCAAGGAAGCACAGCCTGCCGGCGCCGAGGATAGTTCGACGCTGGTCAAGCTGGAGCCAGGCGAATCGGTAGTCGCCGAGGAAATGGAAGTTGTTTCAAATCAGACGCGCCCGCCGCCCCGATTCAACGAAGCCACGCTACTATCCGCCATGGAAAGCGCGGGTAAATGGGTGGAAGATGAAGAACTGCGGGAAGCCATGAGCGCAAAGGGGCTGGGCACGCCCGCGACGCGCGCGGCGATCATCGAAGGCCTGGTATCGGAAAACTATATCCAGCGTGTGGGACGGGAACTGCATCCCACTGCCAAGGCCTTTTCGCTCATCACCTTGTTGCGCGGATTGAAAGTACCGGAGCTCACTTCGCCTGAGCTGACAGGAGACTGGGAATACAAGCTGCGCCAGATCGAGCAGAGAAAGCTCGAACGCAACAAGTTCATGGCGGAAATCGCAGACATGACGAGCCACATCGTGGAACAGGCAAAAAGTCATCGCGGTGAAACCATCAGTGGAGATTTTTCGACGCTCAAGTCGCCCTGCCCGAAATGTGGCGGGGTGGTTCAGGAGACATATAAAAAATTTCAGTGCCAGAAATGTGATTTCTCGTTATGGAAAATTCTGGCAGGACGGCAGTTTGAAACAGCGGAAATGGAGCAACTCATTACCCGGCGCGAGGTGGGACCCCTGCAGGGATTTCGCAGCAAGATGGGACGGCTGTTCAACGCCAACATCAGACTTACCGATGAATTCGAAATGAAGTTCGATTTCGGCACAGGCGGCGAACAGGATGCGGAAGAGGTTGATTTTTCCGGCCAGGAACCGCTCGGAAAGTGTCCTCGGTGCGGCGGCCGGGTGTTCGATCACGGCATGAGCTATATATGTGAAAAATCACTCGGTGCAGCGCGCACTTGCAGCTTTAAAATAGGGAAAATAATTCTCTCTCGCCCGCTGGAACGCGAGCAGGTTATCAAACTGCTGCAGACCGGTAAAACGGATCTGCTGACAAAGTTTATCTCCAAGAAGGGCAGGCCGTTTTCAGCCTATCTCGTAGCCGGCAAGGATGGAAAAGTTGGGTTCGAGTTCGAAGTGAAGGAGCCAAAGGTAAAAACCCCGGCAGAGACGGAGGAAGCAAAGGTGTCGAAATCGAGGGCGAGGACTGCGCCATTGAAAAAAACCCTCTCTATGAAAACGAGGTGAAAAAGGCAGGCGAGCGGCAGTCGACTTCGTAGGGATTCGTGCCGGGAGATTGGGTATCGAGAGAAGGAGAGAAGGAGGGGTAGGGCGTGAACTTGGTGACGCCTCATTCTTTATTGGGAGGCGCTGATGGCTGATGGGTTTCGATATAGGAGACAATATCTCCTACCGTGCTGAATCCCTTTGCTTCCTCGCTATCGAAATTAATGCCGAACGCATCCTCGGCGTCAAACAGAAGCTGGATCGTATCCATGGAGTCGAGTCCAAGCTCTTCAAACTTTGAAGAGCGGGTGATAGTGGAAGCATCGAGATTCTCGACTTTTGTGGCAATGAATTGTATAACCTTTGCTTCAATCTCTGCTGTGTCCATATCTAATCTCTTCCTTCATGCAAGGGTTGTGAAAAGGATGCTCGCATTGTTGCCCCCAAATCCGAAAGCGTTACACAGGCCGGTGCGAATGTTTCTTTTCTGCGCGACGTTGGGTGTGTAATCAAGGTCACACTCGGGATCAGCCTCATCAAGATTGATGGTCGGATGGATGGTGCCGGTATGAAGCGCCATGATGGTGGCAATACTGCCGATTGCTGCCGATGCGCCAATGGAATGGCCGACCATCGATTTTGTGGCACTGATGGCAATGTCAGCGGCACGCGCTCCAAAAAGATTTTTTATCGCCCGGGTTTCGACTATGTCGCCCAGCGGCGTGGAAGTTGCGTGTGCATTGATATAATCGATGGAATCGGGATCCATTCCGGCGTCGCGGATGGCTTCCCGCATGGCTGCCACCTGGCCTTCCATGTCGGGCATTACGATATGGGTTGCATCGCATGCCTGTCCATAACCGGCGAGTCCGGCATATATTTTCGCTCCCCGGTCGCGGGCGTGCTCTTCCTTCTCGAGAATCAGTACTCCAGCGCCCTCTCCCATGACAAAACCATCGCGGCCTTTTGCGAACGGGCGCGAGGCTCCGGCAGGATTGTCATTGGAAGTGGTGGTCAGGGCGTGCAATATCTCGAAACCGTTGATGGTGAGCGGTAATACGCACGCTTCTGCGCCGCCGGCGACTACCGCATCCGCTCTTCCTGCACGCAGGAGATCGAGTGCCGTGCCGATGGCATTGGCGCCTGAAGAGCATGCCGTACTGGAAGTCAGGTTCATGCCCTTGAATCCATGCTTGATCGCAATCCAGGCAGCGGCGGAATTGGCCATCGTGCGAGGTACCGTGAAGGGCGGTACCGGCTGGTTCCGAAATTTGCGCAGCGCGGACGACTCGAAGGTGGAAAAGCCGCCCATTCCCGAGCCTATGCTTACCGCCACACGGTAGGGCTCGTAAATATCAAGTCCGCTGGCATCCTCGAGAGCAAGACGCGCAGCAAGCAGGGCAAGTTGGGTGAACCTGTCCGTTTGCTCTATGTGCTTTTGGGAAAGAAAGGTTGAAGGATCGAAGTCAGCCACTTCTCCCGCTATCTGGGAACGCCTGCTCGACGCATCAAAGCTGGTAATTCTTTTTATTCCGCTCATACCATTCACCGCCGCCGACCAGAACTGGTCAACCCCGATGCCAATGGGGGAAACAACACCCATTCCTGTAACGACTACACGCATACAAAACCGGAAGTAATCATAAGAATCTGTCCAACCTCATTATGCAGGTTGTATTTCAATGCAGTGAACAGGCGAGTCCCCATGCACGATGGCAGCGCAATGATCGGCGACTCGTCGGGAATCGCCGGCCATGCCCCAAGAGCTTCAGGACCCGGAGTTTCGCAGGACACTCGTATTGCTACTTTGCGTTGAATATCATTGGGAACAGGTATCTCAGTATGCCTCCCATAATCCAGATGATGATTAGCAGACTCGAGATGACGGCTCCTCCTTCGATAAGCGCTGACAAGAGCGTTGCACCCAAGCTATCGAATTCCTGTTGTCCAGCTTCGTTGCGCCGGCTCCTGCGGCGGTTCCTTACCCATAGCTGCAGCGCTATAACGACAGGGATAAGAGCGAGAGACACTAGCAGGTTATACTCAGAACTTTCCATCAATAATCAACCTTCCGTAAATAATCGCTACAGAAATTCCACTCACCGCTGTTCTCATCTTTTTCTTTTAATTCATCCGCTATACTACGCCGCCTCTGGTGGCAATCGCGAGAGGGGATAAATGCTGAAATCTGCCTCATGCTGTAAACCGGCAATTATAATATCACACCTCAACAACGTGTTATCGAGTTAACAGGTTAACTATCTGTCCCCCCGAATGCCACCGACCGAGGAAGCAGGAATCGGCACTTCCCGCTCCTGGTCGATTGTCAGCGCAACCTCTCAATATAAAAGTTGTTGCCTTTGATATCCCATCGCAACCCTTCCCATATTCACTCCTGACTGTCCATTACTTGGCTTCGCATGAAAAATAAGATTACCAGCCCAAACTTCTCCGAGGTCATTGTCCGTTCGGTTACAAGCTACCGGGAGATGGGAGTTTTTATCGATATTCCCTGGAGTATTTACTCTGACGATCCCATGTGGGTTCCCCCTTTGCGGCTGGAGCGGCGGCTGCATTTTTCGAGATTCAACCCCTTTTTCAAGCACGGAGAATGGCAGGCATGGATTGCATACAGGAATGAACAGCCGGTGGGACGGATCAGCGCACAGATCGATCAGCTGCATCGGGAACGCTATGGCGGCGATACCGGCCATTTCGGTTTGTTCGAGTGCATAGATGATAAGGAAGTGGCGGCTGCCCTCATCCATATGGCTGAGGCATGGTTGACTGAGCGCCAGACGAAGCATGTAACCGGCCCGTTCAATTTATCCATCAACCAGGAGTGCGGCATATTGGTGGAAGGTTTTGATAAGCCGCCGATGGTGATGATGCCCCACTCACGAAGATGGTACGGTAGCCTGCTCGAGGAGCAGGGATATAGACCGGCCAAGGATTTGCTTGCCTATTGGGTAGAACTCGATTTCAAGGTACCCCGGCTGATGAACGCCTTGATCGGCAAGTTTGCGGATCAGGTGCACTTGAGGAGGCTGCGCCGCGACAAGTTCAGCGAAGAGCTGGAAGTCCTGCGTGATATATTTAACGATGCTTGGTCCGAGAATTGGGGATTCGTTCCTTTTACCCAGGCGGAGTTTGCGGAACTTGGCGCCATTCTTCGCTTGCTCGTACCCGATGATTGTATTCAGATTGCCGAGGTCGACGGAGTGCCGGCCGCGTTCATGGTTGCATTGCCAAACCTCAACGAAATTTTTGCTCAACTGAACGGACACTTGTTCCCGTTCGGCTGGATCAGACTGATCCGGATAAGATCCAAAGGAGGTGTGCGCACGGGGCGTATACCATTAATGGGAGTGCGCAGGCGCTTTCATAATACCCCCCTCGGTATGGCGCTTGCCTTCATGGTCATCGACGCGCCGAGGGAACTCGGGCGAGGCATGGCAGTGCAGGCGATGGAATTATCCTGGATACTTGAGGATAACAAACCCATGCGTGCCATTCTGGATAGTTTGGGCTGCAGGGAGTATAAACGCTACCGGATTTACCAGAAGACGCTGTGAACGCTGGAGAGCAACTGAAGAACCGGGAACCGGTAAAAGGCTGCAATGAAAAAGAATGATCTGTTCACCGCCGTGGTGCTGGCAGCAGACCGCACGACCCGCGATCCGATCTCTGTAGAGACGGGGGCGGCCTGCAAAGCGTTTGCGTGTGTCGGGGGAATACCGATGATCATCCGCGTGCTGGACGCGCTGGAAACCAGCGGAATGGTGAAGAGCATCATCCTGTGCGGGCCGCCGAAGTCCTTGCTGCCTGCTTGTCCGGAGCTGGAGGAACGCATTCGCGGTGGACGCGTCGTCTGGCTGCCAAATCTCGATTCTCCCAGCCGCAGCGCTAACAGTGGTCTCTCCCAAGTGGATCAGGAGGACCCAGTACTATTGACCACAGCCGACCACGCGTTATTGACGCCGGCCATCGTGCAATATTTTCTTCGCAACTCCCAGGCGTCGGATTGCGATGCTGCCGTCGGGGCCGTCAAGTATGAAGATGTTGCGGCTGCATTTCCGGGCGCAAGGCGAACGGTAATAAAGTTAAGGGATGCCAATGTTTGTGGCTGTAATCTATATGCCTTTCTCAATCATCGCGGCCGGGGTCTCGTATCATTCTGGCAGCGTGCGGAAGACCTGCGCAAGCGCCCGGTGCGCTTGATCATGGAGACTTTCGGGTTCGCGACTGTCTTCTATTATCTGATGGGATTATTGACAATAGAAAGGGGACTGAAAGCAGTAAAAAGGAAAACCGGCATCAAGGCGCATCCGGTATTCCTGCCCTATCCTCAGGCAGGGGTCGATGTGGACAAGGTTGCAGACCTGGTGCTTGCGGAGTCGGTACTGGCAGGCAAGGCGCCGGTTGCTGGAGGAGAAGCCGATTTGCGCAGACCCGCTCCCTGAATCGTGAAAGGCTTGAATTCCGGTCAACGGCGACAGGCAACGTGAAAATAATAGAACGATATATCACGCGCGAACTGCTGATACCGTTTATGGTAGTCGCTATGATCCTCGCGACATTGTTTGCAAGTTTCAGCACCGCCCGTTTTCTGGGCGGAGCAGTGACAGATTCACTTGGCCTTGCTCCCCTGCTCAGGCTGGTGCTGCTGAAGACCCTGATCGCGCTGGAAGTGCTGGTGCCCATTGCCCTGTACGTGGCTGTCGTGATGGGACTCGGCCGCCTGCACCGGGACCAGGAAATAGTCGTTTTGCGTTCCGCCGGAGTCAGCGAGCACCGCATTATCTATGCAGTGCTCATCGTTGCGATTCCTGTTGGGCTTATCAGTGGCTTCCTTTCCATTTTTGCGCGTCCATGGGCGTATGAGGAAAGCTATCTGCTCAATGCCCAGGCAGAGGCAGAGCTGAATACGGATCGGTTCCGCGCCGGGCGTTTCTATGGCAGCGAAAAAAAAGGCAGGGTGATTTATGTACAGGCCAAGGATGGCTCGGGCAAGCAGATGGGAGGGGTATTCCACTATCTGAATAAGCATGACAGCAGCGAGATCATTCTTGCCAGGGAAGCTTACCAGCCTGAGCTTGTGTTCGGCCAGCGTCCTCAGATACATCTGGTGGATGGCTTCATCTACCGGCTATCGCACACGGAAAAGGGCGATACTGTGGTCCAGTTTGAAAAACTCGTTTATTTCACGGACAGCGGAAACGCAATGGACTACAAGCGCAAGGCTGCTCCTACCGCAACATTGATGCAGTCCGATCAGCCGCGGGATATTGCCGAACTTCAGTGGCGGCTGTCGCGCCCGCTGGCGACAATCCTGCTGGCACTGATAGCGGTGCCCTTCAGCCGGGCTTCGCCGCGCCAGACAAAAGGTGACAAGACTTATTATCTGGCGGCTCTGGTTTTCGCCATCTACTACATTTTGAATGGATTGGCCCAGACCTGGGTCGAGCAGGGCACGATCGGGACGGTACCGGGCGTGTGGTGGCTCTATGTCGTCATGCTGCTGTTCGCAATCTCGTTATTGTCGCCCGGTCTCTGGCGGAAGTTGTTTTTGCGCCGATGACGATAATTTACCGCTACCTGGCGCTCCAGGTTTTGACGGGTCTGGGGATCGCTACTGCGGTGCTTCTGCCGCTCTTCGGTTTCCTTGATTTACTGGATCAGCTCGATGATGTGGGAAAGGGCACGTACGCCGTCAAGGATGCATTTCTTTATACGGCTCTACTGCTGCCCCGACGATTCATCCAACTCGCGCCCTTCATCGCATTGATGGGCAATGTAACCGCCCTGGCAAGGCTTGCCGTTGGATCAGAACTCACCGCGTTACGAGGAGCAGGTGTATCTCCGCTGGGTATCAGTCTCGCACCGGTTGCCGTTGGAATAGTTCTTTTACTGTTTATTACTGTGCTGGATCAGTTCGTGGCGCCCCAGTTTCAGCAGAAGGCCATTTCTTCCCGCGCAGCCGCGCTTGAGAAGAGCGCCGCGCTTGGCAAGCAATTGGGGATATGGACGCGGGATGAGCGGAACATATTACGTATCGGAGAAATGCTGCATGCGAAAAGGGCGGCAAACATTGAAATAATGCATTTTGACGACGAGGGTTTCCTGCTAAGCTATACGTATGCGAAATATGCGTATATCATAAACGAGGGTCTTTGGGAGTTGAAGGATGTCGTCATCAAGACATTCAACGGTAACGCCATGGAGGTCGTAACCGGAGAATCAGTGCCCTGGGAGCCCTTCCTGAAGGAGGAAGATATCTCGACATTGACCAAATCTCCGGAAAGTCTCTCGCCTGTCGAGTTATTTTTACATGTGCATTTCCTGCGCGTCACCGGGCAGGAGTCGGGTGCCTATGAGCTCGCCTTGTGGCGCAAGGCGGGCGGCGCCCTGACGACAATCGCGATGTTGTTGCTTTCGATCCCCTTTGTTTTTGGATCGGTACGTGCGGGACTCGGCAACAGGCTCGTATTCGCATCAATGCTCGGAATCAGCGTCTATCTGTTCGATCAGATCATTGCCAATGCCGGCTTGTTGCTGCATTTGAATCCCGCGCTGAGCGCACTTCTCCCAGGGGTGGTGCTGATCACCGTGGCTTATTTCTGGTTACGGCGGATCTTTTAACAAACCTCTGACTTGTCCCGATTTTATCAACCTGAATGTCTGCCGTAATCTTACGGACGGGCGTGCGAAACCTATCAATTTGACAAATCCAGGCGCAGAGATAATCAAGCAACCGGCGAATTCGTCGATGCCTGTTTATGTCCATATTATTGGCGATAGTAAAACCGCTATCTGGGGCTTAAATGGGCGGGAGCGTCTGCAACGCATGTTAAAGGCATTTGCCGGGACCAGGCGGGTTGACGATCCAGGACGGATTCCCGCCCCTGCCTCTGCGCTGCTTTTACGCGGGGATTATCTTTTTGACGCTATCGTACTGGGTGCGCTGATCAAAGCAAAAACAGATCTCGTGCTTGTCACCGACGAGAATAAACCCGTCGCAGTCCGGATTTCCAATGGAAACTTGCATCAGGTGCTCGGCGAATTTGCAGGCGAAGGAGAAGGACAAACTCTTTCTTCCTTGCGGCGCTGTGAGCTGAAAGACCTTGATCTGCCAAGCCTTCGCCAGAACCTTAAGAAAAGAGCTGCCCCTTACGTTTTGCCGATCAGCAGGAACAGCCGCTGCAACCTCGAGTCAGAGCTATTCGAGCGGTCTTATAAAGGGGTAACTGATTTTGTGACAGAGTGGTTGTGGCCGGCGCTTGCATTTCGAGCGGTACGCTTTTGCATACGTGCGGGCTTGCAGCCTAACCATATTACAGTGCTCAGCCTATTGTTTGCGGTGCTGGCCGGGATTGCGTTCTGGTACGGTTTCTATGGATTGGGACTGGTGATGGGATGGTTCATGACCTTCCTGGATACCGTCAACGGCAAACTGGCGGGGGTAACCGTTACCTCCAGCCGCTTCGGCGATGTGCTCGACCACGGCCTGGATATCATTCATCCATCGCTCTGGTACATTGCCTGGGGCGTCGGGTTGTCCGCCAACTATTCCTTATCCTCGCATCTGCCGCTATTATTCGCGCTGATTCTGATTGGTTACATCGGTGGGCGGCTGTGTGAGGGAGCGTTCCAGTTCTGGATCGCGTCATTCGATATTTTCATCTGGCGTCTACTGGATTCCTTCAATCGGCTCATTACTGCCCGCCGCAATCCCAACCTGGTTCTGCTGACATTCGGTTGGCTGGCGGGCAGGCCGGTTTTCTCTCAGTGCGAGTGGCGATGGGCTGGCTATCGCGACGATCGCGTGAGCCGTTGCATTCCTGGTTTGAGGAGATCGTTGCGGGACAGGATGAAGGAAGGCTAGCTGTTCGTATTTTTGCACCTTTAAGATCATGTAGATGACAGAAAGATCACGGGTCGATAGATTGAAATCCGGGACAGGATCTATCGGATTGCTTTTCAATCCGCTCAGCGGGCGCATTCGTAAGCGGGAGGATGCGGTCCGGCGGGCAGCGGGCGAGATTCCCGGGGCCTGCAGGGAAGTGACGAACGCAGACGAGATCAGCGCCTCAGTGGATGCGTTTGTGGACGCCGATACTGATTTACTTGTAATTATTGGCGGGGATGGCACGGTACAGGGTGTGCTGTGCCATCTGTTCGCCACTCAGCCCCTGGCGAAGTGGCCTATCCTGACGATAGTGCCGGGCGGTACAACCAACATGATCGCGCTCGACCTCGGCATAAGCGGCAGCCCCGAAGCCGTCCTGCAGCAACTCAGCGCTTGCTTTCAAAAAGATTTCCACCCTGCACTTATGGAGCGTCATGTTCTTTGCATAGAACAGCCCGGAGCGGGGAAGGTATATGGAATGTTCTTCGGTGTGGGCCTCATCGCTCGCGCTGTGATCTTTTCCCAGAGCAGGATAAAGCGGTTGGGTGTTACCGGAGAAATCTACGCTGCCCTTATCACCTTTGGCTATGTTGCAGGCTTCCTGCTCGGGCGTCGCCAAGGAGCGTGGGCGCCCGTCCGGATGACCGTCACCGAGAAGACTTTGCCCCAGCATCACGGAACCTTTGCGTTTCTTTTCGCCAGTACCCTCGACCGCCTGCTGTTCGGCATGAGGCCGTACTGGGGCGAGCAGCCGGAGCCGCTGCACGTCACGTTCGTTAGACAGCAGCGGCAGCTTCCCTTGCGCTCGGTGCTCCGGTTGCTGATAGGGCGCGGAAACGATGTCAAGGACAAGGATGGATATCATAGTTGCAACACCAACGTGCTGGAGTTGCTGATTGACGACGATTACGTCGTCGACGGCGAATCCTACCATGCTGACAGTCAGAGTGGACCTTTGCGGATTACGCCCGCCGGTCCGATCGGCTTTCTGGTGGCGGAAAGGGCAGGCGCAAACGCAAAATCATGAGTATGCTTCGAGGGGCTGCAACAGCGGATTTACCGCTTCCGGAGGGTTTGATTTCCGAGATGACAGTACTGAGTTCAAATACTGTATCCCCGGATTTTCTCGTTTTGCTCGAGGCGTTGAAATTGCGCTTTGGTTCAGCCCTCGATGCAGTGCTTCTTTATGGATCGTGCCTGCGCGCGCGTGAGATAGGGGATGGGGTTGTCGATTTTTACGCGGTAGTGAGCAATTACAGCAGCGCGTACCCCGAGCGCTACCTGCGCTATTTCAACGCATTACTACCTCCGAATGTCTTTTACCTGGAGGTGCCCCTGCAGGAAAAAACATTTCGCGCCAAGTATGCGGTAGTTTCGATGGCAGACTTCGAGCGGGGGACTGGCCACTGGTTCCACCCTTATCTCTGGGCGCGTTTTGCTCAGCCCTCGAGACTATTGTTTTTCCGCGACGAGGCTATTCGCGAGCGTATTTCGGTGTCTTTGGCCCATGCGGTCGTCACTTTTCTCAGATCCACTCTGCCCACCCTTGATTGTTCCGTTACTACGACGACCACCACCGAAACGATCTGGACCAATGGACTGACCCAGACTTACGCCGCGGAATTGCGGCCCGAGAGAGCAGGCCGCGCCCGTCAGCTCGCGCAGATGGACCTGGACATCTATTCACGCCTCACTGCTCTGGCAATACCGGCACTGGCAGGAAAACTGCAGCCCCTGCCGGACAGAGGTTACCGGTGCCTGATAGACGATGCAGAACGTCGGAAGTCGCATCGGCATTGGCGGCTGCGGCGCTGGCAGGGAAAAGTCCTGTCCGTGCTGCGTCTGTCCAAGGCGGCTTTTACCTTTCATGACAGCATCAGCTATGCGGCCTGGAAAATCGAGCGCCATACTGGTGTTCGCGTCGAGGTGACCCCTATGCTGCGGCGCCATCCCCTGTTGTGGGGTTTTAAAGTTTCCTGGCGCCTGCTGCGGCGAGGCGTGATGCGCTGACTCCAGCAATATTTGGCATGCTCGCTTTGAGAATGAGATCGCTGATTTTGCCTAGTGGATGATTCCAGGTGTTGTGGTGCTGGTATCCGAAGTTTTCATGCCAGTCTGCAGCTCTGCAGGTGAGGCGATTCTGCTGCGGAACTGGCGGAGCGCGTCTGTTTCCTGGAAGTGGAAGCTATCACGAGGCGGAAGAAATCAACCAGTTTCGGTACATGATGATCGAACGTGAACAGGTGCCTCTGTTGCCAAACTCGCTCACGAGCGGCTCGCAACTGCTTGCAGTCTCGCAATTGTGCAGCAAGTTCATCCATGGTATCAAAAAAAATTCCAATGCCTAGCTGCTTTGCCAATGTCTGGGTGGCGACAAATGCGCCTTCGTTTGCTTTCTGCAGCATCGGTAGACCGGCTGCAGCGAGGGTGCTGAGCCGCGCGGGGTAGTTCAGGTCATCCCAGTTTGCCCGTCTGATTTCACCTCCGTTGCTGCTTGCAAAGAGATGCAGCCAGCCCGCATCGTATTGGGAAAACTCGGTAGTCCAGCGGCTTTGATCTACATTCGGGTGTAAATGCAGATAGCCTGGTGCCATCGCCTGGGTTTTTTCAATCCACTGCAGCCACTGTCCATGGGTTATTTCTCCGTAAAAATGTAGATGTATGCCCTGGCTGGCCAACTCCGCCACGTGATGGGGGTGCAGACCGATGGGGCGCCCGGGCGATACCGTATGAATATCGCCTTCGCTTGCAGAACGTAGTGACGCGCGTGGTTGATCAAACCAGTCACGCTTGGGTAGGTCTCCGTCCAGCACGTGGGTGGGCTTGATCAGCGACAGGCCGGGAATGATGGTATCAAACCAGTCCCGCATTTCTGGGCTGGAAAAGATCTGTCCGTCCGAGTATCGATGCAGGTCGATCAATTGTGGCCACGTTCCCTTTTCAAGGCAAATGAAAGGCCCTTCCTTGAAATGCCACACGAAAGGAATGCCACGAGTGGTCATTAATACCTCATGTGCAAACGGCACCGCTTGCCAGTTGAGCAGCGCATAGATAATATCCGGCTGCACCTGCTTAAGTGCTTCGCGCCAGTTGTCGCGCGGCAAGTCCTCTACGTGTCCGAAAGGCGTCGGTCCCACTGTGTTGTACCAGTACGGGTTCTGCATCCACAAGCCATACAGCTTGTGCCCTTGTTCTTCCAAGGCGAGCACGCGGTCGGCGTTATAGGCTAATTCTCCGACTAGAAGTATTTTCAGTCCCTTGTCGGCTCGGGGTGTATCCGCCCGTTCGCGCATTTTCCGATAGTGGTCTGCTTCATTGATCGAATGGCCTACGGACGTATGAAAGCGTAACGGTTCTGTGACGCGATAATAAGAGCGAAACGTGTTGATGCCGCCTTCCGGTTCCTGCATGATCTTGTGCCGTTGCATTGGATGGGAAACCCATTCGCAGGTCACGCTCCCGCTTTCGACAAAGGCGCCGAGGGGTCGCAGCAGACTCCAGTAGAGGCGCTCCAGGTCATCCGACTCCAGCTCTGCACGTTCCACCCAGCGCACCGGCATTTTGGGGTGCATGCACTGCACCAGTTGCAACGGAAATCCTGGAATCAGTCCAGCGGCCTCGCGGTTGTAATGGTGGCGTACGCCTGAGCAAGCCAGCACAGCGTCTTTCTGCATCTCAAGGCAGGTTTTCAAGCTGCGCAGGTGATCGCGGTAATAAACATCATCACTTGGCAAGTAAGCGATGAGCGGTGCTTTTGCTTTGGCAATACCTTCATTCAGTGCGTAGCCCAGCCCCCGATTTTCCGGGAGGCGATAATAACGGACACGCACGTCGCCCAGGTATGTGGATACCACTTCTGCCGTTGCATCCCGTGAACCGTCGTCGATAACGACAGCTTCCCAATCAGTCAGCACTTGCGCCTGCAGGCTGTCCAATGCGCGGCCGATGAACCGCGCTTGCTCATAGGTCGGGACCACTACGCTGATTGATGGAGAATATGTCTGCGGCATTATGTTTTCCTTCTTGTCGTGGAGTGCCAGAGCCTGCGCTGATCCCTCGGGGATGAGGAAGTTTAATTATAGACGCACAGCACGTGTTCTTTGGCCTCAGCCA
>DATEEZ010000194.1:0-6179 GCA_035280905.1 Nitrosospira sp.
GATTCCTGGTTTTTAGCCAGGCTTCAAAATCATGTGGCATCATGGGCTTTGCGTACAGATAGCCTTGGCTTTCCGCGCAATTGATGTCTTGAAGAAAGCGGGCTTGTGCTTCCGTCTCTACACCTTCCGCCATTACGCGTAAGCCAAGACTTAACCCCATTGCCACGATGGCACAAATAATAGCTTTGGCGTCGGTGTTCTCGGGGAGGTCACGAACGAAGCATTGATCTATTTTTAGCCGGTCAATGGAAAACTGTCTTAAATATGACAAACTGGAATAGCCGGTACCGAAATCGTCAATAGCCAGTTTTATACCGTGAGATTCGAGGATACGCATTTTTTGTGCGACCGATTCCACTCCATGCATCACCACGCTTTCGGTTACCTCGAGTTCCAGGCACTCCGGCGAAAGGCCGGTGTCTGCAAGTGCGCGCAGTACAACATCTGTGAAATCATTCTGACGGAATTGCACTGCTGAAACGTTTACCGCGATTGTTCCCTCAAATCCCTGCTGCTCATGCCACTGGCGTGCCTGCAGGCAGGATTCCCGCAGGATATGCTCACCAAGAGATAGAATTAAACCGCTGTCCTCGGCCACAGGAATAAAGCTTGCAGGCGAGACTAATCCCTGCCCAAGGCGTTCCCAGCGCATGAGTGCCTCCGCACCTACAATGCGTCCGGTAGCAAGCTCTATCTGTGGCTGGTATACCGGGAAAATTTCGTCACGCGCAAGAGCGCCACGCAGATCATGCTCCAGGCTGAGCCGCTCAACAGAGGTAGAAGTCAAGTCTTCAGAATAGAACTGATAGCGGTTCCTGCCATGCCCTTTGGCCGAATACATCGAGGCGTCGGCATTGCGCATCAAGCTGCTGGCGTCCTTACCGCTATCCGGATAAATGCTGATCCCGATGCTCGCGGTCAACAAGAGTTCATGCTGTTCTATTTGATAAGGCTGAGACAAGACTGCAATAAGCTTCTCAGCGACTCGCGCCGCGTCCGTTGCTGTATCAATCCGATTGAGCAGGACAACAAACTCGTCACCTCCTAGCCGACTGACTGTATCGGTTTGGCGAACCGTAGACTGCATGCGATCTGCAACCGCCTTAAGCAGCTTGTCGCCGATCTCATGACCGAGCGAATCGTTAATCAGCTTGAAGCGATCAAGGTCCACAAATAGTAACGCGAGCCGGAAGAAATAGCGGCTGGCGTTCTTGATCGCGATCCTCATGCGGTCGGCGAACAGCGCACGGTTGGGCAACCCAGTGAGCGAATCGTAATGGGCGAGATACTCGATACGTTCTTGTGATTCCTTGCGCTGGGTAATATCCCGCGCAATCTTCGATGCGCCAATGATGTTGCCGGCACTATCCTTCACCGGCGAGATCGTGACAGAGACATCAATCGGTTTCTTGCCCTTCCTCCATCGCACGGTTTCAAAATGGTCCGTGCGTTTCCCGCTCTTGATGAGGCTCATGATTCTGTTCTCTTCCTCAAAGCGGTCGGGCGGAACCAGTGTCAATATGGAAGAGCCTATTATTTCACTGGAACGGTACCCAAAAAGCTCTTCTGCCGCCTCATTCCAATTGGTAATAACGCCGTATAGATCCTTGACAATGATTGCATCGTTCGAGGACTCAACGATTGCCGCTAATTGCGCTTTGTAGGTTTCCGCCTGTCTGCGTTCACTAATATCCCTGAAGCTCCAAACACGAACCATGTTTGATCCTTCCAGCGTTTTGGCTTTTGTATATCGCTCAAATACCCGTCCATTGCGAAATTCAAAGACATCAAAGCTTTCCGATGCCCAGGCGCCATAAATTTCCTCCGTCGAGCGCAGGAATTGCATTGGATCTCTTAGTTGCCCCGCACAATATCCGAGGATCACCTGATGCCTTGCATGAGCCAGGAGTTCGCTTGGAATGGCCCACATATCCACATAAAGCTGGTTGTAGCAAAGCACCTCGCCCCGCTTATCTGTCACCAGAAGTCCGTCAACGGTTGCCTCTATTGCGGCCTTCAGAACGGAGAGGGAACTATTCAGTTCAGGCTTTTGTTTCATGCTTTTTCGCTTCTCTTATCTATGCTCTATCTATCCTTTCCTCTTCCTAATCGCACGATAGCGCGCTGCTCATGGTCGTATCCTTTGTCGGAGCTTTTGATCAGAAAAAACCAGGTGCGAGACTAGCGTAAGGAGTACCTCGAATCGGCTGGAGCAAGCGTAGAAACAGGCTGTTCCGCTACCCTTGGTATGCACGAAGGCTTCCGTAGGGAACCTGGACATCAAAGGGTAGCGTAGGGTGATAACAAAGCAGGAATCTACTCCTGCTATCTATAGGAAAATTCCAAGCCTTGAATGTAGTGTTTTAACTAGCTGTAAGTGTTACAGGTAAAAACTTGTACTTGTAACCTACTCTGTTCGATTGTCGAGAAAAATAACAACTGCTTAGCTTCTCTAGTGCCGGCAGATGAATCCCGTTTACAGAATTCAAAAAAAGCAGGAAATTTCTTGCTTGCTAAGAACACAATAACCCCATTGCGTTCAAAGTTCTGTTCGTAACCTCACTTCTCGAACTTCCGATGTCCACCGGCGTTCCAGAGAGGGTACCTACTCAAGGCAGTCATAAGTTCCGTCACGTCAGCAGACCGTGCGTTTTCCTTGCGTGATAGGTATTGACTCGATAACCACCGCTAAAGTCGGTGGGTTGGGTTTGCGGACTGAAAATCCGGATGTGCGTCGCTTAGAAGAAATACTAAGAGGGCGAGGAAGCCGTAAACGTGCTTTATGTCAGCTTTCCAACATTCCTCTCCCTCAAACCCGCTTCGACAGGTTTTTTTGTTTACATCTTGATCAACGCCGGAAACCCAAGCTGAGGCGCGAGCTTAAGCAATTATCAACAGATCTCTCCAATCGAAGAAAACTCGATTAGCGGGGGCTCCCCTGACTGTGCTCCTCATTAGTGCAATCGCCTGCCTTTGGATGTGTATGCAACGAACGCGAGCCTTTCATTGCCAGAAATGCCGTACCGAAAATGCTCCCAATAACGTCTGCCATGAAATCGGATAACCCTGCCTTACGGCCCGGGAGATACATCTGGTGCCATTCATCGAGCGCACCAACAAGCAGGGCGCCAAAAAATGCAACGGCTAGTATGGGCCATCCGCGCAGGTTGCTCGATAAACCGATTGTGCAAGCAAGCAAGGCAAAAACACCGGTATGGACCAGTTTGTCCCAAGGGTGGGGTATCAAGCCGACAGCTATAGATTGCCGCCCTCCGATAAACAGGAGGGCTACAATGCCGAGTGCCGCCAATATAGCGATAGCAGGAAAATGACGTATGCTAAGCGCTGCAGGTGCAAGATGAGATGGATTCCTAGCTGACATTCACTAGATCGACTGCTCCACAGGGAGACTAATCTTACTTATTTGTCTGGGCATTGATCCATTGAACAACAAGCTATTTAGTCCTCTGATCAACAGCTGGCAGTGAACCGCCTGGAGAAATCGTCAGAAACTGGAGTACGGTGTCGCCTCTCCTCGCCAGTTGGCCATGCTGCAACTTACCGGGCTGCTACTGCGGCTTTTGAACCAAATAACCTGCGGATCAACCGTGTATAAGCTCCATCTCTTGCCATCAGTTCCCGATGTAGGCCCCTTTCCACAATGCGCTCTTTGTTCACCATGACAACCTGGTCTGCTTTCTCCAGGGTGGATAAACGATCCGCAATAACGAGCGTGGTACGACCCTGCATTGCGGCATCCAATGCTGCCTGCACAAGAGGCAATGACTCCGGCTCTACCATTCCCAGCTTCTCGTCCAGGATCAATAGAGGTGCATTTTTCAGAAGCGCGCGCGCGATGGCGATCCGCAGCCGCTGCCCGACAGGGAGTTCTACGCCGTCCTGCCCCACCACCGTCTGCAACCCATCCGGTAGCTTCCGAATAAACTCCGATGCGTGAGCGGTGCGAGCGGCCCATGTAATCCTTGCTTCTGTCGCGCGGCCCATCGCACCATAAGCAATATTCGCCGCGAGAGTGTCATTGAACAGCACCGTATGCGGGGACACCAGTGCAATGTTGGCACGCAGGCTCGCCAGCGTGATGTTCCTGAGATCATGCCCGTCCAGCAAAATTCTCCCGGACGTGGGATTGAGGAAACGGGGCACCATACACGTAAGTACCTCGATGGTTTCCGCGCAACCGATCAGCGCCACCGTCTCGCCCGGCTGAATGATCAAGGTAACGTCGCGCAATCCGGGATGGAGTCCATACCTCCGTGCTGCCTCCGGTTCGGAAGTCGCCAGGGAATGAATCTTTAAAGAGGCAACCGAGTTCCGTTCCACACTCTCGCCATAACAGACCTCCTCGAATTGCAGTTCCCCGCGTGCCCGCTGAATAGCGATGGTTCCTGTCTCCGATTCCGCCTCTCCGTCAAGTAACGACAACCAGCTTTCAACCGCGCGCAGTCCGCGTTGGAGCGTTTCCCCCACTTCAGCCATTCGCTTCGCGGGAGCAATCAGCAGCAGAATGGCCGCAATAAGAGAAGCAAAGCTTCCTGCCGTGATTTCACCGGCGACTGCTTCACTTGCGGCGAAATAGAGGGTGATAGCAACGGCAGCAGCACCAACGGTTTGTGTCAAAGGAACATAAAGAGAGGCAACAGCAACCCGCTTCATGAAAAATCGGCGTGCCTCCTCTCCCTGCTCTCTCATGCGTCGGTGCTCATGCTGCTCGCCGCCATAGAGCTTGATCACCATGAAGTTCCGTGCGGTGTCCTTCAGGACCCGGGTGAGGTCCTCCAACGCTCGCCCGCTTTCCCGCCCCATCTCCCGGAGCCGTTCTCCAAGCAGTTGCGCAACCAGCAGGATCACGGATGCCATCAATAAAACCAGCAAGGCAAGCGTCCAATTGAGATAAAACATCCATGCAAGCAAACCAATGATGGTAACCGTATCTTTGACCATCACCGTCATTACATTGACAAAAGCGCGCGCTACCTCCGGTGCGTCGGATGTTATCCTGGAGGCATGATCGACCGAAATATGATTGCGGACAGGACTGGATTCGTAATACGAATGTGGCAATACAAGCAGCTTGTCGAATATCTCGCAGAGCAAATCCGCCACCAGTTTGCTGCCGGCCCAATGGAGTACGTAGGTCGCAAGGTGCCCGGCTACCGCGCGCACTGCAAACAAGCTGATGATCCCCAAAAGCACGAGCTGCAGCAATTCAGGATTCCTGTTCGCGATAACCTCGTCCATGGTCGGCTGTACCAACGCCGCCAGCATTGGGACGGTCGCTGCTGTCGCAATCATGCAAGCAGTTGCAAGGATGAGCGCGTCCCAATACGGCGCGGCGTATCTCATCAGGCGCAGGCATGATCCGCGAATGCCAGTATTTTGTGTGTCTTGCATGAAGCGCACAGGTGAATCGCCGGAATGGATACAGCGGTTCCAGTAAAAACCGTATTATGTCACTCGCCTTGGCAGCGAATAAAGTGTGGAAAGCGACAAGAGTTCAGAAAATCCTTCTCCAATCCTCGCAGAGCCCGTTGCTGGCAGAATCAAAATAATCACAAAGCCGCGACGAACGTCCAGGCTGTTAATTCACCAACAGAGCGATGCCAGGAGGCGCAGGAAAGGTGGCAAAGTGGCGCGCAGGATTCATGGCGTTGCCCGGGACTTCGGACAGCCCGGATCAGGCAATCCTCGAAGGTTCAGTTGAATTGATACTTTACCGTGAGCCAGACGTTGCGTTCCCGAGCCGGCAATGCACTGAAGCTCGTACCCGCTGAGTTGCGAATGGCATAGGAAAAATACTTTTCATCGAACAGGTTGTTCACGGCCATGCTCAACAGCAGTTTCCTCATCTGATGAGTCACTTTAAGATCTACAGTGACATAATCGGGCATACGACGCGTGGCAGTGTTGGCCTGATCGTTATCGAAAACCTGTTCACCTACATAATTCATGACCACTGCCGCACGGGTATTGGAGCCCAACCGGTACGTGCCACCTGCCGCAACCTTATGACGCGGCACCAGCGGAACGAGGTTGCCGGATACATCCACACCGCCAAAATTTCCCTTCCGAAAGCGTGCATCGATAAACGTATAGTTGCCGAATATATCGATTGCGCTCGTTACCGTCCATGAGCCTTCCAGCTCAAAACCTTGTCGCCG
>DATEEZ010000195.1:0-5664 GCA_035280905.1 Nitrosospira sp.
AGCAGCAAGGTTGTCAATAATCTTTTGCCTGCTACCCACTGCGCCAGATGGGATTCATAAAACAGTCCGCTTGAACTTATTGCTTGCATCAGTCCTTGAGCGAGTCGCGTGTGTTGTGCCGACGTACCCTCGCCCGGCGGCGCAGGAAGTAATGGCGCCACATGTGGCTGTGCAGATAGGCTGGTAGAACCAGGCAGAAGCGGCTGCTGGAGCAGCGCGCTGATGAAACGTCCGGTCCCGCTCAGCTGCGAGACCAATGCCGGAGAGTCGAGCACGAGCCCGAACGTCGGTTTTGGCTCGCGAGACAGAAAAATCAGATTGAAAGTTTCGCCCGGGTGCATGCTCCGAGGCAACTTCATCTGTAACACCTGCCGATCTTGCCCTTCCCGGCTGTGCAGCATTACGACGAATTCATTATTGGGAAGCGTGGCTTGTACCTGCGCTCTCAGAGAGCGCCCGGGCTCCAGTCCGGCGAGGAACAAAGTAAAATCCTCGCGTCTTTGAAGTGAAGACTGAACCGGATGGATTGAGGTTATTGCCGCGATTGAGTCGGGCGCACGCAGATCGAATTCTCCTGTTCGGGTGGTTAATCCAGCTGTCGGGTGTCTGGGCGAGTTAAACCAGGTCTATCTTTACCTCATCAAATGGCCCCCTGGAATCCCTCTTCCCGTTGCCTCGTTAAAAGGGGTGGGAAGCTCGCAAATTTGAAGCTCCCTTCCCCAACGAGAAGGTTCTTCCCGAACCCCTCGTCTCCCCGTTTGCCCTAAGCCATTCGTCCCCGCTTACCCTGATCCTGAGCCTCCCGAAGACTAAACCGCGTTCCCTGGCCTTCCCATTTTAACAGTGCTTTCAACGGGAGCTCGTTCCCCGAATTCCTGCTCAGAAATTCCACGCTCCCGACTCATATGCCTGACGCACGCATCGCGAGCGGCTGGCAGTACCGAGCAGAGCTTGAACCTGTCTTATCCAGGGTTCTGTGTACTCGCGTATCGCTGCGTCATCGGCCAGGATCTTGTGAATCAGTTCAACTTTCCGTCGCTGCATATCCGGGGGAAGCTGCACCGCCTCCGCGCTCTCGAGTTGCGCCACCAGGGCTGCGCAGTGTCGCTCCAATCCTGCAAGCCGATCCCACTCACTCGCCTGGGCAGCCTCTCTCATCTCTCCGGTAAGATCGGAAAGAGACTGAAACGCAGCAAGGTTTTCTGCACTTGTCATCATCATTACGCTTTTTTCAGATTGGCAATGCCGTCACGAGTGACGGATGAAAGTGTCTTTCCCCCTTCACCTGACTGTCCGAAGGACCCGATCGCTTCCCACGCTTCATGCAATTCGCCGAGAAGCCGCATTACTTCCTCAATGTATTCTGGTCTGTCATGAACATTAGCTTGTAACAGCCGGCGGCCCATATACTCATAGAGTGCATTCAACTGCTGCGCCAATTCCCCTCCCGCTTTGACGTCCAGACTGGCTTGCAAGCCGGAATTGATGATTGCAATGGCTTTGGAGATCGCTTCACCTCTGGCCGCGATCTGGCCGCTTTTCGTATGATTAAGCGCCGAAGCCAATGCTATCTGCGCTCCTTCAAACAGCATCAGGATGAGCTTGTGGGGACTGGCGGCAATTACGCCCGTTTCAAGACCAACCCGGGCGTAGGCGTTTACACTGCAGCGAGATGCTGGATACATATACGGTTACTCCTTGGTCATTTTTCGTTGAGAGTCGGCAATGAGGCCAGTTGTTGTTGAAGAAACTGACTCGTCTGGGTCAAGCTGCCCAGCATGGCATCGAGCGCAGCGAACTGTGCCCGGTAACGCGCCTCAACGATTTCAAGTCGACGGCTAAAATCCTCTTGGCGCCGATCGATATCTTTGATACTGGCGTTCAGCCCATCGACTCGGTTGGCGATCACTCCTTCAGTGGCGAGAAACTCTTCTGCAACCTTGCTCAATCGCTCGGCGTAACCTCGCGAGAATTCGATTGTTCCGCGAGCGCCGAGCGCGCCTCCGTGGATTGCGACGCGCAGACCTTCGGCCGCTCCTCCGGCAGCGGCAGTCAGCATCTGCCCCGATCCTGTGGCAGAGATACCATTGATGGAGCCTGTGACATCCATCCCCGTCACGCCTGTGGGACTGGCCCCCAGCAGATTGCCTGCACCATTACCTCCTGTGAGGGTGACGCTGGAGGCGGATCCGTAGCGCGTCGACACGACACTCAATATGTCGGCTGACTGGGAGACCAGTACTGAAATTCCCTCGGCTGTCAGGCCAGCGAGACCATTCAGCTTGCTTTGCACCTCGGCTGCCAGCGCATCCGCGGAAGCATAAGTTCCCTCGGCTAGCGTAATACTGGCTGCCACCCCATCCACATTAAAATTGAGTTGATCGTTGACCCCTGCCGTTATCGTTAGCCCTGCCGCCTGACTTCCGCTGAGGCTGCCTTGCGTTGCGAGTTGTGTAACCGTAACGGCATAATTTCCGGCCATTGTCTTGTCCGTTGCGCCGTCATACGTGATCAGACTGTCGGTGGAGGTACCGCGCATCGTAAACAGCCCGCCGATCTGTTCAAACTTTGCGTCCATGGACGCCTGTAGCTTTGCGGAATCCACTGCCAGGCTGCCGTCTTTCTGCAAGGTAACGCCGATCTGGGACAGGGAGGTGAGGTTCCCCCCGTCGCCGATCATGGCCGTTAATGCCGCTCGAATTCCGCGTTGAATCGAGAATGCAGCGGAATCCCCCTGCAATATTGCGCCCCTCTTCGCTGCCGAGTTATAAGAACTGAGGTCGGAAAGCGTTTGATTAATGCTGTTGTACGACTTTACGAATGTTTCGACCGCTGTCTTGACAGCAGCGGTATCCTGCGAGACATTCAGTGTCGTCGGACTGCCTGCATTCGTTTTGAGCAGACTGAGTGTCACGCCTTCAATTGCGTCTGTAATCGTATTCGAGGATTTGGTGATATCGATCCCGTCGATCCGCAGCTTCGCATCCTGCGCAGCTTGCACTTGCGTGAGATTCTTGCCGGAGCCGGCTCCCGCTGTGGGGTCGAAGGCAAGACTGGAGAGTCCGGCTGCATCGATATTGGCGCCATCATCATCGCTGACCGTAATCTTGAGACTGTTTGCCGCCCCCGCATCCTTTGCGGTCACCACAAGTTTGTTGCTGGTGCCGTCGTTGACGATTGTTGCGCTCACGCCGATATTCGCCGCATTAATGGCGTCGCGCACGCCAGAGAGCGTGTTGCTGGAGGGATCGATCGTTATCGTTTGCGCCGGTTTCGCGCTGTTCAGAGTAAAAGCGTTCAGGACGCTATCATAAGTACCGTACTGTATCGTCAGGGTTCCGCTGCCTACCGTGCTTGACGTGCTGGCAAAACCTTCGGAACGGATTTTCTGCTGCTGGGCAAGTTGCTGTACTTCCACAGAATAATTACCCGGCACCGCCTTGCCGTTGCTATTCCCCGTTGCCGTCAATATGGAGGTATCCGCGGCAGTCGCGCTAATAGCATGATATTTTGCAGGGTCAGCCAATCCCTGCATTGCCGTCTCAAAAGCAGACAAGGCGCCTTTCAGTGTTCCATAAGCGGACAGTTTTGCCTGGTAGTCGGATTCACGCTTCTGAAGCAAAGCAAGCGGCGCGCGTTCGGCCGCCATCAACTGACTGACCAAGCCATTTACGTCCAGGTTCGAACCTGCCCCAGCTGCGGTAATCGCCATATTTCTATCCTCTTCTGTTTTCCTGTTTTCGACGGGCGTGCCCTGCCCTATCCTGCCATCAGGCCTTAGTCTGCAGCAGCAGACCCTGCAGCTGATTCATAGCCTTTGCCAGGGCCAGCATTTCTTCCATGGGAATCTGCCTCACGAGTTCCCGGGTCTGGTTGTCTACGACTTTTACCACTATCCTGTTAGTGTCGGTATCAACGCTGAATTCCAGACTCGAGCCGGCAAGTAGCGTTATTTCCTTTTCCGTTTCCTGCTTCACCTGCGTAGTCTGTGGCAGTGGCGGATTTCTCTCCCCTGTCGATAGGCGAACATCAGCGTGCATGGATTCACCTTCGGTTGTTCTGGAAGCAATCCCTGGTTGAATGACGGGTCCGGATTGTTGGATTTTCATTGTTGACTTCTCCAGAGGGTTCGAACGGGAATCGGAAGCAGGCTTCCGATTCCCCGTTCATCACGCTCCCGGCCACTCAGGCCGAGGCCGGTGTACCGGCGATTAGCCTCTCAGCAGGGACAATACGCTTTGAGGCATTGCATTTGCCTGAGCCAGCATGGCCGTTCCCGCCTGTTGCAGCACCTGGTTGCGCGAAAGCGCCGCCGTTTCCGCTGCGAAGTCGGCATCCATGATGCGGCTGCGCGAAGCAGACAGGTTCTCGGAGGCGGTTTGAAGATTCGAAACCGCCGAGGAGAACCGGTTCTGGTAGGCGCCAAGGTCAGCACGGGCCGCGTTGAGCGCGCTCAATGCGGAATCCATCGAGGCGATGGCGGTGTCGGCATTGGCGGTGGTGTCTATCTTCAGAGCGTCGAAGCCAACGACAGTGGTTCCCGTTGCTGCGGTTGAGGCGGCGGTCAAGCCGGTATTCGCGGTAGCAGCCGTTCCACTCATGCCTATAGTGATGCCGCCGCTGGATATGCCGGTGAGGGTCAGCACGCCAGCCGCGTTGACAGCAGAAACCCCGGTTGCGCTCGATACCGCGTTGATGGCGGCTGCGATATTGTCACCTTGGGCAGTAGCGTTAGCTCCCGCCGCGATGGCTCCTATGCTGATACCATTGATGGTCAGGTCACCCGCTGCGATCGCAGTCTGAGCTGCATTAGCAACTCCTACCACGCTGCTTGCATAAGTCGTGGTAGTACCCAGGGACGAGCTTTGTGCGTTGACGATGCTGCTGATATTGATGGTTTCGCCTACATTGGCCCCCACCTGGAAGGGCTGACCAGCGAATGTTCCGTCGAGCAGTTTGATGCCGTTGAACGTCGTGGTCGAAGCAACGCGATCGATTTCGGCCTTGAGTTGCTGAACCTCATTGTTGAGCGCGGTACGGTCGCTTGCGCTATTGCTGGCATTGCGCGATTGCACCGCCAGTTCGCGTATGCGCTGCAGGTTGTTGCCGATTTCCCCCAGTGCGCCTTCCGCCGTCTGGGACATCGAGATGGCATCGTTGGCGTTGCGGATTGCCTGATTGAAGCCCCTGATCTGGGAAGTCATACGCTCCGAAATCGCCAACCCTGCAGCATCGTCCTTTGCGCCGTTGATGCGCAGGCCGGAGGACAGGCGCTGCAGTGTGGTGGCGAGAGCGTTCTGCGAACCGTTGAGGTTACGCTGCGCATTCATGGAAATGACGTTGGTATTGATAATTGCAGCCATGTAAATCTCCTTGACTAATTTTTTATGAAATTACACCTACAGCCGTCAACTTTTGGTTCGCCTCGATTTACCCGAAGCTAATCAACTGCTGTTATGCTTATTAACGGTGGTCCAGGAGAAACATTTAATGGCATCGTCACGTTTTTTTGGCGCAGCACCCCCACACCCTTCTCGAGTTCATCCAGCACACTATCTGACTGGAGGAAAGGTTTCGATCAGTGGCAGATGATGTTAATGATAAGAGAAGGTGGAGCTGCGCAATTTGCAGATTAACGGGGTGAACAACGTCGTATATTTGACG
>DATEEZ010000196.1:0-4935 GCA_035280905.1 Nitrosospira sp.
GGTTGGCAGCCCGTCACCATGCTCTCTGCGATATTCAAGTTCAACGCGGAGTGAACCACATAGGCGGCTCCCGCCTGCCGCACATCCTTTTCCAAGCTCCGGAGGTCGGATGTCACTTGCGTCGTTCCGCTCGCGGAGACGTACACCTTGCGCGCGCGTCCCAGATGCTCCGCATCCAGCAGGAATGGCGAATGGGTCGTGTAGAGGATTTTGTTGGCTTTTGCAAGACTGTCAAAGAAGGCAGAAAGGCTGCGCTGCGCCAGGGGGTGCAGCGACAATCCGGGCTCGTCCAGCAACAAGACGGCGTTCTGGTGCTCACCCCCGCTTTCCACCAGGAAGACCATATAAAAACTCAGAAACCACTGAAGGCCGGTGCTGCGGCTTTCGAGTTCCACTTCCTCCGGCCGGCGATCATCCGAAACCCATATGCGGAAGTGACTTCCATCCGCTTCGAAGCGGAATTTGTAATCTCCCTGCTTCCACCAGTTTCTGAATTTATCCGTCAGAAGCGCGCCTGCCGATTGCAGCAAGATGGAGCGCTCCCTTTTCTTCATCGCGATTTCGCGGATTTCTTCCGCCTTGGGCTCCCGACGACCCCTGCGCCTTGGGAAGTCCCGCCCGAGTTCAAGGATTTCTCCCGGCTCGAGGCCTACGAATTTAAAAAGAACTCGTAATGTACGCGCCTTGGCTGCCTCTTTGGGCCCAAGGTCGGTGCGTTGAAGATTCTGTACCACGTGGGGAAGATAGATTTCAGAATCCAGATTTCCAAATTCCGAGTAATAGACAAACTTCGGGAGCGCGCGGATTACCGCATCCACAACATCCTCTGCGCCTTCCCCTGATGATCTCCTGATCTCGCCAAGCTCTTCCCGCCGGGGGAAGGAGATCGAATAATCCCCATTGAAGTACCGTTTTACAGCTACGAGGGAGGCCTCTTCGCTGGAGATTTCTATCTTGCCGCAAAGCTCCTTTGCAAGCTCTCCTGCCTCAAATTCCGCTGTTATGAAGCAGAAGTTTTCCGGCGCCTGCCGCATCGTGCCGAATTGCTTTTTCGGGTAGTCCGAAGCCGGCACGATCTCTCCTCCAACTGCTGGATTCAGTTTCCAGAGCGGAATCAGCAGATTTGTCTTGCCCGATTCGTTCACGCCGATGAGCGCAGTAACGCTATCAACCTCAACCCAGCCGCTGTTCTCTACCGAGCGAAAATTTGTGACCAGAAATCGAGTAAGGTGCATAGGCTCTATTATTCTGTTGTTTATTGCTTCTCTCAGGATCGGGGCGTCAATAAGGCTTTCGCTATTGCTTGTTGCTCCCGCATTATCCAGAGGTTCTGGTATGTCTGGTATTCGGGGAAGGAGCAGCGTGTCTTGCAATGATTGCTTATTCATAGAGTTTGTGTCTTCTTCTTTGCCAGGCAATATATGTGCTGCCATTATAACCCTCTGATTACGCGGGACGGGTAGTTAAAGAGCTTGTTGAGCTAGAATCTGTAATACTTTTAGAATGTTGTCAACTGGCAAAAATCCGTCGCGGAACGCGCTGCGTTTTACTTCCTTACTTCATATCTCCTTGCTTCTCATTCTCTTTCTGCCGCCCATCTCGGGTTGGGAAGCTATGCGCCATACAGTTCTACAGGAGACACGCCGAGATCGAGTCGAATGAGCGGCAGGGGCGGGGGCTCCAGTGACAGGCGCAGCTTCTGATAGGCCGCCTTGCTCGAAAAACCATAGGGTTCCGCATCATCGTTGTCGAAAGCGTAATAGACGGCATCCACTCCTGCAATCACCATTGCCGCCAGGCACATGGGGCAGGGGTGGCCGCTGGCATAAACGATGCTGCCTCTCAAATCAGGACGACCGAGGTTCCGGCTGGCAGCGCGCACTGCCTCTATTTCTGCATGCATGGTGGGATCATTGCTCTGCACGACATCGTTGACCCCCATGGAGACGACCTGCCCATCGACAACGAGGACTGCGGCAAAGGGCCGGCTACCCCGTTCACGGTTGTTTTTGGCGAGACGCACCGCTTCCCGCAGGAATGTTTCATGTTGAGACATCTGGCCTCCTGTTTGACTTAGCCGTCCATGGTAGCCTGTCGTACCGATATGATTCGCAGTTCGCGGAATCTCTTTCTCCTAGAAAAGAATGGAGGGCAGGAAGACTCCTGAGGGCTGGTTATAGAGGCCAAGGCTCATCAGATTCATCGGTTGAACTACCCGGAACCCCTGTTGCAGGCACCAGCGGAACAACTCGCTATTACGCGTGGGCAGAAGAAAGCCTGGTCCCGCAAACGAATCTGCGGCGCCGATCAGGGCTTTGAGGTCTTCATTGCTCTCCCCCACTGCATGCCCCATGAAACCGATTAATGTCGCGTAACCGGTAATGCGGCCTCCGTGTTCCACCACCATTGCAGTGTGCTGCGCAATCGCGTGGCGCAATTCCTGCCCTCGATCGTGGCCGTGTATCTTTCGGCACAAATGGTCGCATGCATCCGCGTCCTCCGCCACTGCGGGACGGACATTGTAGCCGGGGATATCAATTCGCAGTGGTGCTCCCTGCAGATTTGCCAATGGTTCCCGCACCTCAAATCCAAGCTTGGTATAGAGGGAGAGGGAGCGGTTATTATATGCAGCTTGCACCAGCCGCACGCCAGCGAAATGTTTATTCCGGGCATGCGCCAGCACGTCCTCCATCAGGCCTCGACCCACCCTGCCGCTTTGGGCTTCCGGCGTTACCGTTAGCGGACCAATGCCGGCAATGGCGGAATCCTCCCACAAGAAATTGCTGCCTACGACTCTTCCCTCGCTTTCAGCCACGGCTGAATATACATCCGGTCTCGAAAACAAAGCCTGCAGGAGATCACGCGCCTCTTTGAGCGAGGGAAAGTCGGGTTCAAAACCATGCTGCTGAGAAATAGTGCTGAATGCTTCGTAGCAGATCATCCCCGCTGCCTCAGCATCCACCAGGCGACCTTCTCGTATTTTGAATTGCATGTTTTCCCCGCGAATGGAATCACCTGACGAGCGCCGAGCAGCAGGTGTGCAGTATTATGATATTACTCCAGAAAAAGAGAATGCCCTATGCAACTGCCGTTGATTCTGCCGGAAAATGGAGTAATCATGCGCTTAAGCCTGAAAAGTGCAATACTGATTCATGGTTACCGCAATATTCCGTTTTTATGAGGAACTGAATGACTTTCTCGCTCCCGAGCGGCGCAAGCGGGAATTCTCCTGTCCCTGCGCCCGTGCAGCGACCACCAAGCATATGATCGAAGCACTGGGCGTGCCGCACACCGAAGTGGAACTGGTGCTGGTAAACGGAGAGTCGGTGGGATTCGACCGGATACTGGAGCATGGTGATCGGGTCGCAGTCTTTCCCAAATTCGAAATGGTCGATGTCACACCCTTGCTGCGCATCCGCGAGCATCCTCTGCGGATAACACGCTTTATTGCGGATGCCCACCTGGGTGGTTTGGCGCATCTGTTGCGCATGACGGGTTTCGACACGTTATACGACAATAATTATCACGACCGCCAGATCGAATTGCTGGCCGCTCAGGAAAGGCGCATCGTGCTCACCCGTGACCGCGAACTGCTCAAGCGGCGTTCTATTACCCATGGATGTTACGTGCGCGCCTTGAAACCTCCTGATCAGCTCTGCGAGATTTTCGACCGGCTGGACCTTGCACACAGCATCAAGCCTTTTACTTTATGCCTGAATTGCAACGCGCCTCTACGGCCTGTTGAAAAAGCCGCGGTGCTTGAGCGCTTGCCGCCGTCCGTACGCGAACGCTTCGACCATTTCAGTACGTGCGATATCTGTCAGCGTGTTTTCTGGGAAGGTTCGCACTGGCAGCGCATGCGGGTCATGTTGGAGGAATGCATCCAGCCAAACCGGTTTGCTGGATAACTATTCACCTGGAGCAGCTGGACGTTCGCAGTCGGGAAGGGAAGAGCGATCTCCTGTTCATTCAACCAGCCCTTTTGGATCAGGTAATGGTTTGGATCATGTAATTGCCCCATTCGAATTTTTTTCCGGATGTGGTAGGATTAGCACCCTCAGATTCGGGCAACAAAGGCTTGGCAGATTTTGCCTCTGTCATGCGTTGAACCTGTAACTGAAATTATTCCGGTACATTCAATCCGGGTCGTTAGCTCAGCTGGTAGAGCAGCGGACTCTTAATCCGTAGGTCGAGCGTTCGAATCGCTCACGACCCACCAATAAACAGTAAGTTACTTCCTTCCCGTGTAACTTATAATTGCATATCCCGCTCATGTAACCGCCTGGTAACCTATTATGGAAAATCAGAAGAAAACCCCGTTTACAAAGCGTCCTGATGGGCAGCCCTTAATTGTCGCTAGACACTACGCTTCGGGAGAAGCCCTCAAATGCCCCGTTGAGGTTGGCGATGTAAGGGACCTGAAGATCGGTGATGAGTTAGTATTGGTGGAAGTCACTGATGACTTGGGTAATGGTAACTTTAAAGGGAAGATAGTTAGTTTTGAATCAAGTCCAGACGAAAACTATCAAGGCCACATGACGGGGGATACAGTCTATTTTGAAGAGGCCCATGTATGGGCTTGAAACACGCGGAGCAATTAGCCGTTCATAGCTGGTTTATTTCCGCCTCGCTATAGGAGAAGGTGGCCGTTCAATTTAAATTGTTGTAGGACTTCCTGAAGTGAGTTAAATCCCTTGCCGTTCCCGGTAATCAAACAGCTTATGGATTAAATGGAGTCAGGCAAGAAGAAAACCCGCGAAGCGAGTAAGAGCAATAAAAAAGCCGGCTAAACGCCGGGCCAGATTTTAGGGCCCTGCGGTTCTCCACCTGGTGGAGGTCTTCTGTGTATCGCTGGATTTGATTCAGCTGCCCCACAATGGGGGTGAGGGTGAAGAGGTTCAAGCTACCAATCAAACCCTTTGATGCTTAAACGGA
>DATEEZ010000197.1:0-9302 GCA_035280905.1 Nitrosospira sp.
ATCGTATTTTCCGCAAATTATCTTGTCATGGGGCTGGGTGACGTCTATCTTGGAGCTCCGGTTGCCACACCTGTGGACCCGCGTCATCGCCTGGTGACCACGAAATACAATCCTGCGCGCACCTGGACGCCCGAGAATGCAGTGGGCATAGGCGGGGCCTATTTGTGCATATATGGGATGGAAGGTCCCGGAGGGTATCAGTTTGTGGGCCGAACGGTGCAGATGTGGAACCGTTACCGCCAGACAGCTGATTTCAAGGAAGGAAAGCCCTGGTTGCTGCGTTTTTTTGACCAGATCCGTTTCTATCCCGTTAGCGAAAGCGAACTGCTCAAGCTGCGCAAGGATTTCATTACAGGGCACTTCAAGCTGAGGATCGAGGAAACAACATTCAGTTTGAAACAGTACAACGCTTTCCTGCAAGAGAATGCGGCATCTATCAGCGCTTTCAAAGCAAAGCAGCAGGCTGCGTTTGAAGCCGAGCGTGAACGCTGGAAGGCCGAAGGCAAGGCTGAGTACGTGAGCGAGGTTACGCTCGAGGAAGCGGATGCGCAGGGCGAACTGGATTTGCCCACCGGTTCCCAGGTTGTGAGTGCGCATGTAACCGGCACGGTGTGGAAACTGCTGGTCAAGGAAGGGCAGCGTGTCGAAATGGGAAACCCAGTGATAGTGGTGGAATCCATGAAAATGGAATTCTCCGTAGAGACACCGGTGAGCGGTACGGTACGACAGCTATTCTGCAAGGAGGGAAGCCATGTATCCGCCGGGCAGATGTTGCTTATCGTTCAGGAGGAGTAAATATGAGCAAGCTTGGTCCCTTGGGCGATATCCCGTCCCTGCTGCAGCGTTATGCCGCCGGGGAGCTGACTCCTACTGGGACGGTGGAGGCGGTACATGCGCTGATCCAGGACGATCCCGACAATGTTTGGATACACAAGCTGCCGTTGGAATCACTGCGGCAATATGCCCGGAAGGTGGAAGAAAAAGGGATGGCTGCACTGCCTTTATATGGCATTCCCTTCGCTATCAAGGACAATATCGACCTTGCGGGCGTTCCAACTACAGCGGCTTGCCCGGCGTTTGCCTACACACCGCAACGTAGCGCAACGGTGGTGCAGAGATTGATAGAGGCGGGCGCGATTCCAATCGGCAAAACAAACATGGATCAGTTCGCCACAGGATTGAATGGCACGCGTTCACCCTACGGCGCCTGCCGCAACGCATTCAATCCCGACTATATCTCAGGGGGTTCAAGCTCGGGCTCCGCGGTGGCGCTAGCCAAAGGCCGGGTTTGCTTCAGCCTGGGAACGGATACGGCCGGGTCTGGAAGGGTGCCTGCCGCATTCAATAATGTTCTCGGGTACAAGCCTACGCGGGGCTGGCTTTCCACTCGAGGAGTAGTGCCGGCCTGCCGTTCGCTGGACTGCGTGTCCATCTTTGCTTTTACTGCCGCCGACGCTACCCGGGTTCTGGATGTGGCTGCCGGTTTCGATGCAGAGGACATTTACTCGCGCCAGAGAGAGGGGGCTTTCAGCCATGGCATGCTGGAGCCGTTCCGGGCGCAGCCCCTGCGCTTTGGCATCCCGCGCGAGCGGCAACTGCATTTCTTCGGCAATCGCGAGGCCGTGCGCTTGTTCCATGATGCTATCGAAAAAATTCGGGCATTAGGGAGTGAAGTCATCGAGATCGACTTTTCGCCTTTTCTGGAAACGGCAGGCCTGTTGTATGGCGGTCCCTGGGTAGCCGAGCGCTATGCAGCGATTCAGAAATTTTTCGATCTTCACAGTGACCAGATAATCTCTCCGGTGAGAGAAATCATTGGCGGCGCACATCGATACTCCGCCGCCGATGCCTACAACAGTGTTTACGATTTGCGCAGATTCAAACGTCGGGCAGATCAAAGCTGGAGAGACGTCGATTGCCTGCTCACACCCACAGCCGGAACCATTTACCGCATCAATACAATGCTGGATGATCCGATCAACCTCAACACAAATCTTGGTTACTACACCAATTTCATGAATCTCCTGGATTATTCAGCTGTTGCAGTGCCGGCCGGATTCCAGAACGACGGTCTCCCGTTTGGCATTACCCTCGCTGCGCCGGCACATCATGATATTGTCTTGTTGCAGCTTGCGGCACGGTTGCAGCAAGTCTATGCGCTGCCTCTAGGCGCAACCGCTATTCCCTTTCAATTGAGAGATATATCAGAAAAAGGGGGCTCCCGGAATTTATCCCGGACGGCAACGCGACCTGAAATGGCACGCGTAGCAGTGTGCGGCGCGCATCTGTCCGGTCTGCCATTGAATCCTCAACTGACCAGCCGCAACGGACGTCTAGTGGCAAGTACCACAACTTCCCCCGACTACAAACTCTATGCGCTTCCGGGAACACCGCCGCTTCGCCCTGGATTGGTACACGTGGATAAGAACGAGCGGGGGAGCGCGATCGAGGTCGAGGTGTGGGAACTGCCAGCAAGCGAATTTGGCAGCTTTGTTGCCGGCATACCTGCTCCGCTGGGGATCGGCACCATTACTCTGGCGAGCGGCGAATCCGTGCAGGGTTTCTTATGCGAGGGCTATACGGTAGCGGATGCAAAGGATATTAGTCAGTTTGGAGGATGGCGACGCTATATGCAATCAACGGCTGATCCAGTTGAAAGCGAAGAGGTGGCGCGCTAAGTGGATCCTAGATAGGACAACGCATTCTTCCGCTTCCGGACTGCATCTGCTCAAAGGGGATTCCAGGAAGGATTTATAAGGTAGCAGTTCCAGTAGCAGATCACTGGATGACTCCTCGCAAACGATGTGTCTTCATCCTGAAGGGCCCCACGTTCCGCAGGCGATCACCCAAATATTCTCTTCCAATTTAAGAGAACAATTACGATAAAAAGGAACACCAGTGCCTGGAGCCAGTACTTGGCCGCATAATCTTTCCAGTCCGTCCCGACTTTGATCGGTATCTGTAACTTGAACTCTTTACCAGCGGGGCGTTTACCGTCGAGATAGAGCGCGTATTGTCCAACCGAATCGAACTTGAATGCCTGAGTGAGAGTACCGGATCCATACGCCTGCGGTGGTATTGACAGCAATTCCTGCTCCCCATTTTTGTCCGACAGTTTGACTAACCGAAGGGCCAGGGGAGCATAGCGGGCAGATTCAGGATAAAGCAGATCCAGCGTCACATTGAGTGTGCCAGGGCTTGGCACTTTGCCGCAGAGAACGGGAACTGCCTTGGCGCTGGTTGGGTCATCCGGTATTTCGTAGTCACTCGGGATGAAGTAGGCAGAATAGCCCACAAGCAGGGTCTCGGTTTCAATAGTGCAAGTCCCGCCGCGATAGCCTTTCGGATATGTTGAAGACCGATCGCCCTGAGAGCTCACGTGAAACTGTGCTGCCACCGCCACCATCAGCGCCACAAATCCTGTTACAGCCAGCAGCCGCGTACCCGGCGGCAATTTACGCCAAAAATCCATGCCTTTCTTTCCTGTTCGATGTTCTGGATGTTCCGGTGCTACATTACGGTTTCTTAAGTCACAATGGAGTTCGGGCGTCTACTTTGAGCTAATCTGCAAGTTCTGCCTTGACCCCGGTTCAACAATGGACGTTTGACAGTCGCAATCAGCGGCTGATTCAAGCGTCAGCGCCTCTTCCAGCTAGTGCTACAGCAAGTCTGAATAATATTGCGTTTTGATGCGGTCGATATAGTTTCTGAGATTTTCCTTCGATAAGCCATATTCCTTCAGCGGGGATTCGATGGGACAACCAAAGGTATTGATCAGGAAACCGAAGGCGCTTGCATCCAGCGTGGTGGGCTTATCCCCCAGAAAATATTTCTTGTCGCCCAGGCATGCGGAGAGTGCACCTATATCCTGCATCCCGAGTTCAAAAATCTCTTCGGGTTTATGTCGCCCTATACCGTGCCCATGAATTTGACGCTGAATCTTGTAGCGGTAGATAACCGCTGCGACATCCCGGATAGCTGGGGGCAAAACGTCAAAGATGGCTTTCTTGTTGACCTGCCAGTTCGCATCCGTATACTGCCAGCGGGTATACATGGTTGCCCAGAAAAGATGCTCTTCGACCAAGCGCTGCATTGCCAGGGACAGTGCGGCTTCTGTGGGATTCAACCCTTCGTCGAGGTCTTTATACTTGTCTTTGAGATGCTGGATGATGAAGCGGGAATCCGCTAATTTGATGTTTCCATCTTTTATATAAGGCAATTTACCTTTTGGCGCAAACAGTGGAAGCGTTGTCTTGATTGCATATTCAATCCCTGCCATACGCAAATACGTTTCTGTTTTGCAACAGAAATGACTTAAATTCGGGTTACCCCAGGTGCGCTCGAACTGGTACAGTGTCAGCACGGCTGTTCTCCATCTTGTTAATCAGCTTTCCATTCATCAGCTTGCCGTGGCAAGGGACTGCAGCCTAGTCTACTATGTTGCGAGTTGCAAGTGACTATATTAAAGTTTACCCGCAAATGTTATAACCCTCGCAAGTGTTATAAGTTATGGACGGATGAAGGAGGAAGCTGTGACAGGCGGTGCGGAAGCGCGTGATGACGCCATATTCAAGCGCTCCTCATGTCCCATTACCAATGGGTTGAATATCTTTGGCGACAAATGGACTCTTTTGGTCATTCGCGACCTGGTGCTCGGCAAACGCCGTTATGCCGATTTTATCTCGTCGCCGGAAAATATCGCTTCGAACATTCTTTCCGATCGCCTGAAAAGATTGGAAGCAGCAGGCCTTGTCTCCCGGCGGGTATATCAACAGAAACCTATTCGCCACGAATACGTGCTTACAGAGAAAGGCAGCGATCTCAAGCCCATTCTGGAAGCAATAAGCAGATGGGGCAAGAAGCACTGTCCCGGGACTGACGTATTTCGCCCTGTTGATCAGGCCACATTACGAGTTTCAAAAACAGGAAGTACAAACAGCGATTTTAATGATTGAATGAACATTCTAAAGCTATCTCTTCGCATGCTTGGACGCGACTGGCGCGCGGGCGAGTTGCGCGTTCTGTTATTTGCGCTGGTCGTCGCAGTGGGTGGGATGACCACTGTCGGTTTTTTTGCCGATCGCGTGCAGTTGGCGCTTTCACGCCAGGGCAATCAGTTGCTGGGAGCGGATCTGATCATTTTTTCGGACCATCCTTTGGCATCGCATTACGCCGAGGAAGCAAAACGCCGCGGTCTGTCGGTTTCCACGGCCATCAAGTTCCCCAGTATGACAGCGAAAGGGGAGGAAAGCCTGCTGACGGAAATCAAGGCCGTGACGGAAGGCTACCCGTTGCGCGGCGAATTGCGCATCAGCGAGGATTTCGGCAACGGAGCTCCGCCTGCTGAGCGCATAACCCATATCGCAAACAGGATTCCGTCCCCAGGCACAGCCTGGGTGGACGAGAAGCTCATGATCGGCTTTTCTCTCAAACGGGGGGACAAGATCGAGGTTGGCGCATCCCGCTTTGCTGTGGATGCACTGATCACGCAGGAACCGGATTATTCGATCGGTTTTCTCAACCTGCGACCACGCGTGCTGATCAATGACGCTGATCTGGCTGCGACTGGGTTGATCCAGCAGGGCAGCCGCATTGGCTACCGCCTGCTTGTTTCCGGCGATTCAGGGGAAGTGGAGGAATTCCGGAATTGGGCCCAGACGCGCCTAATGCTCGGGGAGAGAATCGAGGGCATTCGCGACGCGCGTCCCGAAATCAGGTCCGCGCTAGAGCGGGCAGAAAAATTCCTGAGCCTCACTGCGCTCGCCAGCGTTGTACTCGCTGCTGCTGCTGCGGTATTGGCAGTGCGGCGTTTTACGCAGCGTCACCTGGACGGCTGTGCCGTGATGCGGTGTCTGGGGGCAAGCCAGGGCGCCATGCTGCGCCTGTACCTGTATCATTTTCTCACATTGGGTTTCGTTGCCAGCGGCCTGGGCTGTCTTCTCGGTTTTGTCGCCCAGCAGGTCCTTACCTATTGGCTTTCGGGAATGGTTGAAGCCGAATTGCCATGGCCCACGGTATGGCCCGCCGTGCATGGGTTGCTCACCGGGATGGTGCTGTTGCTTGGCTTTGCGCTGCCGCCTTTGCTCAATCTGCGCAGTGTACCGGCGCTGCGCGTGCTGCGACGTGATATTGGAATGCCCAAAACCCAGGGTCTCGCAGGCTATGCATTGGGGTTGGGCGTGCTTTCACTACTGTTTTTGTGGAAAGCCGGCGACATGCGGTTGGGCGCTTCAGTCATTGGCGGTTTCGTTGCGGCAATAGGTATTTTCGGGCTGCTCGGATTTTTGCTCGTGAAAATGCTGGCTCATATGCGCAACCAGGCAGGCGGCGCATTACGTTATGGATTGGCTAATATCCGCCGACGCGCTACTGCAAGTGTGTTGCAATCGGTAGCCCTGGGGTTGGGCCTGATGGCGCTGCTTGCGCTGACACTGATCCGCGATGACTTGCTGCGCAACTGGCGGACCAGCCTGCCGCCGGATGCGCCCAATCATTTTCTGGTAAATATCCAAGAGGAGCAGCTGGAACCGCTGGCGGCATTTTTCAAGGAGCATAAGATGCAGCCGCCGAAGGTTTTTCCCATGGTTCGAGGCCGTCTTACCGAGATCAACAGCAAGCCGATCACTTCGGAGGATTATGTCGATATTCGGGCGAAACGGCTGGTAGAGCGGGAATTCAACCTGTCGTGGGCGAGTGAGATGCAGAGCGACAACCAGATCGTCCAAGGCCACTGGTGGAAACCTGAGGACCGGGGAAAAGAGGAAATCTCGATAGAAGAGGATATAGCAAAGACAATCGGCATCCACGTAGGGGATACGCTTACTTACGATATAGCGGGCAGCGTGTTTTCTGCCAAGGTCACGAGTTTGCGGAAAGTGAACTGGGATTCATTCCGGGTAAACTTTTTTGTTGTGACCCCGCCCGGCGTGCTCGAGCAATATCCGGCAAGCTACGTGACCAGTTTTTATCTCCCACCCTTGCAAGTGGAACTGACGAACCAGTTGGTCAAGGAATTTCCAAACCTGCTCGTGCTGGATGTGGCCACCATCCTCATCCAGGTACAGAAAATGATCGAACAGGTAACCCAGGCAGTCGAATTCGTATTCCTGTTTACGCTGTTGGCGGGGTTGGCGGTACTCTATGCCGCCATTGTCTCCACTCAGGACGAGCGCATACAGGAGGCCGCCATATTCCGCACTCTGGGAGCGAGGCGCAGGCAGCTCGCCCGCGCTTGGGCGGCCGAATTCGCCATATTAGGGGGCCTGGCTGGTCTTTTTGCCGCTGCAGGTGCTAGCGCGCTTGGTTATGTCGTGGCGGAATATGCTCTGAACCTCACGTACACCTTCGATCCATGGATATGGCTGACGGGTGTGGTTGCGGGAACGGTAGGTGTGACTCTTGCGGGACTGATCGGAACGCGTTCAGCGCTTTCGACACCGCCGCTCATGACACTACGCAGGATTTGATTGAATCTGCCTCAACTTTACTGGTTTGCTTTGATGGGTAACTGCTGATGTACCGCCGCATTGCCCATCTTGATATGGATGCTTTCTATGCATCTGTCGAATTGAAGCGGTACCCGGAATTGCGCGGGCTACCGGTGGTAGTCGGGGGAAGGGCGGAGCAGCAGCCACAGCTTTCCAACGGTAAGCGGCGTTTTGCGAAACTGAAGGGCTATGCGGGGCGTGGGGTGGTCACCACCGCCACTTACGAGGCTCGCGCTTTCGGCGTTTCCTCCGGCATGGGCTTGATGAAAGCGGCACAGTTGGCTCCGGAAGCCATCCTGCTGCCTGCGGACTTCAACGCTTACCGCCGCTATTCGAATCTGTTCAAAACGGCCGTTGCTTCTGTTGCGTCACATATCGAAGACCGCGGTATCGATGAAATTTACATCGACCTGAGCGATCTGCCTGAAGACACAGTGATGCTTGCCGAGCGCATCAAGCAGGCTGTGCGGGAAAGCACCGGGCTGTCCTGTTCTATTGGCGTAGCGCCAAACAAGCTTCTGGCAAAAATCTGCTCAGACCTCGAAAAGCCGGATGGTCTCACTATCCTGAGCATGGCGGATATTCAAGCCAGAATCTGGCCTCTTCCCGTCCGTAAAATTAATGGCATCGGCCCGAAAGCAAATCAGAAGCTCGCCGCGCTTGGCATTGTCACAATCGGCGACCTGGCACAAGCAGACATTGCCTTCTTGCAAACGCACTTCGGGCGCAGTAACGGCTGCTGGCTGTACGAGGCATCCCGCGGCGTCGACGAACGCCCAGTCGTAACCCATGCAGAACCCAGATCGATCAGCCGCGAGACGACTTTCGAGCGGGACCTGCATGCGCGCCGTGATCGTCCCCTCCTCTCAGAAATTTTTACTGGCTTGTGCACGGGTGTCGCCCACGACCTCCAGCGCAAGGGCTACGCTGCTCGCACAATCGGTATCAAGTTGCGGTATGAAGATTTCCGCACCGTAACTCGTGATATCACACTCCCAGTCCCCACGGCGGATGCCGCTGCCATTCGCAGAGCAGCACAGGAATGCCTGCGGCGGGTGCAGCTGGAGAAGAAATTGCGGCTGCTCGGCATTCGAGCCAGCGGATTATGCTCCGATACTGCATTGCAAAGCCCGGGCATGAGCCAGCAAAGGGAACTTCCCCTGGCTGTCCTGGGCCTTCAATAAGAAGTGCATGCGGATTGCTCGTGGTGCAAGTAGCTCGGTCAAATATGGGCGATAATTCCTCCTTTTCTCTTCATTGAGCAGTATGGGCGGCGCCACTAGCTGCCTGAAGTATCTACTTGCGTATCTACTAGCTTTCACCCGATTTTCCATCCGCCATGCCAACAACAAAAACACTGGCTCGCCTCGCCATCATCATCGTAATTCTCGCCGTGACGGGTTATGCAATATGGTTTGCAACGCGTCCCGCGCCCATAGAGGTTGAACTTGCGACCATCAAGCGGGGTACGGTGGAAGCGACCGTGGTGAATACGCGTGCCGGAACAGTAACCGCATGCCGGCGTGCCAAGCTGGCCCCTGCCGCCGGTGGCCAGATTGTCAAGCTACTGGTAAAGGAGGGTGACAGGGTCAAAAAAGGACAGGTATTGCTGGAGTTGTGGAATACAGACCTGACCGCCCAGCGCGACCTCGCAAGGCGCCAGCTCATCACAGTGGAAGAACGGCGCCGCGAAGCCTGCATCATTGCGGCCAATGCCAGCCGTGAGGCCGAGCGCGCACATCAGCTCGCCGAGAGAGGCTTCGTCAGTGCACAGAACCGGGAGAATGCCGATGCCGAAGCACGCGCCCGCCAGGC
>DATEEZ010000198.1:0-6335 GCA_035280905.1 Nitrosospira sp.
TCCGAAGCGGTAATAAAGGTTCGATCTCCGCGAGCGGCTTCTATTGCCTCCCGGTTATCCAGAATGCCGTCGTAATCGGGAACCGCGGCTTCGCCTTGTGGAGGGCCGGTGAGAAAAGCCTCGCCACTTTCGATCACAAGGACGTCAAAGCTGGCGAAATCGGGAGCCGGGCCAGCAGGCTCCCAAAAATGCAGGCTCCACCTGATACCGTTGGCCAACGGAAGCGAGTGAACGGTCTCCGCCAGTTGCGAAATTTTCTGCCGATATTCGGAGCATGGATCGGCATACGTATACCACAATACGTTGATTGACCGCGCATATGAGGGGGAAGTGAAAGCGAATCCGGCAGCAAGCGCAAGCGTGAGAATCCGGAAATAAATGCCTCTCATCCTGCCTCCTTGTCTGACAAATCTATAGGTAAAACCACTACAACACCCTTACCTTCATTTCTCATCATTGAGACTCCTGTTTCACGCAATTTCGCCTGCTAATGAGCGCGGGAGGAAGTGTAAATATCGATTTGATGCTTCACGCCGATGTCTCTGCTTTAACCGCATTCCACCTTCCCGATGTCGGCGGATTCTTCACTATATTAAGTTTTTTGCTGAGTTTCGTGAATGAAAAGAGGTCTCTCCATTGACTGTTGTGCGCAAGCAGATTAGAATCCGCGTGTTTTGAATAAGTCACGCCGGATTTAATTATTCAGGAGGCCTGGAAGAAGGAAATAAGCCGCGCTGGCCAAGGAATTGAATTAAAATCAGGTCTTCCACGAACACACGTTCAACGAGCCCAGATCACTCACAACGTCTGTTTTTGTGACTGGCGCTTTCCGACGAAGCTCAGCAAATGCCCTGGATACGAAACAAGCCGGTACGTGTTGTCATGCGTTGGCAACTGATTGTCACACTGGCCATGGTGCTAACGCTGGGTTTGTTATGGGGATTCCACGGCGCAGCCTCAGCTTTTCTGGGCGGTGTGGTCAGCATTGTTTCTGCCGCGGCGTTTTCTGCAATTGTCTCCAGGTATAGCGGCTCTACCGCTGGCGGCATATTGATTACAGCCTTGAAAGCAGAAGCGGTAAAAATAGTCGTCACAGTTGCCTTGCTCTGGCTCGTGATGACGTTCTATAAGGATGTCGTTGCGGTCGGCTTTATCGGGACCTTCATACTTACGGTCCTGGTCTTCGGGCTGGCATTGTTCGTGACGGATGATGCGAAGGTTGCGCAAATAAAGCAGTAAACAGTTTGAAATAGGCAAATAAATGGCATCAGGCACAGAACTCACCCCAACTTCCTATATGGCGCATCACCTGACCAATCTGACCAGCTCGATTGGTGAAGGTGAATTCTGGACGCTGCACGTCGATACGCTCGTCATGGCGATGCTGACGGGTATCATTAGCCTCGGTTTTCTCTGGTGGGTAGTGCGTGGCGCGACCTCTGGCGTTCCCAGCAAGCGCCAAGCGTTCGTGGAGCTTGCCATCGAGTTCATCGATGATCAGGTCAAGAGCACTTTCCACGGAGACCGGCACGCGTTCGTGGCCCCCGCTGCGCTCACCGTGTTTGTGTGGGTGTTTATGATGAATGCCATGGATTTCCTGCCGATCGACATCATGGCAAAGGTATACGATCTGGTGGGTTTACACAATTGGCGCAGCGTCCCCACTGCCGACGTGAATACGACCTTCGCGCTGGCACTCTCCGTATGGCTGTTGATGATTTTCTTCAACATGAAAGTCAAGGGAGTGGGCGGCTGGATACACGAACTATTTTGCAGTCCCTTTGGCAAGAACCCCTTATTGTGGCCGGTCAATATCCTGTTCAATCTGGTCGAATACGTTTCCAAGCCGCTTTCCCATTCGCTGCGTTTGTACGGGAATATCTACGCTGGAGAAATTATATTTCTGCTGCTCGGCATGTGGGCCGCGACGGGTCTGGCGGGAACATTTTTCGGCACCCTGCTGGGTGCCGGATGGGCCATCTTCCATATTCTGATCGTCACGCTGCAGGCATTCATCTTCATGATGCTGACGGTGGTTTATCTTTCCATGGCGCACGAGTCACATTGATTCTGCGTTGCTCTTCTTATCCCATTTCAATTACTACTAGAGAGGAAAACTAGATGGAGAATTTGCAATTCCTGGCCATGATTCAGGCCTATACGGGCATTGGCATCGGTCTGATGATCGGTCTTGGCGCCGCAGGCGCCTGTATCGGTATCGGCATTATGTGCAGCAGCTTCCTGGAAGGCGCCGCACGTCAACCGGAAATGATCCCGACACTGCAAGGAAAGGTGTTTCTGCTGCTCGGCCTGATCGACGCCTCGTTCATTATCGGGGTGGGTCTGGCAATGCTTTTTGCGTTCGGCAATCCGTTGCTGGCCGTAATCAAGTAATAGTGACCGTTTCCGGTATCATTCGCAGAGGCTAGCCATGAACATAAACTTCACGCTTATTTCTCAGGCAATGGCGTTCGCCATCTTCATCTGGTTCACAGTCAGGTTTGTGTGGCCTCCACTGATGCGCGCAATCGAGAACCGCCAGAAAACAATCGCTGAAGGCCTGGCCGCCGGCGAGCGTGGCAAGCGCGAACTCGAATTGGCAAGTCAACGCTCGGGTGATGTCGTCCGGGAGGCCAAGCAGCGTGCGTCGGATATCATCGCGCAGGCGGAAAAGCGTGCTGCAGAGATCGTGGATGAAGCCAAGGTAGCCGCAAGAGAGGAGGGCGACCGCATTCTTGTGGGCGCCAAGGCGGAGGTGGAGCAGGAAGTGTTTCGTGCGAAGGAAGCCTTGCGTCAGCAGGTGGCAAATCTTGCGCTGGCCGGCGCTACTAAAATCCTGAGGCGTGAGGTGGATGAAAAAGCGCACGCCGAATTGCTCGCATCCCTCAAGGCGGAGCTATAGTCAATGGCTGAAACGCGCACTATTGCCCGGCCTTATGCGGAGGCTGTCTTCAAACTTGCAAGAAATCAAAACGATCTCGCGCGCTGGTCCGACATGCTGCATTTTGCGGCCACAGTGGCGACCAACGAGAATATCCGTGCACTGATCGGTAACCCCAAAATATCTTCCCGGAAACTGGGCGAACTTTTTCTGGGTATTTGCGGGGATAGGCTCAATGAAGAAGGTCGCAATTTCATTTTACTGCTGGCGGAAAATGACAGGCTTGAAATTTTGCCTGAAGTGAGCGAGTTGTACGAGCAACTCAAGACCCGTCATGAAGGCGTGCTGGACGCGAAGGTTATTTCTGCTTTTGCCCTGAGTGATGCTCAACTGAAAGATTTGGTGTCTGATCTCGAGGTCAAATTCAAGCGCAAAATAGAGGCAAAAGTGAGTATCGACCCGGAATTGATAGGCGGCGTAATAGTCGAAATAGGCGATGAAGTGCTTGACGCCTCCGTGCGGGGTAAACTGGAAGCCATGGCTGTTGCACTTAAAAGCTAGGAGTTAACTGAAAAATGCATTTAAATCCATCCGAGATCAGTGAGCTGATCAAAAGTAGAATTGAAGGGCTTGAAGCAACCGCGGAAGTCAGGACACAGGGCACGGTAGTTTCAGTGACCGATGGAATCGTGCGCGTCCATGGGCTGTCTGACGTGATGCAGGGGGAAATGCTGGAGTTTCCCGGTAATACCTTCGGTCTTGCACTCAACCTCGAGCGCGATTCTGTAGGTGCGGTTGTTCTGGGCGAGTACGAGCACATTACCGAAGGCGACACTGTCAAGTGTACGGGCCGGATTCTTGAAGTTCCGGTGGGTGAGGAACTGATTGGTCGTGTGGTCAACGCCCTCGGGCAGCCAATCGACGGCAAGGGGCCGATAAATACGCAGCGTTCGGAGCCCATAGAAAAAATTGCACCAGGTGTGGTTTGGCGTCAATCGGTGAACCAGCCCGTGCAGACCGGATTGAAATCCATCGACGCCATGGTTCCCATCGGCCGGGGTCAGCGCGAGTTGATCATCGGAGACCGCCAGACGGGTAAGACAGCAGTGGCGATAGACGCGATCATCAATCAGAAGGGCGAGAATATGACTTGCATCTACGTTGCGATTGGACAGAAGGCCTCGTCCATCAACAACGTGGTTCGCAAATTGGAAGAACACGGCGCAATGGAATACACCATCGTAGTGGCGGCTACTGCGTCGGAGTCGGCGGCAATGCAATTCATCGCCCCTTACTCTGGCTGCACCATGGGCGAGTATTTCCGCGATACCGGAAGGGATGCCCTGATCGTTTACGACGACTTGACTAAGCAGGCATGGGCTTATCGCCAGATTTCCCTATTGTTGCGCCGCCCCCCTGGCCGGGAAGCCTATCCTGGAGACGTATTTTATTTGCACTCGCGGCTGCTGGAACGCGCTGCGCGGGTCAGCGCAGCCTATGTGGAAAAAGAGACGAATGGCGCAGTCAAAGGCAAGACCGGTTCGCTGACAGCTCTTCCAATGATCGAGACTCAGGCAGGCGACGTTACCGCCTTCGTTCCCACCAACGTTATTTCCATTACTGACGGGCAAATTTTTCTGGAATCCGACCTGTTCAACGCCGGTATCCGGCCAGCCATTAATGCCGGTATTTCAGTGTCTCGCGTCGGTGGTGCGGCACAGACCAAAGTTATCAAGAAGCTGGGCGGCGGCGTGCGTCTCGCATTGGCGCAATACCGGGAACTGGCTGCATTTGCACAGTTCGCTTCCGATCTCGACGAAGCGACACGCAAGCAATTGGAACGCGGCAAGATGGTGACGGAACTGATGAAGCAGCCGCAGTACTCCACTCTGAGCGTGTCTGAAATGGCGCTTACCCTGTTTGCTGTAAACAAAGGGTATCTGGATGATGTGGAAGTGAGCCGGGCGCTGGCGTTCGAGTCGGCACTGAAAGGCTTTATCCGCAGCAAGTACGGCGCCATTCTGGACAAGATAGAGACCACCAAGGATCTGGATGCGGAGACCGAGAAGGAACTCGACGCCGCAATCCAGGATTTCAAGAAGAACGGAACATACTGACCGATGGCTGGCAGCAGGGAAATACGCAACAAGATCAAAAGCGTGAAGAACACGCAGAAGATTACTCGCGCGATGGAAATGGTGGCAGCCTCAAAGATGCGCCGGGCGCAGGAGCGCATGAAGAAAGCTAGGCCATACGGCGAAAAGATACGCAACGTCGCCGCCCACATGAGTCGTGCTTACACCGAGTACCGTCATCCGTTCCTGATTGAACGCGACACGGTAAAGCGCATCGGCATCATTGTTGTTACCTCTGACAAAGGCTTGTGTGGCGGGCTTAACACAAACGTGCTGCGCATGGCGGTAAGTAAAATGAGAGCCTGGGAAGCAGAAGGCGAGCAGATCGAAGTATGTTGCATTGGCAACAAGGGGTTGGGGTTCATGAACCGCATTGGCGCCAATGTCATCTCACATGTGGTGAGTCTCGGGGATGCCCCGGATCTGGAGAAGCTGATCGGGGCAATAAAAGTATTGCTCGATGGTTATAACCAGGACCGTTTCGACCGCGTATATCTTTTTTATACCCGTTTCATCAATACCATGAAACAGGAGCCAGTGATGGAGCAACTGCTTCCGCTTTCCGATGAGCGGCTCCGAAGCGGTGATGGTCCTACCGGACAGCGCGGCGTATGGGATTATATTTACGAACCTGAAGCCAGACCTGTGATAGATGACATCATGGTGCGGTACGTCGAGGCGCTGATTTACCAAGCGTTGACGGAAAATATTGCATCCGAACAATCTGCGCGCATGGTGGCAATGAAGGCTGCATCTGACAATGCCGGGAATGTCATCGACGAATTGACGCTGATTTACAACAAATCGCGGCAGGCGGCCATTACCAAGGAACTGTCCGAAATTGTCGGCGGTGCGGCGGCCGTTTAAATAATTTGAATTGATTTTTTAGGGAACAATATGAACCAGGGAAAAATTGTTCAGTGTATCGGTGCAGTGGTTGACGTCGAGTTCGCGCGTGAAGAAATGCCCAAGGTGTATGACGCGCTCGTTCTTGAGGGATCGGAGCTCACACTCGAAGTGCAGCAGCAGCTGGGTGACGGTGTCGTTCGCACGATTGCACTCGGTTCGTCTGAAGGGTTGCGGCGCGGCATGATGGTATCAAACAGCGGTGACCAAATTCGTGTTCCTGTCGGCACAAAAACCCTGGGGCGAATCATGGATGTCCTGGGTAAGCCAATAGACGAAATGGGACCCGTCGGCGCGGAGCAGACGAGATCAATCCATCAGAAAGCACCTGCTTTTGACGAACTGTCCGCGTCTACCGAGTTGCTGGAAACAGGAATCAAGGTTATCGATCTCGTCTGCCCCTTTGCAAAGGG
>DATEEZ010000199.1:0-6864 GCA_035280905.1 Nitrosospira sp.
CAACGCGGGTCGTGAAACAGGTGTTAACAGCTCTAGATAAAAGAGAAGGGCAACAGGCGCGTCATTGAAAGCTTGTTTACCTTCACCACCCGCTGAAAGCAATCTTCCGCATTTGGGTTTTAGCATCATCCGGTAGTAAGCCTGAATCCCGTCAACCTTAACCGGGAGATTGAAATGGCAACGACCAGGAAAACCGCAGTAGCGAGCCCAGTCGCAAGGCAACCCGTGACTGCGAAAAAATCAGCAGTAAGGAAAGCAGTTTCAGCCAAAAAAGAAACAGCCGAGGAGTCCGCTGAGGGAAAGCCAGCGAAGGCGCCGGCTGGGAGAAATATAAATGCGGAGGAAGTGGACGAAAAAGCAGCGACCCAGCCGACCTCCACCCGGACTCCCACCTCCAGCTGACCATTTCCACTATCCGGGTCTCGCTCCCGCCCCTGCGATTGAGATCAAGCTGACCACATCAATAGAAACTCGGTCGACAGGCAGACCAGTAAATATAAAGCGCTCTGCAGAAAGAAAAGAGCGAGGCTGATCATCTGCCCGCATCACGTTCTGGTTTCCCCCAATCTCCCACGCAAGGAATATCTCGCCAAACCCATTCAGGCTTGCATCAACGGGATGTCTACCATCAATACGTTTTCCATACACTGATTATTTGCGCTGGTAAAATTTTAAGGACGAGGTTAACATTAACTTTCATTCGAATCTCTATCTGATGGAGGTGGCAATGGCTCATACAATTCCACAAGGGTCCCGCGACTACGACACCACGCGCGTTGTCGAACGGCCCGATGGTTTTTATTGGCATGACGAAAAAGAGGGTGAGAGGGTGTTCGGTCCCTTCCCCACCTTACTTGAAGCCATCCAGGACATGGAGTACAACGCCGACTCGGACTATGAACCAGGAGAGACCCTGGAGCAGGCAGAGGACGAGATCGGCATATCCGACTGGATCGATCCTGAAACCGGTCAACCCGGTGAAGAATCCTTCAGGCTCGAAAACTGATCAGTACATAATTGAGCTGGCACGTCTCATCGCATTATGTCCCGGCGAGCTGACGTGCTGTTCTTCAGAACAAGTACGAATAAGCTTTCGCTAGATCAGTTTTCAATCTCTGCAGCAACACATGCAGGGTTCCCGTGTGCTGGTGTCAAGCATGCAGTCTCTCCGCAGCCTCCTTTCCTGTCTGCTTTTATTCCCTGCCTGAGCTGGCGAATTCGTGCATTCACGCATTTCTTGCATGCCCGCCTGTTTTTCCTTGAGTCAAGGCTGATATGAATTACCGTGATGAACGGGATACGATGGGCTCAGTACAGGTGCCCGTACATGCGCTGTGGGGCGCCCAGACGCAGCGTTCCTTGCAGAATTTCAGAATTTCCGGCGAGCGTATGCCGCCCGCGCTGCTTCACGCGCTGGCACTCGTGAAGCGTGCGGCAGCTGCCGTAAATCGTGATCTGGGCCTCCTGGATGACGAGCGCGCCACTGCCATCATCCAGGCTGCGGATGAGGTGACCGCAGGTCGTCATGATGCCGAATTTCCACTTGTAGTGTGGCAGACCGGTTCCGGAACCCAGACCAACATGAATATGAACGAAGTGCTGGCGAACCGCGCTTCCGAATTGCTGGGTGGCGGAAGAGGGCCAGATTGCAGGATTCATCCCAACGACGATGTAAACAAGGGGCAGTCTTCCAATGACGTATTTCCCTCAGCGATGCATGTGGCAGCCGCCCATTCCCTCAATCATCAGTTGAAGCCTGCCATTGCCACGTTGCGGGATACGCTGGACACCAAGGCGGAGGCATTTTCAGGTATTGTCAAAATCGGGCGCACACATTTGCAGGATGCTACTCCCCTCACCTTGGGGCAGGAATTCTCGGGCTATGTTTCCCAACTGGATCATGGGCTGGATCACATCGAGGCAGCGCTTCCCCATGTATATGAACTGGCACTGGGAGGGACAGCAGTGGGCACCGGACTGAACGCTCATCCGGAGTTTGCGGTGCGGATCGCAGCGGAATTGGCAAGATTGACGGGTTTGCCGTTTGTGACAGCTCCCAACAAGTTCGAGGCCCTCGCCGCCAATGATGCGCTCGTCCATGCCCACGGTGCGCTCAAGACCCTGGCGGCCTCGCTCATGAAAATCGCGAATGATATACGATGGCTTGCGTCGGGGCCGCGCTGCGGAATCGGCGAACTAAAAATTCCTGAGAATGAGCCAGGCAGTTCCATCATGCCAGGCAAAGTCAATCCGACTCAGTCAGAGGCGCTTACCATGCTGTGCTGCCAGGTGATGGGCAATGATGTAGCCATCAATATGGGTGGTGCAATGGGGAATTTCGAACTCAACGTCATGAAACCGCTTATCATTCATAATTTCCTGCAGAGCGTGCGCCTGCTGGCGGATGGTATGATAAGCTTCAACGAGCATTGCGCGATCGGAATCACTGCAAACATCGATCGCATAGACGAATTGCTGCGGAAGTCCTTGATGCTGGTGACCGCACTCACGCCCTATATCGGCTACGACAAGGCCGCCGAAATCGCGAAGAAAGCACATCGCGAAGGGACCACGCTGGAACAGGCAGCCGTTGCAACCGGCTACATTACCGTCGATCAATTTCAGGATTGGGTAAGACCGGAAGACATGATTCAGCCGCAATGATCCTCGGGTTGAAGAAATGTCGCTGCTTCTGCGGCCTCTGCCATCCCGGTGAATGGGCTTGCTCCCGTCATCATCCCTGATGCCGAAGGTTGGTCTCGTCCTGACGGGAGGAGGCGCGCGTGCCGCCTACCAGGTAGGCGTTCTGCAGGCTATCGCGGCAATGCTGCCAAAGAGAACGCGCAACCCCTTCCCCGTGATTTGCGGCACCTCAGCCGGCGCATTCAATGCCGCGGTTCTCGCCATCTCCGCCAGAAACTTTCAGGATGGTGTGCGACGCCTCTCGGCCGTATGGGAAAACGCCCACGTCAACCAGGCCTATCGCACGGATGCTATCGGCGTATACGGAAATGCGGCGCGCTGGTTCGCATCTCTCCTGTTTGGCAGCCTGAGAAGGCCGGGCGCGGTCTCCCTGCTCGACAACTCGCCGCTTGCGCAACTGCTGGAAAACAGCCTGCCGCTTCAAGGCATTCAAAAGAGTATCGACACGGGTGCCTTGCATGCTCTCGGCATTACCGCCTGGGGCTATACCAGTGGACAATCGGTGACATTCTATCAGGGTGCGGATAGCATACGGCCATGGAAACGGGAGCGTCGCATCGGCGTGGCTGTCCCTATTGAAATTGAGCACCTGCTGGCCTCTTCCGCCATTCCACTTCTTTTCCCAGCCGTGCGACTCAACCGCGAATACTTCGGCGACGGTTCAATGCGCCAGCTTGCGCCATTGAGCCCTGCACTGCATCTGGGCGCGGATCGTGTGCTGGTGATTGGCGTGCGCAAGACAGAGGAAACACAGCCTGAGCGTGTCAAAGTAGACAGCTACCCTACGCTCGCACAGATCGGCGGTCATATCATGGGCAGTATTTTTCTCGATAACCTTTATGTCGATCTGGAACGTTTGCAACGCATCAACCGGACCATACGCATGATTCCCGAAGAAAACATGAAAAATCACGACTTGCCGCTGCGCCAGATCCAGCCCATGGTCATTTCACCCAGTGTCGAATTCAATGAAATTGCTCAGCAGCACGCGGCCACCCTGCCGCGTACCATCCGGCTTTTTTACCGGGCCATCGGTGCAATGAGACGCGACGGCTCGTCTCTCCTGAGCTATGTTCTGTTTGAAGAACCCTTCTGCCGCGCCCTCATCGAACTCGGCTATCAGGACACACTGCCGCGGAAGGCTGACATCTTGCGGTTCCTTGATGCAACGCCAACCGATGGGCCGATACAAGCAGATTGTCCGACGCTGGTATAATCCGCAATCCAGTTCGGGGGACAGGCTACACGCTGAGGAGCCGCTAATCGCGCTCCACCTGATTCCCTACTTTTCAGAGACTTCTTATGGACTTTGCCAGTCCGCAATTCTGGATTGCGGTACTCCAGATTATCGCCATTGATATCATTCTTGGGGGCGACAATGCGGTGGTTATCGCGCTTGCGTGTCGGCGCCTGCCCGAAAAGCAGCGAAATCTCGGCATTTTCTGGGGAGTGTTCGGCGCCATTGCGCTGCGGGTCGTGCTCATCTACTTCGCCTTCACTTTGATGGCAATTCCATTCCTGAAAATCGTGGCGGCACTGCTGCTGTTATGGATCGGCATCAAGTTGCTTCAGCCCGAGTCGGAAGGGGACGGACATGAGATCAGTGCAAGCGCAACCTTGATGGGTGCAATCAAAACCATCATTGTCGCCGATGCAATGATGAGCCTGGATAATGTGATTGCCATCGCCGGAGCTGCCGGGGACAGCGTCATTCTGGTGGTTTTTGGCCTAGTGGTGAGTGTGCCCATCATCGTTTGGGGCAGCAAGCTGGTAATGAAACTCATGGAAAAATTTCCCGTCACTATCTTCATCGGTGCCGGCCTGCTCGGCTGGATTGCAGGGGGCATGAGTATTACCGACGCTGTCAGCAGGGAATGGGTAAATAACAATGCCGCTTTTCTGCACTGGGTTGCACCCGCGGGAGGCGCCCTGCTGATCGTAATCATGGGCAAGTGGCTTGCGGACAGGACCGGGGCAAGAAGAGCCGCAATTGTCGATCTGATGGACGACATAAACGACAAACCGCGCTCGTAGCGGCAATTAACTGCTGATGGGAGAGAAAACATGCTGAAACTCTTGTTGCCGGTAGATGGTTCAGCGGCCTCGGACAACGCGGTCGGGCAGTTCATCAAGCTGGTTCCCTCATACAGGGAAATGCCGGAAGTACATTTGTTGAACGTACAATTCCCACTGCGCGGCAACGTGCCGATGTTCATAGACAAGAAGAGCATAGATCTGTATTACCAGGAGGAAGGCACGAAAGAGCTGTCATCCGCACGGGCTTTGCTTGATCAGGCCGGTATCAGTTATCGGTTCCACGTCTCTTCTGGAAACCCGCCAAACATCATTCTGCGTTATGCGGAAGAAATGAACTTCGATCAAATCGTGCTCGGGCCGCGTGGACTTGGCACGGTGAAAGGAATATTGCTGGGTTCGGTTGCGAGCAAGGTCATACAGCTTTCTACAATACCAGTGCTCTTAATCAAATAGGAATGGCAGATATCAGGGGGATAGTAATGCGTTTAACCGAGAAGGAGCTTTTTTAGAATGAAGCAGGGTCAGAAGGGCTTAACCTTGATCGAGTCAATGATGGTAATTGCCCTCATTGGCATTCTGGCGACAATCGCTATCCCACCTGCATTTCAGCTCTATGAGGATTCCCAGGCCCGCGAGCAGGTAACCGAAGCTATCAATCTTCTCGACAGCGTGAAATCTCCTGTTGCCACGTTTTATTCGGATAAAGGAAGGTGGCCTACCGCCGAAGAGTTCAACGGTCTGGTTCCCACGCGGACTGGAAAGTATGTTGCGAGCCTTACGCCGCAATCCCTGAAAAAAGGTTTTGAGGTGATAGCCAGATTCAAGAATACGGGAGTGAGCCCGAGCCTGGTGGCGGAGGGATCCGGTAGAACACTCGTTCTGGCGACGACAAACGGCACGGAATGGTTCTGCAACGACAAAACCGGCTCTCCCAACGCGATTCCCGACCTTGTCCCGGGCACTGTCCTGCCCCAGCACCGGCCGTCACTGTGTAAACAGGAAACTCCTTGAGGGAAATCAGGTTCCTTACAGGATGCCGGGAAGCTGTCCGCGTAATGGCTGTGAGTAACCTTTGTAAGATTCGGTAATGTAACCTTTGTCCTACCCAGGAGTTTTGCAGCTCTTCACTTATCATCCGGAGCTTGGCAAGCCTCACACACATAGTAGGCGGCGCAACTGCCCTCGCATACGCGACGAAGCCTTTCCTTCTCCTCGGCCTCATGGTCGATACCGTAATGGTTTGTGAGGCTGTGCATGAAGCCATCCGGAATCTGCAGCGCGCTATCGATCACGAACAAGAACGGAAGCCGCGCAGGTTGCGCCAGTTTGATCTGCTCCCATTCGCACGTCTGCCGCGAGGCGTTCATCATGCCGTTCGAAATTACGTTTGATGTTTGCTCGTCCCTTGCAGGCATATGATGGAGAAAGCGGTCAAACGCCTTTATGCAGAACTGCTCATAACTTCTTGTCATCAGTATGAACTCATGCCAGGCAGCATCCACCACGCGCGAGGGCGTCGCTACCGCGATACCTTCGCTGTTATTACATAACTGGAAGTATTGACGAAGGCCTTGCATTACCAGTTGTACATCGGCCTTCGAGAGATGAGGATAACGTTTACCGATCTTCCCCCGATCATCCTCGGAAACTCATACCGTGCAATGAATGCCCAGCACCGCTGTTGCCGGAAAATCATCAATCGAGCATTGACCCGCACCTTCCAAAGCATATAATCACCGAATGGTCGTGCTTCCGTCGTAGAACGGAGCCATCCTTGTGCTTCGGCTTACTACATTGTCCGCCCTTCTGAACGATGGCATATCCGGCCAAGTCCCATCCCGGAAGAAAAAGAAAAAAGGTGAGCGATCGCATGTTTTCATGCGTTTCTATAGCAACAGAAGATAATCGGAAAAATACATGAACGAATTTAGCGATCAAATATCTGCATACTTTACTCACGTACCCATGTGGCCCCTGGTTTTGCTGAGTGCGGGAATTGTGGTGGCCGGTATTTATGAGATGTTCACCCGCAAACGACGGACGGAGGCTGCCGAAGAATTCCGCTCAGCCATTTTATCCACCCTCTCGGGCCTATATCCCGAACCTACCAATTGGCCGAGAAGT
>DATEEZ010000200.1:0-12531 GCA_035280905.1 Nitrosospira sp.
ATAAAGTCATTCAAAAGTTATAAGTGAAATCAAAAAGAGGCAAAAATCATCAGCTATCAGAACTGATTGTGTAGGAAAAGTTTTATATCCCTTTTCAGTTTGTGCTTTTTCCTGCTTTAAAAATACAAAAGCGGCAAGGTCCGTTCCCCTTATCCGCCGTTATCTGCCCCTATCTGCCTATATGCCCTGTTGAGCTTTCCAGAATGCGTGTTGCTGCCAGCCCTGCAGCACTAAAACCATTTGACTACTACCTGAAAGCCTCTGGGGTAACCGTCAACCCTAGCCTTTTGAAGGGCAGATCATCCCCGCGGCAACGGTATTATTTGTAACCTCATCAATCACAATGAAGCTGCCCGTCGCATGGTTACGCCGATAGGCATCCCATACTAGAGGTTGATGGACCTTGAGCGATACCCGCGCGATGTCATTCATTTTGAGAATATCGACGGCTTCATGTTTCAGGGTATTGATATCCAGCCGATAATCTATGCGGGATATGAGGGCTTTTACTACTCGGGTAGTTTGCTTGACCAGATATTTGCGCCGGGGATCGAGGTTCTGTTCAGACAACCAGCACAGCATCGCATCAAATTCTTTTGTAACCTGGGGAAGCTGGGAAGCTTTTACCAGCATATCCCCCCTTGATATATCCAGATGATCTTCAATCGTCAGTGTTACCGACTGAGGCGCAACCGCCTTGTCGATATTTCCTTCATAGGTAACAATCTCCTTGATGCGCGAAGTCAGGGCGGAAGGCAGAACCTGGACCTCGTCGCCCACGCTGATGGAACCTGATTCAATACGGCCCATATAGCCCCGGAAATCATGCCATTCCTCCGTTTGCGGGCGGCACACCAATTGCACGGGGAAACGAAAATCTTCAAGGTTGATGTCGTGGTCAACCGGAACCTTTTCCAGTAAATCCATCAACGTCATGCCTTCGTACCAGCCGAGATTATTGCCGCGCTCCACCACCATATCGCCATTCAAGGCAGACATAGGAATATAGGCGATGTTTTTCAGGTTGAGCCCGGCTGCGAAGCCGTGAAATTCCTCGGAGATCCGTTCGAATACATCCTGGGAGTAATCCACCAGATCCATTTTGTTGACCGCCACCACCAGATGAGGAATACCGACGAGGCTGGCGAGGTAGGCATGCCGGCGCGATTGCGTGAGCACACCCTTGCGCGCATCGATCAGGATAATGGCGAGATTGGCGGTGGAAGCGCCGGTAACCATATTGCGGGTATATTGCTCATGACCCGGGGTGTCAGCAATGATGAACTTGCGCTTGGGCGTGGCGAAGTAACGATAGGCCACATCGATGGTAATGCCTTGTTCGCGTTCTGCCTGGAGACCATCAGTGAGCAGCGACAGATCGACAGCTTCCATCCCCCGCTTGCGCGAAGTATGAGTAATCGCGCTTAACTGATCTTCAAAAATCGATTTTGAGTCATGCAGCAACCGGCCGATCAGCGTGCTTTTGCCGTCATCCACACTACCGGCCGTAATGAAACGCAACAACTCCGAATGATCGAAAGAAATATTTTCAATAGCTGACATTTAACACTCGTCTGGAAATTCTGCTTCCCCGTTATTTCACAAGCTGAAACAAGGACGGAAAAAGATCGGAGATTACCTGCTGTACCTTAAAAACTAGAGTCAGCTCAGAAGATGAAAGGACATGTTTCAGAAATATCCTTCTCTCTTGCGCAATTCCATGGAAGCTTCCGATGTCTGGTCGTCCATGCGCGTTGCACCTCGTTCGGTAATTCGGGTCACCGCTGTTTCAGCAATAATTTCTCCAATGCTAACCGCTGCCGACTCCACCGGACAGGTGCAGCTCATATCACCCACCGTGCGAAAGCGCACCATGAGATTTTCAATCTTTTCACCTTCCTTGGGCTGAACCAGGTGCGATATCGGCAAAAGACCGCTGCCGCGCCGGATGACATCGCGCCTGTGGGCGAAATAGATGTGCGGCACCTCCAGCCCCTCGCGTGAAATGTATTCCCACACATCGAGTTCCGTCCAGTTGCTGATGGGAAATACACGGATATTTTCTCCTGGATGAACTCTGGCATTGTAAAGATCCCATAATTCCGGACGCTGGTTCTTCGGGTCCCATTGGCCGAATTCATCCCGGAAGGAAAATATGCGTTCCTTGGCACGCGCTTTTTCTTCATCGCGGCGGGCGCCGCCAATGCAGGCATCGAAGCCATGCTCGGCGATGGCATCCAACAGCGTCACAGATTGAAAGGGGTTACGGCTCTGATTTTCCGAGCGCAGCACCACTCTTCCCTGCTTGATCGAGTCTTCCATACTGGCGACAATTAAACGCTCACCGAGTTGTTTGACACGACGGTCACGAAACTCAATCACTTCCGGAAAATTATGACCGGTATCCACATGCATCAAAGGAAATGGGAAACGTCCTGGACGGAAAGCCTTTTCCGCCAGACGCAGAAGAACAATAGAGTCCTTACCACCGGAAAAGAGTAGAGCTGGATTGGTACACTCGGCTGCAACCTCGCGCATGATATGGATTGCTTCGCTTTCCAGTGCTTCGAGATGGCCAAGTTGTCGCGCGACACGGCGTTTGATAACCACCGGTTCATTCTTCATCACAAGACCTGCAACAGGCCCTGCAACAGGCGCAAATTCATCCATTTGATTCAAAATAATGTCCATCGAACAGTCCCCATCAATTCAGGAGGCGCTTCATGAAGTTCGCTTATGCCTGCCACCCCTGCTGAAGCCCCTTTTTCCTTGCTCTTTTTTTGAACCTACATTCAGTCTGAAACAGCCAGATCTTTTACCACCACGCCTGAACCTGCATTCGCAGCATTGTTGGCGACTTTACTAGCGTCGCGTTTCTTGCCCGGGTGCAAACCACATTCCTTGATATCCGGATCCTCCCACCACCAACGGCCGGCGCGAATATCCTCACCGGGGGTGATGGCGCGAGTGCAAGGGGCGCAACCAATACTCGTGTAACCCTTGTCATGCAACGCGTTGTATGGCACATCGAACTGCTTGAGATATGCCCACACATCAGCTTGGCTCCAGTCCAGCAAGGGACTGAATTTTTGCAAGCCGTTCTCGGCATCGAACTCCGATTCGGCCAGATCCTTCCGGGTGGGCGCCTGATCCCGGCGCAGGCCGGTAATCCATGCCCGCTTTCCCCTCAAGGCGCGTTTCAATGGCTCCACCTTGCGGATGTGGCAGCACTTCTTGCGCAATTCCACGCTGTCGTAAAAGGCATTGGGGCCATTCTGCGCCACATACGCTTCCACAGCGGCAGCGTCCGGAAAATAGACAGGAACCCGGACGCCATACCGCTCCGTAACCTGCTGCATGAGGTCATAGGTTTCCTCCGGAAGCCGTCCGGTATCCAAGGTGAATATTTCGATATCCGGATAATGCCTCGCAATAAGATCGGTCAGCACCATGTCCTCAGCGCCAAAGCTATTAGCGAAGGTGGCAGGCGAGTAATCTTTCTGCACCTTCTCCAGCAGTGCTCGCACCTCTGCAATTTTTTGATCCAGGCTCATGTCCCCAGTCAATTACTCGGCATCAAAATAGTCAGATGGTCACCGATGAAGGTGCTCGTCCGATAGCGGATGACCTAGCCGGAAGCGGCCTCGGCAGTGCACCCTCCAGATCAAGCCCGCGGTCAAAATCCAGGCAGAACTGCGCAACCTCCATCGTCCATGTATCCAGCTCGGCAAACCACTCGGTCAACCGGGCATCATTCAACTCTTCGGCTGGGCTAGCAAAATCCTGCGCAAATTTGGCTAATTGCCGGCCCAACCGGGGCTTGGTAGGCAGCAAACGATGGAACTCCTCCGCCAGATCAGCCAGGTTATCGCGCTTCTCCCCACCGATCAACTCGAGCGTGCCTTGTGCGAGCAGACGCGCAATCTCCTCGGCACAATCGACAGAATCGGCAAATTTCAGTTGGAACTTGAGTGCATCCCGATAATTGCGCTCATGCGCCGCTTCGAAGAAGCTCGTACCAGTCCTTGTCTGGACTATGCCGGCACACTCACCGCCGCCCAATTGCAACACCTTGAAATCAGCCTTTTGGCCATGATCACGCAGAACAGATTCCACTTGTTCGGGTTTGACCTCCACCAGATCCGCCAGCAGATCGTTGAAATAGGCCTTGTCCTTCCGATGCGCCCAGGAAAAGAAGGTCTCATCCGCTTCGCGCGTGGCAGAAAAAGCCGACTGCACCCGCTTCACCGCCTCCTCGATGCGCGCTGTCGGCACCGATGGACCTTTGAACGCCAGCGCACCTCGCGCCATGGCGTTACCACCGAAATGCATCTGGTAATGCGGCACAAGCTTGCCGTGCATGCGCTTGCCTTCACCGTAGATGCCAATATCTCCCGCCTCCGGCTGCGCGCAGCCGTTATGACATCCTGATACCCGTATCTTCAGATCATGCTCCCCACCGCTCAGTTTGGGCCCCACGATCGTGCTGGAAGTAATTCCCAAGCGGCAGGTCGATGTTCCTGGACAGGCCACCACATCATCGCCTGCCTTCGGCACTCCAAGTCCCAATGCAGCAAGGGCAGCGCGCAGAGGCTCGATTTTGGCCTCAGGCACGTTTGACAGGAACATGTTTTGATCCTGGCTGGTGCGAATATCGGGCAACTCGAATGTGTCGCAGATATCGGCGAGGCCGCGTAATTGGCTTGCGTTCAGGTTGCCCATCGGCACGCTGATAGGGAATACATAATAGCCTGCCTGTTTCTGCGGGAAAATGCGGCGAGGCGCGCCGATACCCGGTGCTTCACCATCCTTGCCGGGGCTCCACTCGCCTTTCGGATAATCCACGGTTGCCAGTGCCGATTTCGTACGCACCAGCTCTTCGCGGTATTTTTCGACAAACCCTTCAGGACCGAATTTGTCCACCAGAAACTTGATTCGCGATTTAGCCCGTTTGGTGCGATCCGAATAGCGGTTATGCAGTTGAATCACCGCCTCCATCACCGCCAGCAGATCCTTCTCCTCGATGAACTCTTCTACAACGATAGCTTCATGGGGCTTGTGTCCGAGGCCTCCACCCGCCACCACCTTGAAACCGAAGCGGTCGCCGTCGCGTACCGCAATGACGCCGAGATCATGCATCATCCCCTGCGCACAATCGGATTCGCACGCCGACAAGCTGATCTTGAATTTACGCGGCATCTGCTGGGTCAGGGGATTGCGCAGCATATGCCGCACCGTTCCCTCCAGATGCCGGGTGACGTCGGTATGCTGGCGCGGACACACACCGGAAAGCGGACAGGTCGTTATATTCCGTATCGTATTGCCGCAGGCCTCACGCGTAGTCAACCCGCCCTCTGCGAGGTGGCGCAAGGTTGCCGGCGTTTGCTCCAGGGGCACGTAATGCATCTGGATATCCTGGCGCGTTGTAATATGGACCACATCATGGCGGGAGAATTTCTCGAGGGCGGAGGCGATCGTTCGCAGTTTCGGTGCGGATACCCGCCCTCCGGGCAGCTTGATACGCACCATGTTGACCCCTTCCTGCCGTTGGCCGTAAATCCCCATCTGAAGGCGGCCGGCAGTAAAGCGCGTAACATCCATTTTCAGATCGCGGTACTCCTGTACCGACTGGTCGTATAAAGCTATTTCCCCGTCATTTGCGAGGTTATCCAGATAACCCATTTGCATCCTCCACAATGTATGCCGTATATCCCATCACATCTCCCCGCTTCGCCCACGTACGCGAGGAGCAGGAAACCGCGCATGATGCATCGAAAACGTGATAATAGCAATGAACATATATATCGCGAAAGAATATTATGTTAGATTAACATAACTTAATATTATTTAGATCACGACAATGAAATTGCAGCAATTGCGTTATCTATGCGAAGTTGCCAATCAAGGCTTGAACTTGTCCAAGGCAGCGGAAATTCTCCATACCTCCCAGCCCGGTATCAGCAAGCAGATCCGCCTTCTGGAAAACGAACTGGGGGTGGACATTTTTGTACGGAACGGCAAGCGGGTGGTTGAAACCACACCCCCCGGCCGGGCGATTCTCGAAATTGCCGAAAGAATGTTAAGAGATGCAAAAAACCTGAAGCAGGTTGGACAGGAATTTGCCAACGAAGCCAGCGGCTCTCTGACTATCGCGACGACCCATACACAGGCACGATACGCATTGCCTTCCGCAATCAAGCATTTTACCGCACGCTATCCCAAGGTGCGACTGGTTTTACGCCAGGGCAATCCGACACAGATCGCTGAACTGGTTACATCTGGTGTAGCCGATATAGCGATTGCCACGGAAGCAATCGAACTGTTCAGCGAACTTGTCATGCTGCCATGCTACCAGTGGAACCGTTGCGTGATCGTTCCGTCCAGGCATCCGCTGCTCAAACTCAAGGAATTGACACTGGAAGCGATCGCCGAGCACCCGATCATCACTTATGATTTCGCATTTACCGGCCGGTCGAAGATCAATCAGGCATTCGATGCAAAAGGCCTGGTTCCCAATGTCGTGCTTACGGCAATTGACGCGGATGTCATTAAAACGTATGTGGAACTGGGACTGGGAATCGGGATACTGGCGCAGATGGCGTTTGAACCTTCGCGCGACAGGCATTTGAGAGCCATTGACGCCAGTCACCTGTTCGAACCCAGCACCACACGCATCGGAATCAGCCGCAACAGTTACCTGCGCAAGTATGTATACGATTTCATTGAAATGTTTGCCCCACACCTTGACCGGGCAGCAGTTGTGGCGGCCATGGCGGAACGTCCATGAGCTGAAATGGGCATATATGGTATCGGATGAAGACAATCCTTCACCATCCTTTTTTCGCCCCTTTCGTCACCCCTTGTCATCCCTTATCGCCCTTTTCTGCTCGTCTTTAGCTGAAGCGGATGGAAAGCGCCAGCAGCGCGGCATGTGGGATAGGTGACATGCGAAAAGAGCGGCTGGAGACTTGTTCAGGGCTTTCCGGCTCCGAGCAGTATAATGAAAAGATGCTCTGCCAATGTGATCAGCCATGAATGCCATTCAACCGCTGCCCGATCTTCTCATCAGCCAGATTGCGGCGGGAGAAGTCGTTGAACGTCCCGCCTCGGCGCTCAAGGAATTGCTCGAAAACAGCCTCGATGCGGGAGCAACCGAAATATCCGTGCAACTTTGCCAGGGTGGCGTCAAACTCGTGCGGGTGGCAGACAATGGCACGGGAATTTCCGGAGAGGACCTGTCCCTTGCACTTGCCCGCCACGCTACGAGCAAGATAAAGTCTCTGGAGGATTTGCAGAATGTGGCAAGCTTGGGTTTTCGCGGCGAGGCACTGGCAAGCATCGCCTCCGTTTCCCGGTTGGTTCTGGCAAGCCGCAGCGCGAGAGATAATCATGCCTGGCGAATAGAGGCGGAAGCAGGACGTCCCACCCCGCCTGAACCTGCTGCACTCGCCCGAGGAACAGCCGTGGAAATGCGCGATCTCTACTTCAACACGCCAGCCCGGCGTAAATTTCTGAAAACAGAAGCTACCGAATTCGCGCATTGCGAGAGCGTGTTCAAGCGCATTGCCTTGGCGCGGCCTGACATCGGCTTCACCTTGCAACACAATGGCGTTGTACGCAGCCATTTGCGGGCAGCAGATGCACAGTTGCGCATTGCGGCAGTATTAGGAGATGAATTCCGCCAGGCCTCGGTATTCATCGACGACCAGGCAGCAGATCTACGGTTATGGGGCATGGCCGCACTCCCTGCCTACAGCCGGTCTTCCAGTGATGCCCAATATTTCTTCGTGAACGGGCGTTTCGTGCGTGACAAACTCGTTGCTCACGCCCTGCGTCAAGCCTATCGCGACATCCTCCATCTGGACCGGCATCCAGCGTTTGTACTATTCCTCGAAATGAACCCTGCCAGAGTGGATGTTAACGTGCATCCGAGCAAAACGGAGGTGAGATTCCGTGATCCTCGTGCGCTCCATCAATTCATCTTCCATGCGGTTGACAAGGCCCTGGCTACGCCACAGCTAAACACTGGGGCGACAGTACCTGCAGCCGGAGGACTCCCGGAATCCAATCGGAATGTGACCGGAAAAGTGCCTGAAATGACCGGTGTGCTTCCCGCTTATTCCCGGCAGAATGCGATTCCTCTTGCCTCGGCACTGCCTCAGACACAAGCGGCTCAGCCCCAGGCGTTCTACCAGGTACTTTTCGGTTCCGGTGGTAGCACCCGTCCGACTGGGTATCAGGTTGGATTCAACGGGCGATCTGCCTCCACGGAGCCGGAAGCGGCTCTGCGAGAACCGGAAATCCCGCCATTGGGGTTCGCGCTGGCGCAGCTTCTCGGCGTCTATATCCTGTCACAGAATGAAAGAGGCTTGCTTATCGTGGACATGCACGCCGCGCACGAACGCATCCTGTATGAGAAACTCAAGTCGGCGCTCGACAACCACACGCTCTCGATGCAGCCCTTGCTGATCCCGGCTACATTCCGGGCGGACAACCAGGATATCGCCACGGCGGAAGAAAACAGCGAGATTCTGCATGAGATCGGGTTCGAGATCTCTCCGTTCTCACCGACGATGCTAGCTGTACGAGCCGTGCCTGCCGCGCTTAACGATGCCGATGTGGTAATGCTCGCGCGTGACGTGTTGAACGAAATTCGGGAATTTGGAGGGAGTCATGTGCTCACCGGCAGGCGCAATGAACTTCTCGCCACCATGGCCTGCCACGGTGCGGTCCGGGCCAACCGTACACTGACCATTCCGGAAATGAATGCGCTACTGCGGGAAATGGAAATAACCGAACGCTCCGGTCAATGTAATCATGGCAGGCCGACATGGTTTGAGATCAGCCGTGCCGATCTGGATAAGATGTTCATGCGTGGCAGATAAGAGAATGACTTGCCTCCCGCTATCGCTGGAAGGTGCTAAAACGTTGCCGCCGATATCCCGCTGCACCTGCCTCTGTCTGCCGTGCGGTCAGTGTTACCTTTACCAAAACCCTCACACCCGATGATCCAATGACGAAAATCCGGCTTTTAGGCGGCATCTCGCCAGACGACTTCCTGCGGGATTATTGGCAGAAAAAACCTTTGCTGATACGCGAAGCCTTGCCGGATTTCAGGGGACTGCTGGATGCCGATGAGCTTATCGACCTGGCCTGTCAGGAGGATACGCAGTCGCGCCTGGTTACCCGCAGAAACGGCGAGTGGGAGGTGAGGCATGGCCCCTTCGCGCCTCGCGCTTTCGCACGCCTCCCGAAGAAAAGCTGGACCTTGCTGGTACAGGACGTCAATCACTTTCTCCCGGCGGCGCGTGAACTGCTGCTGAAATTCAACTTCATTCCGCATTCCCGGCTCGATGATCTGATGGTCAGCTATGCCCCTGAAGAGGGAGGCGTGGGGCCGCATTTTGATTCCTACGACGTTTTCCTGCTGCAAGGGACAGGCCGCAGACGTTGGCGGATATCGGCCCAGCAGGACAGAACACTTGTGGCCGCCGCACCGCTCAAGATTCTGCAGGATTTCAGGCCGGAGCAGGAATGGGTGCTGGAACCGGGCGATATGCTGTATTTGCCGCCTGGATACGCGCATGATGGGGTAGCGACGGAATCCTGCATGACCTACTCCATCGGCTTTCGAGCGCCAACCTATCAGGAGCTCGCGACACAGTTTCTCGTTCATCTTCAGGATAGCTGCGAAATGGCTGGCATGTATCAGGATCCAGACCTCGGGATTCAAACCCATCCCGGACGAATCAGTTCCGCGATGCTGGACCAGATCAACGCGGCGCTCGACAGAATCGAGTGGGACAAGGTGGAAGTGGAACGTTTTATCGGTATGTATTTAACCGAGCCCAAACCTCACGTTTTTTTTACGCCCCCCTCGGAGCCGATATCCGAACGGGAATTCGCACATCGGATAAGAAAGGGGAAACTGCAACTGGATCTGAAAAGCCGCCTGCTCTTCAGGGGAAACAGGATTTTCCTGAATGGAGACGTATATGAAGTAGGAAAAACCGCGCAACGGATATTAGGAGAGTTGGCCGATCGCCTTGCCCTATCCCCTGTCGGGGATATCGATGCCGAAGCACAGGGGCTGCTTTATCAGTGGTACCTCGATGGTTACGTTTACGTTGAAGATACAGGAGCAGGTTAAAATACAACGACTAGACAATATTTCCTAATTCTGCTATTAAAGTAATAGCAATTCTGCTATTACGATAGGTGCTGCTAGATGGTGGCCCGCTCAGATTTGAATGGCCGAAACGCTCTTGTAACTTACCCATGATTTGTTATAAACCCTATAAGGAGATTAAAAAATGAAATACTCGCTCCTCGCTGCCGCGTTGGTGACACTGACGTTTTCCGCATGTGATCAAATGAAACAGCACACCCCGGGGGAAGGAAAACCCGGCCAATATCCACCCAGCCTCTGGGAGAAACGTGAAGGACAGCTCAGTGACGCGGATATTGAAGCAGCCCAGAAAGAAGGTGCTGCCGGGACGGAGACAAAGAAAGATGAACCACCGAAAGACGAGGCAAAGTAACAATACGCCTAACCAAGCGTTAAAAAAGGCCGTCCCCCGGGACGGCCTTTTTTATGGCCTAGATCCATGTTCCGTTGTATGTCCGTTCCAGGGAGAAAAGGACCGGAACAAGGGGATTTGAATCCTCAAACGCTTCTGTTAAACTATCGTTTTTGTACTCTATAGGATGATTGAATAATGAAATACTCACTCCTTGCCATTGTCTTGGCGGCACTTACGCTGTCCGCTTGTGAATACAAAAAACATCCTATGGATAAACCGCCTCCCTCCGCAATGGCCGAACGCGACTCAGCACCTGATTTTAATGAACTTGATAAAGAAGAACCTAATGCACCAGCACCTGCCGGCGATACCAAGCAGGAAGCTCCGGCACAATAACGGAAGATAACAAGGCATTTCGTCAATCGAAGTCAATTGCGCGAACCGATGTTTCAAGAGCCAGCAAATTTCGATTGAATGGAAATTTTTTACTATATAATACGATTCCCGTCATATCTATTACATTTTTATTAAGGACGCTCGACAATGAAACTTTCACTTCTCGCCGCTGCTTTGATGGCGGCACTTGCGCTTTCAGCATGCAAAAGGCCAGAACAAGCACTGCCTGCAAATTCGACATCGTATGGAACCCGCACTGAAGAGGGTACGACTCTGGATCAAGAGCGCGGCGCAGGCGACAAGTCTTCAGCAGCTCCAGCCGGTGAGGCAACCGCTTCGGCTGGCGCAAATCCGGATGATGAATACTCCGGTCAGGCTGTTCTCCCTGGGCATCGACTTGATGGGAACGGCAACCCCCTTCCGGAGGGACAAAGCGGAATACCGGCAGGACACTAAGCCCAGGTATCAGGCAAAAAAAAGCCATCCCTTCGGATGGTTTTTTTTTGCTCCCAATATTCGAGAATCCTAAGATGACAGGAGCAGGCGATGGCACTTGCCTGTTCGCCTACTACCTCCCCCGCACCGCTTATCAGCGACCTTAGCCCGGATATTTCACCAAACCGCCCTGAGAATTGTAGAAAGGAAAGCCGCATGAACACGGGTATTTGATCAACCAAGACTGTAATCCGGTTTGTATCAGCGGCCTTCATGTGCGCTGCCGCGTGTTTTGCGGCCTCCTGGCGCCCCCGCTTCGGGCCAATAGACCCGGCTGGCTATTAGCTTGGCGGGATACGCAAATCCACTCCTAAAACACCTCGCCATTATCCTGTGATCCGGTGAAATATCCGGGCTAATCCTCCCTGTTCTCTCCTTATTCTCCTTGTCTCTTGAAGCAGACAGACATTCCGAGGTAGAATGTCGATTTCATAATTAACTATTAAGAGGGAATAAATGATAAAACTCTCGCTTCTGGCTGCCACCGTGGTACTGACAATGACGGCTTGTGGCAAGCCGAACCAGGCGCTCCCCGAGCAGGAAAAGGAAAACTATTCGAAAATTATGTCGCAGGAATCCTCAGCCCCGGATCAGTCCGCTGCCGCACCTCAAGCAGGCGCTGCCGCAGGTTCCGACACTTCTCCCGGCGAAGCTCCCAAGTAAAGTAAAACGCTTTATAGCGTAATAAACGAAGCCGTCCCAGGACGGCTTTTTGTTGTTTTGTTGTTTTCTTGCTCCTTATTTTTGCTATTCCTGTCAGAGCAACTGGCGCCAGCCAAAACCCTCGTCCTGTGTGGCTACGCCAATCCAGTCTGCTTCGCAGTTTAAAGCATCGCTCAACATCGTCTGCACAAGCAGAGGAGTATTGTTCTTCTGGCTCAGATGGGCTGCTATGACATGCTGGAGGCGGATGCAATTGAGCTTGGCGAGCAGACTCGCCGAAGCAGCATTCTCAAGATGGCCGAAACGCCCTCCCACCCTTCGCTTCAGGCTTTCCGGATAATCACTGTTTGCCAGCATTTGGGCATCGTGGTTGCATTCCAGCACAAGAGCGTCGCAGTCACTCAAGACCGCTTCGATATGCGGAGTCGAGCAACCCGTATCAGTCAATACGCCC
>DATEEZ010000201.1:0-12502 GCA_035280905.1 Nitrosospira sp.
AGCCGAGCGTGGCTATACGCTCGTTACGGACTTCAAACCCGCGCCCATCAGAGCAGTGCCTGTTCGACTTAAGACGGAAATGAAGCTGGACGAAGCATTCAAGGCGATCGCGTGGAATTGCCTGAGCCACTTGCATGGCAACGAAGCAGGCATGCTGCAATACCATGATCCGGAGTATCTGCACCAGATGCGAGTGGCATTACGCAGGGGACGTGCGGCGCGCCGTGTTTTTGCCCGGGCATTCGGTGCAACCGCATTTGCTCCCGCAACCCGGGAGCTGAAATGGCTGTCGCGTTACCTCGGGGCGGCACGGGACTGGGATATATTCATGTCGGAAACGTTAAGCGAAGTGAGGGATTACTTTCATGAGCATGCCGGTATCTCCGCCTTGTGGGAAGAGTGCGAGCAGATGCGGCAAAACTGCAATGATGCAGCGCGTGAGGGGGTGGCATCTACGCGATATACGGAAGCAATGCTGAGGCTCGGCGCCTGGCTGAATGCGGAGACCTGGCTTACGACGCCTGATCCGCAACAGAGTAAGTCGCGAAAGGCCCGGTTGGAATGGTCGGTGAAGAAATTCGCAGATAACGCGCTGCCGCATGGGCACGAAAAATTGAAAAAATATTACAAAAGGGCGGAGAGGCAGGACACACAAGGATTGCATGCCCTGCGTATTGCGGTGAAAGAACAGCGATATACCGCGGAGTTTTTCTCAGATCTGTACCGCGGAAAAAAGGTAAAGCGCTACATCAAGTCTCTGACGGTGTTGCAGGAAACGCTGGGCGCGGTAATTGACGCTGCCGTGACCGAACGGTTGCTGAATGAAGTCGGAGCGGTGGAAGGCAGAGACGAGAAAAGTGGCACATGCGAAGCAAGGGGTATTGTCCTCGGTTGGACCGCGCAGCGTGGGATGGCGAAAAGAAGCGATCTTGACGAGGTATGGGGGGATTTCGAGAAAAAAAAGGTGTTCTGGTAACCTCTCGGTAATAAAAAGGCGAACCATATCGGTTCGCCTTTTTAAACTCCAGTCAATTCCGGTTGCTTATAAAACCGGCAATGGCAGTCGGCTTGGTGGAACTGTCAGTTTACCTGATGACAGCCTTCAATTCCCCCTTCGCGTATTTGCCTGCCATGTTGTCCAGCGCGACGGGCTTGATTTTAGCCGCCTGCCCGGCACAGCCAAACGCTTCAAAGCGCGCCTTGCAAATGTCCTTGGCCGCGGCAGTCGCGTCCTTGAGATATTTACGTGGGTCGAATTCGCTCTTGTTTTTGGCAAGATGGCGCCGTATCGCGCCAGTCATCGCCAAGCGGATATCGGTATCGATATTAACCTTGCGTACGCCGTACTTGATGCCTTCCTGGATTTCTTCTACCGGAACGCCATAGGTTTCTTTCATCTCTCCGCCATATTCACGGATGATGTCGAGCCAATCCTGGGGCACGGAACTGGAACCATGCATGACCAGATGGGTATTGGGAATGCGTGCATGAATTTCCTTTATGCGCTCGATGGCGAGAATATCCCCGGTTGGTTTGCGCGTAAACTTGTATGCCCCGTGGGAGGTGCCGATGGCGATCGCCAGTGCGTCTACGCCCGTTTGCTTGACGAAGTCGGCTGCCTGTTCCGGGTCTGTCAGCAGTTGATCATGAGAAAGCTTGCCTTCGGCACCATGGCCGTCTTCCGCTTCGCCCATACCGGATTCGAGAGAGCCGAGGCAACCGAGTTCGCCTTCGACGGAGACGCCAACAGCATGTGCCATTTCCACCACCTTGCCCGTGACTTCAACGTTGTACTCGTAGGAAGAAGGCGTCTTTGCATCCGCTTCCAGCGATCCATCCATCATGACGCTTGAAAAACCGCTGCGAATGGCATTGACGCAAACCGCTGGCGACGCTCCATGATCCTGGTGCATGACAATAGGAATGTGCGGATATGCCTCTACGGCTGCCTCGATGAGATGGCGCAAAAAAGGCTCGCCAGCATATTTCCGCGCACCTGCCGAGCCCTGCATGATCACCGGGCTATCGCATTCGTCCGCCGCCTGCATGATGGCGTGGATCTGCTCCAGGTTGTTTACATTGAAAGCGGGCAGGCCGTAACCATTTTCCGCGGCGTGATCCAAAAGTTGACGCAATGATACGAGTGCCATTAGAACCTCCTCAAAGTTAGAATCAGTATATGGTAAAACCGGAACGTGTGAATCACAGGCAGTGAAAAGCCCATTGGCGATACTTGCAACGTGCTCAGGATTCCACCTTCCGTTCCTGCTTTCTGTGCTCGCCGACCTTCACTATTTTCATGGTATTGGTGCCCCCTGCCTTGCCCACCGGTTCGCCAATGGTCATAATGATCAGGTCGCCGTTACGCACCGCACCCCGCCTGAGCAACTCGTTTTCGGCGTGATTCAGGATGATCTCGGGGTCGTTCGAGCCTCCGCCGAACTTGACCGGATATACGCCGCGAAACAACGTCATCTTGCGTCGTGTATCCTCCTGGGGGCTCAGCGCGAAGATGGGCACGTTGGAGCTTCTGCGCGACATCAGCAACACGGTTCTACCACTTTGCGTAAGCGCCGCAATGGCTCTGATCTTCAATCCGTCTGCGGTGAACATGGTCGCCCGGGCAATCGCTTCCTCGATATTATCGGGCAGGCCGCCTTGCAGCCGTCGGTTTTCACTGCTTACCAGGTACTCCTTTTCCGCCTCGAGACATACCCTTGCCATTGCCGCAACCGCTTCAACGGGGTATTGCCCGGTCGCAGATTCCGCTGACAGCATCACTGCATCGGTCCCATCCAGCACCGCGTTTGCCACATCCGACACCTCCGCCCGGGTCGGAATGGGACTGCTGACCATGGATTCCATCATCTGGGTAGCAGTCACCACCAGCTTGTTACTGGCTCGGGCAGTACGGATCATCCGCTTCTGCAATGCTGGCACGACTGCATCACCTACCTCTACCGCAAGATCTCCGCGCGCGACCATGATCGCATCGGAGGCCTCCAGAATATCATCCAGTGCCAGGATGGCTTCCGATCGCTCGATCTTTGCCATCAATAAGCTTTTCCCACCCGCCTCGCGCATCACATCACGCGCCCAGCGCATATCATCGCCGGAGCGGGGGAATGATACCGCCAGATAGTCGGCTTTAAGCGCCGCGGCCGTCCGGATATCTTCCACGTCTTTGCTGGTGAGGGCGGGCGCACTCAGGCCGCCACCTTTGCGGTTGATTCCCTTGTTGTTGGACAGTATTCCACCCTGCTCAACCACACAATAAACCTGGCTTCCTTTGACTTCGGAGACGCCGAGCACGATGCGTCCATCATCCAGGATAAGTGTCGCACCAGTCTCAACATCGCTGGGCAATTCCTTGTAATCCAGGCCCACTCGCTCCTGATTTCCTAGTTCGCATTCGGCATCGAGTATGAATTGGTCGCCCGTTTTCAGCAGAATTTTATTGTTTTCGAACTTGCCGACTCGGATCTTGGGTCCCTGCAGGTCCGCCAGCACGCCCACGGCGTGACCGGCCGCGCGTGCCAGGGAACGCGACAGCTCCGCGCATTCGATGTGCTCTTCCCTGGTCCCATGGGAAAAGTTGATACGTATTACATCAACGCCGGCATTTATCATCCGCTCCAGCACCTTTGCATCTCTTGATGCGGGACCGAGTGTTGCTACGATTTTTGTTCTTCGAATCATTCTGATAAGGGCACGCGTTGAATCCGCGTCTCAATCCGCATATTCGCTACGCTGGACCTATCTGCCGCCGGCTGCACGCTGTTCGAGTATTTCCACGGCAGGCAACTTTTTGCCTTCCAGAAATTCCAGAAAAGCTCCACCCGCAGTGGAAATGTAAGAAACCTTGTCATAAATATCGTATTTCTGGATAGCGGCAATGGTGTCACCTCCGCCTGCCAAGGTAAAGGCATCGGTATCGGCGATGGCCAAGGCGATGGTTTTGGTGCCTTCACCGAACTGATCGAACTCGAACACTCCGACAGGACCGTTCCATACCACGGTACCGGCTTTCATGATGATGTCCGACAACTCGCGAGCGCTCCTGGGGCCGATATCGAATATCATATCGTCATCCGCTACCGCATCCGCATCCTTCAATACTGCGGGTTCACTGGCATCGAATTTTTTCCCGACAACAACGTCAACGGCAATTGGAATGGTCGCATTCCGTTTTGCCATTTTTTCCATGAGCATTTTGGCGGTGGGAATCAGGTCATCTTCACACAGGGACTTTCCTACGTTTTTTCCCGCCGCCTTGAGAAAGGTATTGGCGATACCGCCGCCGACCACCAGTTGATCCACTTTTTCCGACAGGGACTCCAGCACTGTCAGTTTTGTCGAAACCTTCGAGCCTCCCACGATCGCCACCATCGGGCGCGCCGGACTCAGCAGCGCTTTCGTCAGGGCATCCAGCTCTTCTGTAAGCAGAATGCCAGCGCAGGCAACAGGAGCGTATTTGGCAATGCCATAGGTCGATGCTTCGGCACGGTGTGCTGTGCCAAAAGCGTCCATCACAAACACGTCGCACAGCCTTGCATATCTCTGCGCCGTTTCATCCGCGTTTTTCTTTTCTCCCTTGTTGAAGCGGCAATTTTCAAGGACGACCAGTTCGCCTTCGGTAACCTCAAAATTACCGTCCGCCCAATCCTTGATCAGGCGCACGGGCTTGCCGAGACGCTCGGAAATATTGTCGGCTACCGGTTTGAGAGAGTTTTCTTCAGACCATACGCCTTCTTCCGGCCGCCCCAGATGGGAGGTGACCATCACTTTACCGCCTTGCTTCAAGCAGTAGTTGATGGTGCCCATGGAGGCGTTTATGCGTGCGTCGGAGGTAACTTTGCCATCTTTCACGGGCACATTGAGGTCGGCGCGGATGAACACGCGCTTGCCTTTCAGATCAAGGTCGGTGACTTTAATGACAGACACTGGGAACTCCAAATTTTAAGACATAAGGAAGTTCGGGATTCCTTATGATGAATTGAAGAGAAGGACGAGATATCAAGGGGAAGAAATAGGCCCTATTCTTCCCCTTGTGACGAATTCGTCCTCTGTTACTTGCCGGCTACAACCCGGACCATCTCCAGAATCTTGCTGGAGTAACCCCATTCGTTGTCGTACCAGGAAACCACCTTCACAAAATTGCCGTCCAGAGCCATTCCCGCTTCCGCATCGAAGATCGAGGTTGCGCTTTCACCCCGGAAATCGGTGGAAACAACCTTCTGGTCCGTATAGGCCAGCACACCTTTCATTGATCCCTCGGATGCCTTCTTCATGGCATCGCAAATTTCTTCGTAGCTGGCTTCCTTCTCCAGTTCCACGGTAAGATCCACCACGGAAACATCAGAGGTCGGCACGCGAAAAGCCATGCCGGTGAGCTTCGTATTGAGTTCGGGGATAACCTTGCCTACTGCCTTTGCCGCGCCGGTAGAGGAGGGAATGATGTTTTCCAGAATACCCCGGCCGCCGCGCCAATCCTTGTTGGACGGGCCATCCACGGTCTTCTGGGTTGCGGTGGCGGCGTGGACCGTGGTCATCAGGCCCCGTTTGACGCCAAAGGTATCATTCAATACTTTTGCAACAGGAGCGAGGCAGTTTGTGGTGCAGGAGGCATTGGAAATAATCGCCTGGCCACCATATGTGTCGTCATTCACTCCATACACGAACATGGGCGTATCGTCTTTCGACGGCGCAGACATGATGACTTTCTTGGCGCCTGCGTCAATATGTTTCTGGCAGCTTTCCTTCGTGAGGAAAAGGCCAGTTGATTCAACCACGACTTCAGCGCCGACTTCTCCCCATTTCAGTTCAGCCGGGTCTTTAATCGCCGTCAGCCGGATTCTTTTGCCATTGACAATGAGCGTGTTGTCTTCGATCGAAACATCACCCTTGAAGCGGCCATGCACGGAATCATGCTGCAGCATGTAGGCGAGGTAGTCGGGCTCAAGCAGATCATTGATGGCAACGACTTCAATATCCGGAAAATTCTGTACTGCCGCACGAAAAACCATTCGCCCAATACGGCCAAATCCATTGATACCGACCTTGATTGTCATGTTTTACACTCCTTGGATAAAAAAAGAACCCCGGGCGCGGAGAAAATTTCCTCCGCGTTTCGGCTGGCAATTGGTCAGAATTAAATGACGCTGTTTACCGCCTTTACCACATTCTCAACGGTGAAGCCGAAGTGCTTGAACAGCTCTCCAGCCGGCGCGGACTCGCCAAATGTATCCATGCCGACAACCGCTCCCTCCAGGCCTACATACTTGCGCCAGTAATCCGTCACGCCTGCTTCCACCGCCACGCGCCCTATGCCCTTGGGCAGCACGCTGTTTTTATAGTCGATATCCTGACGGTCGAATACGTTTGTGCAGGGCATCGAAACGACGCGCACATGAATTCCGGTTTCGGCCAGCGCTTTTTGGGCCATCATCGCCAGGCCGACTTCGGAACCTGTGGCAATGATGACTGCCCGCGGCTGGTTGTCAGCCGCTTCCGACAGGACATAGCCGCCCTTGTCGATCAGCTTGATCGTGTTCGCATCGCGTTTCTGAAAGGGAAGATTCTGGCGGCTGAAAATCAGTGTGGAGGGACCGTCCTTGCGTTCGATTGCGCGTGCCCAGGCCACGGTCGATTCGACCGTATCGCACGGGCGCCACACGTCCATGTTGGGAATGTAGCGCAATGTCGCGGTCTGCTCCACCGGTTGATGCGTAGGTCCATCTTCGCCCAAGCCGATCGAATCATGGGTGAATACGAACAGGCACCGTATTTTCATCAGGGCGGCCATGCGTAGCGCGTTCCGCGCATATTCGGAGAACATGAGGAAGGTGGCGCCGTAAGGAATGATTCCCCCATGCAGCGCCAATCCGTTCATGATGGCGCTCATGCCGAATTCGCGTACGCCGTAATATACGTAGTTGCCACCATTCTGCCGGGCGATGCCTTTTGAACCCGACCAGAGGGTAAGATTTGATCCAGCCAGGTCTGCCGAGCCACCGACCAGTTCCGGCAATTTGGGCGCCAGTCCTTCAATCGCGTTCTGCGATGCCTTGCGGCTTGCAATGGTTTCTTCCTTCGCATGAACACGCGCGACCAGTGAATCCACGTGCTCCTGCCATCCCTCCGGCAGTTCGCCTGCCATCCGCCGGCTGAACTCGGCCGCCTCAGCCGGGTATTTCGCAGCGTACTCCGCAAACTTGCGATTCCAGCCGTCTTCCAGACTTTGCCCTTTTGCGCGCGCATCCCAGGTCTGGTAGACATCCTCGGGGATTTCGAACGGCAGGTGATTCCAGCCGATATGCGGACGCGCAGCAGCTATTTCCAGGTCGCCCAACGCTGCGCCATGGACTTCGTGCGTATTTGCCTTGTTGGGCGAGCCCATCCCGATCACGGTCTTGCAGCAGATCATGGAAGGTTTATCCACGGCCTGCTTGGCCGCTTCGATCGCGGCTTCTATCGCTACCGGGTCATGTCCGTTGACATTCGGCACAACATGCCAGCCATAGGCTTCAAAGCGTTTGGGTGTGTCGTCGGTGAACCAGCCCTCCACATGGCCATCGATGGAAATGCCGTTGTCGTCATAAAAACAGATCAGCTTGCCCAGCCCCAATGTGCCGGCAAGCGAGCAGGCTTCATGGGAAATGCCTTCCATGAGACAGCCATCGCCCAGGAACACGTAGGTATAGTGATTGACGATATCGAAGCCGGGACGGTTGAATTCCGAGGCAAGTATTTTCTCTGCCAGAGCCATCCCCACAGCATTGGTGATACCCTGCCCCAACGGACCCGTGGTCGTCTCGACGCCCGGTGTATAACCATATTCAGGATGGCCGGGGGTTTTGGAATGAAGCTGACGGAAGCGCTTGATTTCTTCCATCGGCAGATCGTAGCCGGTGAGGTGCAGCAGGGCGTAAATGAGCATGGACCCATGCCCGTTGGACAAAACGAACCGGTCACGGTCGGCCCACTTCGGATTTGCGGGATTATGGCGTAAGTGATGGATCCACAATACCTCAGCGATCTCAGCCATGCCCATGGGCATTCCCGGATGCCCCGAGTTGGCTTTTTGCACGGCATCCATCGCCAATGCACGAATGGCGCTGGTCAGGTTTTTGAATACCGGCGCTTCAAAATCTCGAAATGTTCCCATGAACATGGACTCCCTAGTTCAACAATTTATACGCACACAAAAACACCGCTCAAGTAGCGGTGCAAGTCGGCAAAACCATTATTATCTCTTAAGATAGGATGTCAGACAATATGACAAACCCGATTGTAGAGAATGAATCTCAGTTGCCGCGCAATCTGATGCCCAGCAGTTTGAGCTTGCGGTACAGATGGGTACGCTCCAGCCCGGCGCGTTCCGCCACTCGCGTCATATTGCCATTTTCCTGCTCGATAAGCTGTTCAAAATACGTTTTTTCGAACATATCCCGTGCTTCGCGTAACGGCATGTTGAGCGGGATGCTTGCCACTGGCGGCGGGGACGAAGAAGGAGCCAGTATCTCCTTTACGTCTTCTGCCGATATTTCATCGCTTGTGCAGGTCAGCGCGAGGGTATGCACCGCACCTGTCAGTTGTGCGAGATTCCCGGGCCAATCGTGATTTCGCAGGCAGTTGAGGGCAGCGGTGCTGAACTGCCGCAACGGGACGTCCCCCGACTCGATGTAACGCGAGAGTATCTGGGTCGCGAGCTCGGGAATGTCTTCCCGATGCTCCCTCAATGCGGGCACGTTGATGCAAAGTCCACTCAGCATTTCATACAGCTTGGGATCATAGATCCCTTGGGCCGCCAGACTGGCAAGCGGGGCGGAGGTCACGCTTACGAGCCGGACACTGTATCTTTCCAGCTTACCCAGCAGCAGCAGCAGTCCTTTTTGTGCCAGTTTGTTGAGATCGCCGATCTCCTTGAGAAAAAGCAAGCCTCCTTTTGCCTGCTCTAGTAATTCAAACGGAGCATTCGCCAAGCTGGTAAGGGTATCCGGCTCTACCCAGGGTGTATTCGGCCGGTGCAGAAAGCGGGCGCAAAGGTCTACGCCGGTTCCCGGTTCACTTATGAACAGTACTGGCGTCGTGAGGCCGGCAATCTGTTCCAGTCGCCTTTTCAGGTCTGCAATCAGCGCCCCTCGTCCCAGGCTCGCGAGGGGAAGCGTCATGCGTGGTTTGGCCTGTCCGCTGCGCAAGGCCCGACCAACTGTACTCAGCAGTTTTTGCAGCGGTACCGGTTTTTCGAGATAAGCCGCTGCGCCCATACGCGTGGCTTCTACCGCAGTGTCGATTGTGCCATGCCCTGACATCATTACCACCGGCATGGTGAGAAGTCCGCTGCTGGCCCATTCTTTCAGCAGGGTGATGCCGTCAGTATCTGGCATCCAGATATCCAGCAATACCAGATCAGGACGTGCTTGTTTCCGCCATGCACGCGCCTGTGCGGCATTTTCCGCTACGGCGACGCGATAACCTTCATCGCGCAGGATTTCGGACAAAAGCTCGCGGATGCCGATTTCATCGTCGACGATCAGTATCGTATTGTTGCTCATAATTCCAGGAATGGATTTGCTTGCCACAGAAATGAAATCGAACGTCAAACGTTACCTCTTACTCTTTTGACTGCAGTTCACGGGAAAGTGAAAGAGCGGGTTCGCCTGCAACCGGCCGGGGCCATCTATCTTTGAGAGGAACTGCCAGCCTCTCCGGCGAGACGGGGAGCATGATTGAAACACGCGCGCCGTGCGGCCGTATATTTTCGATCTGAATCGTGCCCCTGTGTTCTTCGATTATCTTTTTTACAATGGGAAGACCGAGACCCGTCCCTTTTGGTTTCGTTGTCACATAGGGTTCAAATACCCGCGCTCTTACCTGTTCGGGAAATCCGCCGCCGTTATCGCTGACGGTGAAACGTATTCCTGATGACAAAGTTTCCGTTTGTACCATGATTGCGGGTTGTGGCAAACCGGCCAGCGCGTCCTGGGCATTTTGCAGGAGATTATGTATAACCTGGCGCAGTCTCGCGGAGTCACCTTTCATTATCGGCATGTCGGGTGCCAAAACCAGAGAGATGTGCGGTTGGCGATTATCCGGTGCTGTTGTGGCTGGACTTTCATACAAGGCCAATACTTCCCGTACCAACGCATTGAAATCCAGCAGGTGAAACTCGAGCTCGGGGGCGCGCGCATATTCGCTGAATTCGTTGACCATCTTTTTGAGCGCTTCTACCTGGTTGACGATCGTTTCGGTGGAGCGTTGCAGAATTTGCGCATCGTTGTCATTCAGCTTCCTGGCAAGCTTGTGTTGCATGCGTTCAGCGGACAGTTGTATCGGGGTCAGGGGATTCTTTATCTCATGCGCCAGACGGCGAGCCACCTCTCCCCAGGCTGCAGTACGCTGAGCCTCCAGCAGATGGGTGATGTCGTCGAACACGACGACGCCTCCTCCGCCCGGCACATGCGCCAGCCATGTTCCCCGTAGCAGCAGGACCTGGCGCGCGCCCTCTCTCGCCCGCTTCACCTGGCGCTGCCACTCATCCTTTCTTTCCGAGTGAAATCCTTCCAGAATTTCGTATGCGAAAGCGTTCAACTCGGATTCACGCATCGCGCATTCCTCGATCGTCAATCCTTCCAGACCGGACAGCGGGACGCTCAGGATTTGCTCCGCGCTTACATTCGCCGTGCGCAAGCGCAGTCTTTCATCGAATACCAGGACGCCGGAGGAAAGATTGGCCAGTATGTTTTCCAGATAAGCCCGAGCACTCTCCACTTCCTGCTGATTGTGCTGGGCAGTTATCCGCGCTTCCTCCAACTGTTGGGTCATGAGATTGAATGATTCGGTCAGTACGCCCAGTTCATCGCGGCTCTGGACCGGATGCCGCCTGCTGAAGTCGCCCTGCGCAACCGCTCGCGTACCTTCCGCCAGCATTCCCAGAGGCGCGCTGAGCCGTTCGCTGATCAGGAATGCGGCGGCCAGGGCAGAGAAAAGCGCGAGCAGCAGTGCGAGCGTCAGGGTCACCCCGTAGAGGTGTTTGAGACCTTCGCGCGACAGCAGCAATTCCTGGTAGTCCCGGTAGGCTGCCTGCACTATCTCCGCATCTTCGGCCAATTGTTTCGGCACGGGCTGCGTCAACTGCAGAATGCGCGTATTGTTTCTCACGCCGGGAACATCGATAGATGACCATACCTTCAGGTACAAACCCTCGCCGGGAACTGACTCAACCGTGCTGTACCAGTTCTCCGCCTTGATCTGATGCATTAACGCCGTACTGAGTCCGTCAGGCACGGTTTCACCCGTGTCCGCCCGTGCAAATGCAACGACGTTACCTTCGTGATCAAACAGCGCCGCTTCCTGCGCCTGCGTTTGATGGATAAGCTGGTTTAATGCCGGCAGCAAGGGTCCCGTTTGCTCGGACAATGCAAGTGCGGCGAGATCGGCTTTTCTGTGCAGATCTTCCAACCGGTTGTCAAGGATGGTGCGTCCCAGCTCCAACCCGCCTTCCAGGGCGCGATCCACTTTCACGTCGAACCACGATTCGATGCTTTTTCCCAGAAATTGGACCGATATGCTATAGACCAGGACACCCGGGAGCACCGCCATCAGCGAGAAGATCAGCAACAGGCGCAACGCCAGCCTGGAACCGAATACGCCCGCCTGAAGCCGGCGTCTGAGCCTCCATAGCAGGTATCCGACGATTGCCATGAGGAACAGCACAAAACCGGCATTCAGCCTTATCAGAAGCCTGTATCTACGGTCAAAGAGCCCGGTATCGGCGCCGGCGCTGGCGAGCAGGAACAGCATGATCGCCCCCAGCACCACGCCGACGATGATGACGTATTTCATCATTTACTGCTGTCCCAGCTTCTGGGAGGGTAGGCGAGTATCCCACCGCAAAGTACCGGAACTCAGGTCCCACTCCCGGGAGCCGAGCGTTTCCACCTGGAATGGCTTGGGCAGCGCCGCTATGTCGAGACGCATACGCAATTCCACGGTATATTCCGCATCCGGGATCAATTCCTCACTCGTGTTGATCGGCCGGTCCCGCGCGCGGCTTAACGCCTGCAATGCGTCGTTGAGCGAACCGAAGCTCTGCGACAATGCACCCCGCGTCAAGCGATACTGGCGGGTCAGTGCATAGTAGCTCAACCCTTCGCGTACCCTGCTATAGCCTACTCTTTCATCGAACCAATACCAGCGAGAGTTCACCAGGCTGAGCTCGCTGACAAAATAAAGCACAATACCTTTCTCTAGCGCATGCTCCAGTTTGTGGTTGAGGGTGATCCGGAAATCGGCGTCAAACTCGTAGGCGCCATCTGCCGGTTTGATTCTGACCGACTTGATCTCTATGCTTGCTTCTGCATGTGCGCCGGATGCCTGTCCTATGAGCGCAATCAGCAGCATTGCCACAGCTATGCGCAGGAGACGCGCCAGGAAATCAGAACTTTTCAAGCAATGCATAAAAAAAACCGTCGTGATGGGAATCCGGCAATAACTGGCC
>DATEEZ010000202.1:0-10490 GCA_035280905.1 Nitrosospira sp.
CAGGACCAGGAAACGCCGCATGCCTGTCGATAAATTCGCCCAGATGCTGTCCATTGTTTTTTTCTGTAAAAATTCCAACCTAAGCCGATTCCACGGCAGTAGCCGTGGGCGGTGCAACATCCTTCGTCTGGGAGGGGGAACACTCCATGCAGCGCAGAACGTCCTCGGCGGCAAGCCGTGCAATATAGGCGGCCTGGCTGTTTTGGGTGACCATGGCGGTCACGATCGCGCCCTCGATGATCAGGCCCAGTTTCTGGGTGAGCATATCTGGATCCTTGGCCCCACTTTCCACAACCAGTGACCTCAGCCGGTCAATTATCTGATCCCGGTACGCACCGGCTATATCCTTTACCCAGCGGCTATCCTTTTCGTGCTCCGCTACGGCGTTGATGAATACGCAACCGAAGAAGTCTTCCTTCGCGAACCATTCCTCCAGCAGATCGAACAGGGCCAGGATACGCTCCCTCGGAGAGCACTTGAGATGCGGCAGATACAGGTCGAACCAGCGAAACCACATGTTCGCTTCCGTATCGAACACTGCCTTGAGCAGATTTTCCTTTGAGCCGTAGTGCGCATACAAACTGCCGCGCGCCACACCGGCTTCCTCAAGAATCCGTGTAATACCCGTAGCATGTATGCCCGCGCGGCAGAACAGGCGGCGCGCGGCCAAAAGCAGTTTTTCCTCAGTAGATGTGCGAGCTTCCTTCGTCAACCTATTCCTCTACGATCTGCATGGATTGATGCGGGTTTCCTCGGCCTGAGACGACGTCCCGTTCCGCTAATTGTTTCCGGAGTTTTCTCACGATCCTGCCTGCGAATTTCCCGCAGGTAGCCATGTCATCAAAGAGAATACCGGTGCCACTTTTTATTTCCGTACATCTAGGGACATCAAAAGTAGACCGATCAGTCTATTTCATTCTACGCCATGAATAAAAACATTACAAGAGCAATGGATATAGATAGCAAGAACTGCTATTAGGCAGAGCTGGCTAGGCCGTCGCCCGGAGCAGCAGCACAATGCTCAAAAGTTACGATTCAAATTGCAGCAATGGTTGCCGAAAGATGGCATTCAGAGAGATAGCGAGGATTGGTGCAGTGCATGATAGGTTCCCTGGAGGATGAAGGAATCAAGACGAAGCACTCAAATTGCTTACTGAAATCATCCCCCATTTGCAGCCCGAAAAGGTTCTGGCGGCCTTGCAGTCGTGTAGAACAAAATAATTCACACTTCACTCTCGTCCCAGCAGGAGAAAAGGCCAGGCTTTCTTATTTTGATCTATCAGAGCATTCGGATCATTGGGGGGAACTGGTGGCCGCCAACACGTTTTTTTTCGAAGTGGCGTAAAAATTACAATTCCTGCCTATCAACCAGCTTCATCGATTTTATAAGCTTATGGACCGCCTCGATGTCCACCGGCTTTACCAGATGGTGCGCGAACCCTGCCTCCCTGCTTCGCGCAAGGTCATCAGGCTGTCCATAGCCAGTAAACGCGATCAGTACCGTACTTTGGGTCTCCTTCATTTGCTGAAACCTCTTCGCCAGCTCCAGTCCATCGGGTTGAGGCTTGCTTAAATCAAGCAGTGCGATGTGAGGAACGAGTGAAACGGCTTCCCGAATGGCGGACTCAAAGTCATAGGTTGCACGTGCCTCGTATCCAAAAATGGCCAGCAGCATGGCAAGCGAATCCGCGCCTTCGACGTTGTCATCCACTACCAGGACGCGCTCTTTGCCGGCCTCTGGGGCCTTGGCTTCAGGCGGGCTCGCCGGGATTTCAGGATCGGCCAGGGGAAGGCGGACTTCAAATATGCTGCCCTTGCCAGGTCCAGGGCTCGATGCCTTGACAGAGCCCCCATGCAGGGATACGAGTTGAAATACCAGGGAAAGGCCAATACCCAGGCCGCTGCTGGATTTTCTGTCGGCGCGCTCCTCCTGGGTAAATAGTTCAAAGATCTTCGGCAGCACATGCTCGGGTATGCCGATTCCGTTGTCCTCCACCGACATCACCAGCTCCTGCCCTTCACGGTGGACATCCAATGAAATCCTGCCCCCAGGTTCCGTGAATTTGACTGCATTTGTTAAGAGGTTCTCGGTAACCTGGATGAGGCGGACCGGATCTGCCTGGACAAAAAGAGGATCATCCCTGATTGCCACGGCCAGTTGGTGCTTCCTTGCCTCAACTAGTGTCCTGGTTGATTCTACCGACTGATGCACGATATCCGCGATATTTACGGTTTCTTTCTGCAGCGTCAGCTTGCCAGTCGTGAGTCTTGAGATATCGAGCAGGTCGTCTACCAGGCGGGTAATATGCTCGACCTGCCTGCTGATGGTTTCCCTCGCCCAGGTAAGGCGGGCGTCGTCAGACTCGACGAATTCCAGCACCTGGGCAGCGTTGCGTATGGGCGAGAGAGGATTGCGAAGCTCATGCCCCAGTATGGCAAGAAATTGGTCCTTGCGCCTGTCAGCATTACGCAGTTTTTCCTCTGCATCCTTGTGATACTGGATATCGATGCTGGAACCTACAAAGCCAACAAGCTGCTGTCCCTCCCACCGCGGCTCTCCTACAAAACGCATCCAGCAATATTGGCCATTTGCCTTGCGCAGCCTCAATTCATGGTCGTAACCTGTGCCCGCAGCTTCCGCTCGCCTGCAGGCCGCGAGATGACCCATCAGGTCCCCTTCATGGACAAGCGCGTGCCATTTTGTGCCTAGCAGGTCTTTCGCAGGCCAGCCGGTATCGCTAACAAAGCGCCGGTTCACGAATTCGAGCGTCGCGCCCAAGCCGGTGATCCAGATAAAGACGGGCGCACTATCGGCAAGCGTGCGAAAGCGTTTCTCGCTTTCGCGCAACTCATCCTCCGCTTGCTTGATCGCATCGATAGGTGTAAAGGAAACCACCGCTCCTTCGGCATGGTCTTCAATTAAGTAAGGCAAGATACGGCGCAGGTAGTAATGCCCGTCCTGCGTGCGAACCTCGGTTTCGTTGATGGAGAGGGACTTCTGCACTTCCCGGGCAACCTCTACGATGTCCTGTGACTCCAGCCGCGAGGCAAGATCATCGATGGGGCGGCCGATGTCGGACGGGATAAGGTTGAATATTTTGCGGGAAGCGGGAGTAAAACGTTTGATCCTAAGCTCGCTATCTAGAAACAGGATGGGCAATTCGCTGCTTGCGAGGAGATTGCCCAGGTCGTCGTTGGCGGTCCGAAGCTGGTTAACGGCTTGCTCCAGATCACTATTGACGCTATTTAGTTCTTCATTAACGGACTGCAGCTCTTCTTTGGACGTCTCCAGTTCCTCATTGGCGGACTGAAGCTCCTCGTTCATCGACAACGCCTCTTCATGGGCGATGCGAAGCTCTACATTATTTGCTTCGAGTGCCTGAATCGAAGCTTCGAGATCCTCCCGGGTCGTACGAAGATCGTCCTCGAGTTGCCGCCTCGCCCATGACTCGACATCACTCGCGGCCTGGTTGGGGGCTTTGCCAAGTGCTTCGTACTCGAATGTTATAAGCAGAAGTCCACTGTTTTCCTCGCCTGCCCGGATGGCTCTTACGCGCAACTGGCGGTTACCCTTCTCATCTCCCGGTCGGGGTGGAATTATTGTTTCACTTGTTTTCCCTTCCTTGCGCGCGGAATGAATCACCGCCCGCAAGGCAATACGCATTTCGTCGGATACCATGGACAGGAGTTCACGTGTCGCCGCCCCTTCCGGCTGCCAGATAAACTCACGCGTAGGTCCATAAAAATACAGGACCTGCCCTTCCCGATCGATTAAAACAGCGGTTGCCGATCGTTGCCTGAGCAGGAGTTCTCGCACCAGCTCAGCGTATGCCACATGTCGCTGTTCACCCTCTCGAACATTTCCGCCTAGCCGTGTTGGGGAGGTGTCAGGGATCAACGGGAGTTTGACGGGCACCTTGCGTTTGACAGGCAATGCCCGATAGGTGCGATGCTGCTTGTCAACAGGTATGAAGAGCTCGTTGTTTTCCCCAACCGTTTCGGACTTTCCGAGAAAAAGATATCCTTCCGGATTGAGCGCAAAATGGAACATCCGGAGCAGTTTCTCCTGGACTTCGGGCTTAAGATAGATCAGAAGGTTTCGGCAACTGACCAGGTGCATGTGCGAAAAGGGAGGATCAGCAATAAGATTATGCTGTGAAAACATGATTGACTCCCGAAGCGGCTTGCGCACTACAAATCGGCCATCTTCGCCTCTAATGAAGTAACGGGCCAGCAAATCCGGTTTTAACACGGCCAGAATACTTTCCGGATAGCTTCCAGCGCGGGCAAACTCAAGCGCGGCGCGGTCGAGATCCGAACCGATGATATTCAGTTTGACGTCCAGATCACCCTTGCTTATCAACTCCAACAGGGCTATTCCAATACTGTAAGCTTCTTCCCCTGTCGCGCATGCAGCAACCCAAACGCGCAGTGGTTCCCCGGGAGCCAGTGTTTCAATAACCTTTGGCAAAACCTCTTCCTCAAGTGAGGTCCACGCTTCGGGTTCACGAAAAAACTCGGTGACCTTGATTAAAAAATCCTGGCCCAGTGCGCGAATCTCCTGAGGATTTTCACGAAGGAAAGCGGCGTAATCGCCCAGATTCGTTATTTCTTTTAGGGCCATTCGCCGTTTTGTCCGGCGCAGGAGCATGCCTTCTTTATACCCCCGGAAGTCTCCCCCACCTCCCGTTTGCAGAAGTGAGATGATTTCCTCCAAAGCCCCGATTTCATCCGCCTGCGGTATTTCGTTCTTGTGCTCCCATAGCCCCGAGTGGTCAATATATTCGGCGAGGGCTTTTCCCATCGCCTCGATGGGTAATACATAATCAACCAAACCGGTGTCAATGGCGCTCTCCGGCATCGCCGGATGCTGGGCTGTATCGGGTAGTTGGGCCATGGCAATTCCGCCAGCTGCCTTGATGGCCTTGAGGCCGATGGTGCCATCATGGTCAGCGCCGGTCAAAACGATACAAATCGCTCTTTCCTGTTGCTCCTCTGCCAGGGATATGAACAGGTGGTCGATGGCCTTGCGTGTCCGGTGGGGTTGAGATAATTCTTGTAGGCGCAGCATTCCCCCGTCGAAGACCATGTAGTAGCCTGGAGGAATTACATAAACAGTATCAGGCTTGACAATGGTGTCCGCCTGGACCTGCACAACCGGCATTGAAGTGCTGTTTGCCAGAATTTCGGGCAGTCGGCTGGAGCGATCCGGTGCGAGGTGCACCACAATGATGTATGCACTGCCACTACCGACAGGCAGAGATTTGAATAATCTTTGTAGTGCCTCCACTCCTCCTGCCGAAGCCCCGATTGCGATTATCGGGAACTGCGCTGGCTCGTCGCCTGTGTTATCGACAAGTTTGGCATCCGGAAGATGGCTTTCCGTAAATGGGAGGTTCTCCGGGTCTGTCGAAGCAGAACTTGATTTCTTTCCCTTAATTTGTCGTAGTTGGGGGTTTTCCATAACCAGGTAAATTTACTAAACAAAACCGCGGGAAGCTAGGCAAAAATAATATATGGGCCAACAGCTAACCAAATAGACTGAATGTTATGGCTGATCGGAGTACGTGATATCCGTGATGAATGTTTTCAAGGCTTGCGCATGTCTGGTCTTATCCTCGGCTTCCCTTGCAAAAGCTTGAGAGCCGGTCGTATCAGCAAGTTGCTGGGATAGCTTTGCCCCTTCCTCCAGAGCGACTACGGCCGCCCACAGGGCCCGCTCCTGTGCCTCCCTCTGCGTATCTAACATGCTAAGGGGAGAGTGGGCGTGACCAACGCGACAGCGGAACTCTGTAATCGATCCGAAACAATATTGCTTCAGCGAGCCTCGGCAATCCGGGCACGTTATGCCAACCCATCTGGGTTCCTGCTCCTTTTTCATTTGACTTGAGTCTAGTTGCATTTCTCCATCCTCCAGAACCAGTCGCGAAAGCAGGGCTGGCATGTCTCTAATAGCAGTAGTGTGGTCTACTTCCACATTGTTTAGCGCGTTAAGCGGCATTGAGGGATACAGGGCCTCTGACGGGTCTTGCACCACTGTAACGCCCCCCCGCCTTTTGATCTCCCACAGGCCGGCGACCCCGTCATCGAGCTGCCCGGTGAGGATTACGCCAATGACGCGATGCTGATGAGCGTATGCTGCGGATCGGAAGAGCGGATTGATACTGGGTCGAGAAAAATGCTCGCGTGGACCGGAGGTGACATGAAGATGGTCACGTTCGACTAAAAGATGGTAGTTGGGCGGAGCAACATAGATTCGCCCGCTTCGAATTGGTTCCTTATCTTGAGCGAAGCTTATGGGAAGCGGACTTTCCTGGGCCAGGATTTTTGGCAGGATCGATGGAGCGGTGGGCAACATATGCAGGACGATAAAAACGGAGGCCTCAAGTTGAGAAGGCAGGCCCGCCGTCAACTCCTTCAACGCTTCGATACCGCCGGAAGATGCTCCAACAACGATGATATTGCGCATCTCGATCCCTCGTTTTCCTTTGCACCCATGGTCCCTATTGACTGATGCCTTTGCATCGCCATTCTCATTCTGAATACTTTATCAACTTAACCCGCAGAAGTTCTCAATTATAAGAATGGCATCATTCCGATCCGTTCGATAACTCACTCATCCCGGACAATACATATTGATAAATGGAAGCGAAGGGTTCCCCCAAGATCTGAATCTCCTCGCTTCCGGTTTTTAGGTCACGCGGCTCTGGCATCAGGCATAGAATTTCATTGTTCAATATCAGGTAATGACGGGAGGAATGACATAAACCGTTCAAACTCGACAGTGGTATCGAGAGAAACCTGCACTGTCATGGATATGCTTTTTTCCAGGATATCGGCGAAGCGGCTGGGATCGGGCACTCGTGCGTCACGATGACAATGCCAAACGGTGGAGGGAAGCAATCCGACCCAATGCCTATAGAGTTTCTACCTTTCCACGAAGCTCCCTCCGTGCAGCACATTCCCCCAGCTAAAGCTGACCGGCTAAAGCCTCGGTGGTTTAACCCTTAGGGGCGTTAAGAAAAATCCCCAGTTCAACGTGATATGTGATCTGGCCTCATTTGGCCACAGGATCAGGAGGGATGATACGACTAAGCCTGCTGTCCCGCCAGGTCCCCTGCCTCCAGCTTCAAGGGCCCTTTGCCGGAATATCGGTCCAGATAGAGATAGATCACCGGTGTGATGAACAGGGTGATCACCTGAGAAAACAGTAATCCCCCTACCACGGCAAGACCCAGCGGCTGGCGCAGCTCCGCTCCGGCGCCTAATCCAAGGGCGATGGGAAGCGCGCCCATCAGGGCTGCCAGCGTCGTCATCATGATCGGCCGGAAACGCAGCAGGCACGCAGTCCTGATCGCCTCCTGCGGCGCCATCCCTTCGTTGCGCTGGGCATCGAGCGCGAAATCGATCATCATGATCGCGTTCTTTTTGACTATGCCGATCAGCATAAGGATGCCGATCATGGCGATGATCGAGAGTTCCATATTGAACAGCCATAGCATCCCCAAGGCTCCAACCGCGGCGGATGGCAACCCTGAGAGTATCGTGAGCGGATGGATATAGCTTTCATACAATACGCCAAGCAAAACATAGATCACCAGCAACGCCCCGATGATGAGTATCACCTGGCTCGCTTGTGAGGACTGGAACGCTGCCGCATCGCCCGCATAACTCGTGAGAATACTGGCGGGCACATTCAGTTCGCGCTTGAACTTCTCGATTCGGGCAGAGGCTTCTCCCAGCGCTGCTTCAGGCGCGAGATTGAATGAGATAGTCAACGACTCGAGTTGGCCGGAATGGTTGATCGCAAGGGGTCCCACTTGGCGTTCAACTGATGCGACGCTGGAAAGTGGTACCAGCATATCGTTCTTGCCGCGCAGGTAGATCTTATCGAACGCACTCTCGTCGGCGCGGTCCTCCGAAGCCACTTGCAGGATAACCGGGTAACTGTCGCTGGAAGTGTAGATCGTTGACACTTGGCGCTCACCAAACGCACTGTACAGCAGAGAGCGGATATCGGACATCTGCACGCCCAGGAGATTGACCTTGTCGCGATTGATATTGAGTTGCGCCTGCAAGCCCTTCAACTGGGAATCGCTGGTGACATCGCGGAATATCGGATCGGCACGCATGCGCGCCATCAGACTCTCTGCTGCGCCGCGCAACTCCTCCGCACGCACACTACGCATGACGTACTGATAACGGCTCTTGCTGGTGCGCCCACCCAGCCTGAGATTCTGAATGGGATTGATGAAAACGTTGACGCCGGGAATAGCGCTGACCTCGCGCCGCAAATCTTCCGTTACCTTGTTGAGAGGGGGGCGTTCGCTCCGCGGCTTCAATGTCATGAACAAGCGGGCGCTATTGCTTTCTGTCGCACTGACGATGAGCGTATCGACCGCTGGATTGGCGCGGATGACTTCCCCCGTACGCTGCAACAATTCCGTCATGGCTGGAAAGGAAATATCTTCAACAGCATCTACCGTGATTAATGCCTGTCCGATATCCTCGGTGGGGAAAAAACCTTTCGGCAAGACCACGAACAGGCCTGCCGTGGCAACGAAGGTGCCCATGGCAATGCCGAGCACGGTACGCCGGTGGAGCAACGCGACATCAAGGAGGCGTTCATAGGCCTCCAGGGTACGGGTGAACCCACGCTCGAACCAGTTGGTCCATTTCAGGCTTCTGCTCCCGGATTCGTGCTGGACGATATACCGGCTTGTCATCACGGGCACCAGCGTGAGCGAGACAAGGGCCGACATCATGACGGCGATTCCCACTACCCCTGCAAACTCGTGAAAAAGCAGGCCGATTACCCCCGGCATGAAGAAAATCGGAATGAAGACGGCAACCAGCGAGAGGGAAATCGACATGATGGTAAAACTCACCTCCTTCGATCCCACCAAAGCCGCCTGCAGGGGCGACATACCCCTCTCGATATGGCGAACAATATTCTCCAGCATTACGATGGCATCATCCACGACCAGGCCGACCGCAAGCGTGATTGCCAGCAGGGAAATATTGTCCAGACTGTAATCGAGCAGATACATGATCGCCACGGTTCCGAGCAGCGAGATCGGCAGCGACAGTGCCGGAATCAGCGTAGCCGAAGCCTTTCGCAGGAACAGGAAAATCACAAGCAGAACAAGTACTATCGTTATCACCAGCGTAACCTGCACGTCATGGATCGAGTCGCGGATCGAAACCGAGCGGTCGCTGGTCAGCCTGAGCTCTACCGATGAGGGCATCTGCGCGACCAGCGCGGGTATGGCCGCTTTTATGGCATCGACGGTCGCCACCGTATTCGCGCCCGGCTGGCGCTGCACAGCCAGGGTTATGGCCCGCTCGCCATTGACCCAGCTTGCGGTCTTCACTGACTGCACACTGTCTTCAACCTGCGCCACTTCCGAGAGACGCACAGGATTGCCTGCGTCAGAGGTCGCCACGATCAGGTCCGCGAACGCAGCAGCATTTCCGAGCTGGCGGTTGGCCTGAATGGTAAGAGTCTGCCGCGGACCCTCAAGGGTGCCTATCGGCGTATTGGCATTGGCGGTGCCCAGCGCAGTGGCAATGTCATCCAGGGTCAGATTGCGGGCAGCAAGCGCTTCCGCATTGACATGAATGCGAACGGCATATTTTTTCTGGCCGTTGATCTGGACCTGCGCAACACCTGACAGCGTTGACAAAGTGGGAGCAATCAGGTCCTCCGCAAGACTGTTCAGTTCCGATAGCGACATCGAAGGGGATGTCAGCGCAAGAAAGATGATGGGCGAATCCGCAGGATTGATCTTGCGATACGAGGGCGGCGAGGTCATCTCGATCGGGAGAGAGCGCTCGGCCCGCAGCAACGCCGCCTGTACGTCAATTGCCGCGCTGTCGATATCCCGTCTCTGATCGAATTCCAGCGTAATCGCAGTATTGCCAAGCGTGCTTGTAGAACTGATTACCGAAAGACCGGAAATCGTCGAGAATTGCCGCTCCAGTTGCGTGGCTACGGAGGAGGCCATCGTCTCGGGACTCGCGCCCGGTAATACCGCTGTTACCGAAATGGTGGGCGAGTCATAACTGGGAAGGGCAGCGATGGGCAGATTACCGTAAGCCATAATGCCGGCGAGAATAGCCGAGGCTGACAGCAGCACCGTCATGATCGGGCGGCGAATGCAAAGTTCGGAGAGATTCATCGCCCCGGCTTAATACTGGTTGCAGACTTGCTCTGCCACAAGGGTTTACTCATCCAGAGTCTCTACCCGCTGGCCCCGATGCCGGTTTTGATGGAACTCGCCTCTGTTACGGCGCTGCCGGGGCGGAGGTTTTGTGCACCTTCCGCGACGACATGCATCCCGGGACTGACGGCCTTTCCCTCTACTACCGCAAACCCTTCCTGCACCAGGCGCACATCGACCGGAAAAGGCTTTACCTTGCCGTTTTCTTCCAGCACATACAGGAATTTACCTTCCGGCCCGTTCTGCACGGCTTGCACCGGCACCGTC
>DATEEZ010000203.1:0-3178 GCA_035280905.1 Nitrosospira sp.
ATCGTTCCCTGGGGAATTCTCATTGGCGGAGAGGAACTGCACAATAACCACCACGCTTATGCCACTTCCGCGCGCTTATCCAACAAGTGGTACGAGTTCGACATCGGCTGGATGTATATTTGTATCCTTCAATGGATGGGGTTGGCGCAGGTGAAGAAGGTGGCGCCGAAACTGCGCCTCGATGCCGCAAAGACAGAATGCGATGCAGATACGCTGCAAGCTGTCATTTCTCATCGCTACGAAGTACTGGCAAAATATGCTCAATCTCTCAAGCAGACGCTGGCAAAGGAAATTGATCATCTGAAAGAAGCGGCAACAAATCTTGGCGTTGACCGTTCCACGCTTAAGCGTTGGGTGCTTGCGGACTCCAAGACTCTGCAGGAAGACGAGCGGGCGAAACTTAACCTGGTGTTGAGCAAGACGAGCACTCTGGATAAAGTTTACAAAATGCGCGAGGAATTGATAACAGTGTGGCAGCGCTCCGCTTCATCCAAGGATGAACTGGTAAAGCAGTTGGAAGACTGGTGTCACCGCGCCGAGGAAAGTGGCATCGAGGTGCTGCAAAATTTCTCCCGCAGGCTGCGCTGCTACGCTTAAGGCTTAAGAAAAATTAGATGGTCTTAAAAACAGGAAACCCGCCAAATGGCGGGTTTCCTGTGTTTGAACTTATATTTTTATAGTACTTCTTCCAGAGCTTCCCTGACCTCGGTAGCGAGGAAATCTACTTGAGCTTGGTTTCCTTGTACTTGACGTGCTTGCGCGCAACCGGATCAAATTTGGTAATTTCGATCTTCTCCGGAGTGATGCGCTTGTTCTTGGTTGTGGTGTAGAAATGGCCCGTTCCCGCTGAGGATTCGAGCTTTATTTTTTCTCTCATGGTAATGTCCTTATCTTATCCTTAGGTTACCTTTTTGTTACCTTATCGACCCAGGCTAAGTGCCGATTGAATGCGCTTTTAACTCTTAGATACTGTCGCCGCGTGCGCGCATTTCAGCCAGCACCGCATCAATGCCATTCTTGTCAATTGTACGGAGCGCTTCATTGGACAGGCGTAGGCTGATCCAACGGCGCTCGCTTTCAACCCAGAAGCGGCGGCGCTGCAAATTGGGCAAAAAACGCCGCTTGGTTTTGTTGTTCGCGTGGGAAACGTGGTGGCCGGTCATGGGCTTCTTCCCGGTAACTTCACATACTCGTGCCATGATTGATCCTGTCCGAAGGCGGAAAAACGAATATTATATCCCGATTTTCAGGATTTCCTCAAATCAAATCAATCCTCGTTCGGCAAACGACATGGTCGCGCCCTTTCCAACAATAAAGTGATCCAGCACTCTCACATCGACGAGCAGAAGTGCCTGCTTCAGGGACTGGGTGAGAATCTCATCTGCGTGGCTCGGCTCAGCTGCACCCGAAGGGTGATTATGAGCAAAGATCACAGCCGCGGCGTTATGATGTAGTGCTCGTTTTACCACTTCACGCGGATAAACGCTGGTCTGTGTAAGGGTGCCACGGAACAGCTCTTCGGTTGCGATGACCCGGTTCCGTGCATCAAGAAAAATGCTCACGAAGACCTCGTGCTCCTTCCCTTGGAGGCTGAGGCGCAAATAGGCTCCCACAGACCCCGGCGAATTCATCGCATCGCTGCTTTTCAGTTCTTCTTCCAGCGCGCGGCGCGCCATTTCCAGCACTGCCTGCAACTGCGCGAACTTCGCCGGACCCATTCCCGGTACCTGGCAAAACGCGCTTTGGTCTGCGGCAAAGAGCCCGGTCAAGCCCTTGAAGAGCTTGAGCAGCTCTCTTGCCAAATCCACGGCGCTCTTGCCGGCTATGCCCGTACGCAGAAATATCGCCAGCAGTTCCGCATCGGAAAGGTATGCGGGCCCATTCTTCAGGAGTTTTTCCCGCGGCCGCTCGGCCTCAGGCCAGTCTGAAATCGGCATAATAAAATGTAGTAATGTAGCGAGGGCTTGTTCAGAGGTTCCTGAGCTTAAACGTCAGTTCGCGAAAAAACTGTAGCTGATGAACATGCCGACCTGTAAAGCGGTGCGGGTTTTGGGAGTTTTGGGTTAGACTCCTGTTTTTTTGGGGGGAGTGATTCGGTTGGAGACGACTGGCAGGCCTATGCCTGAGGCAAGGCGCATGCTTTTGGGACTCACGGGGGGAGTCGCGGCATACAAGGCGGCAGAACTGGCACGCCTTTTGATAAGCGGTGGCGTGGAGGTGCAGGCAGTCATGACGGCGTCAGCCTGCCATTTTGTCGGGACGGCAACGCTACAGGCCTTGACCGGTAAGCCGGTATTTACCGAGCTGTGGGATACCAGCGTAGCCAACAACATGGCTCATATCGACCTTTCACGCAACGTCGATGCGATTATCATTGCGCCCGCCAGTGCAGACTTTATTGCCAAGGTTGCCCATGGCCTTGCGGATGATCTGCTCTCCACATTATGCCTTGCGCGCGCTTGCCCCTTGCTGATTGCCCCCGCAATGAATCGGCAGATGTGGGAAAATCCGTCAACGCAGCGCAATCTCGAAACGGTGCGTGGGGACGGCGTGACAGTGCTGGGTCCTGCCAGCGGATTACAGGCGTGTGGCGAAACCGGTATGGGACGCATGCTCGAAGCGTACGAACTCGCGGAAGCGGTACACGCTTTTTTCCAGCCTAAACCGCTGCAGGCCAAGCGCGTACTCATCACTGCCGGACCTACTTTCGAGGCGATCGATGCGGTTCGTGGAATAACCAATTCAAGTTCCGGCAAAATGGGGTATGCAGTGGCGCGTGCCGCAGCCGAGGCAGGAGCCGAAGTAATCCTAGTATCAGGCCCCGTGTGCTTGGAAGCGCCACCCACTGCCCGGCTCGTCGGAGTGACAAGCGCCCAAGATATGCTGGCGGCCGTAAAAAGCGAAGTTCCACACGCCGATTTTTTTATAAGCGTCGCTGCCGTGGCTGACTACCGTCCCAAAAGCGCCAACGAACACAAAACGAAAAAAAACGACAGGAATATCATGCTGGAGCTTGTTCCCAATCCGGATATTCTTGAGTATGTGGCAAATCTGCCCAATCCGCCGTTTTGCATCGGTTTTGCTGCGGAGACTCAAAATCTGGAAGAGAATGCCGAAGCCAAGCGGCGCCGGAAAAAGCTTCCACTTCTTGCTGCCAATCTCGTCCAGGAGGCGATAG
>DATEEZ010000204.1:0-3128 GCA_035280905.1 Nitrosospira sp.
TACTGGATCCAAATCTTTCCTGACCGGTGTAGCTATCGATGATCTGGATGGCGATAAGCGGTATGACGTCGGTGAAGGGCTGGATAGCTTTACTATCAGCGTAAAAAATAATACAACCAATGCAGTCACAACGGCGAAGACGACTGCAGCGGGGGGTTACGAGTTGGAACTCGACAGCGGTAACTACACGGTAAGTTTTTCCGGTAGCGGATTTGGCGCAACAACCAAGCAAGTCAGCATCAGCGCCAAGAATGTGAAGCTGGATCTCATCGATCCAGTCCCCGACAGCACTGTACCGGCACCGCAGCCAGCGCCAGCCCCCCAGCCAGCGCCGGCTCCCCAACTTAAAATGATCACCGGCACATCGAGTTCCGATACGCTGTGGGGAACTTCCGGCGACGATGTGATCCTCGGCCTTAGTGGCAGAGACAGCCTTTACGCCGGCGCGGGCAATGACCAGCTATCCGGTGGCGCTGACAACGACAGACTATTTGGCGGTTCTGGCAACGACAAAATCGACGGCGGTAGCGGCAATGACGTCCTGTGGGGTAACGCGGGCACGGATATCCTTACGGGCGGAATAGGACAAGATGCCTTTGTGTTCAATGCGTCCTTCATCGGCGCGGTGGACACCGTTACGGACTTCTCACCGATCAATGACCTCATTGTTTTGGAGAACGCTATCTTTACCGGCTTGCCTGCAGGGGATCTGAATGCATCCGCCTTCCACATCGGTGCCGAAGCGCACGATGCCACGGATCGGATAATATACGATGACCAGACTGGCGCACTGTACTTTGATGCGGACGGCATAGGCGGCGCCGATGCCCAGCAATTCGTCCAACTGGCGGCTGAAATTAATCTCACCAACGCAGATTTTTACGTTATCTGATCAAGTTGGAGTTGGAGTGATCCAAGCGGGTTTCCTGCGGATGTGAATTCCGGGAACCCGCTTGATCATGGATCAATGAATCAATAAATAAGACTTGATTGATCTTGAGTCAGACCCCTATCTCAGTTCTTGACCAAGGCTATACCTCTTACTTCAGTTCCCTTGATCAATCGACTCTGAGAGAGTCCAGCCAACTCTCAGGCGGTGACAGGCGCGATCGGTCGTGCCTCATAGCGAGGAAACGGATTCGACTGTCAGGTCTGAAAGAAGAAAGCCTGCTTCGAGAAAGACATCAGGATCAAGTTGGTTTACTCCTGACGCGAAACCGAATGATGGGACCGTTTATCCAGGTCCTTTTCAGGTTCCGCTCCGCGAGCGGGCGAGCTTCGCGCCTGCCTGGTATTTGCGATAGAGATCAAGTACCTTCGGCACATAAGCCCTGGTCTCCTGAAACGGCGGAATCCGGTTGCCATACTTGATGACGTTGTTTTCGCCTGCATTGTAGGCAGCCAAGGTCAGGCTCAGATTTCCATTGAACATTTTCAGCAACTCCGTGAGATATCTTGCACCGCCATGGAGGTTCTGCAGGGGATCGAAACGATCCGTCACACCGTATCTGTGGGCAGTTTCCGGCATGAGCTGCATCAGGCCTGCCGCACCCTTTTTCGAAACTGCCCTGGGGTTGTAGGCCGATTCGATGGAGACCACAGCGTGGATCAGCGCGCCCTCAAGCGCGTGGACGCGGGCGACTTCCTCGATTACATGGTCATATTGGGTTTTGAACGCCTCAGCCGCACGTCCTGCCGTTGCCCGAGATTGCCTTATACTCGTGCCGCTTCCTGTAAACGGAACATAACGCTTGTCTGTCGGGACGTTGCTGAAATGCACCACTCCATATTCATCCGTAAATGAATAGATGACCTCTGCCCGGGCTGACTGTGTTAATCCGTAGCCCAGCAACAGTGCCATGGCGAGCAGTGTCGATTGTTTCAAGTTCATAAAGCCGGGGAACTCGTGCTTTCGTTTTCTTTTGCGGGTCTGGAAACCACTGTCAATTATACTCATGCTCATGTTAGCGACTTGCTTTTATAAACAGTTATTTTTGTCTTTACATCAGTGGAGCTGAAGGAGTGTTAACCAGAAGAATTATCGATGGCTGTACTACCAAGTGTATCTGATCGCTGGCAATCCCGAATGGAAACTGAAAGGGTGTATCTATCCCATCATCCCGGCTTTTCAGCACCCACGTGCTCTGCAATCGCGGCAAACTGTCTCACCGATAAATTTTCCGCCCTCAGATTCGAGTCAATCTCAAGCTTAAGGTAATCGTCGGACTTGAGATAATTGCGTAGCGTGTTGCGCAGCGTTTTGCGGCGCTGCGAGAAGGCGGCGGAAACAACTTCGGCAAATAATTTTTCCTGGCTCGCCTCGATCAGCGGTTTCTTGAGTGGAATCATGCGGACCACCGCCGATTCGACTTTTGGCGGCGGGCGGAAGCACTGGGGCGAGACGATGAAGAGCTGCTCCATTTCGAAGCGGCATTGCAGCATGACTGAAAGCCGGCCGTAATCCGAGGTGGAGGGTTTGGCTACCATGCGGGCGACCACTTCCTTCTGCAGCATGAAGTGCATATCCTCGATATGGGCGGCGAACTGGCTCAGGTGAAAAAGGAGTGGAGTGGAAATGTTGTAGGGCAAATTACCCACCACCCGCAGATTTTTACCGAGGCTGGAGAAGTCGAATTCGAGCGCATCCCCTTCATGTATCGTCAGCTTTTTTGCAGAAAATTGATCGCGTAGCCGCTTTACGATATCCCGGTCGATTTCCACCACATGTAGATATTCAAGCGACTGGAGCAGTGGACGCGTCAATGCTCCCAGTCCTGGACCGATCTCTACCATTACATCATTCCCGCGGGGATGGAGGGCGTGAATAATGTCGGCTACGGTTTGGGAATCAACCAGAAAATTCTGGCCGAAACGCTTGCGGGGGGTGTGCTGCATGGTTTATGAGAGGAGAGTTTGCAGCTTCGTTCACCCTTCGACAAGCTCAGGGCGAACGGGGATAAAGGGTTGAGGGCTATCGCTGATGCGCTGCCAGCGATGCCGCCATTTCAACAGCCGCCACCAGGCTGCCCGGGTCAGCCTTGCCTGTTCCGGCCAATTCAAGCGCGGTGCCATGATCCACGGAGGTGCGGATGATCGGCAATCCTAGTGTGACGTTGACGGCGGTTCCG
>DATEEZ010000205.1:0-3195 GCA_035280905.1 Nitrosospira sp.
GGCATTCCATGCAGATTATGGACTCCACAGGTATCAACGATCTTGAAGCGTCTCTCCAGTGCAGGTTGAATGAACACAAACCCGATGACGCTTACGGCTCCGGCGAGCAGACCGATCCCAAAAGCACCCGTCGGCGACACAATGTTGCAGGTCGAACCAATCGCCACTCCCCCAGCCAACGCCGCATTCGCCATATCGACCATCGAGGTTTTGCCTTTATGGAAATATGTACTCAAGAAGTACGTGGTGATCGTGGCGCCACACAGTGCGAGGACCGTGTTGACCACCGTCTGCGGCATTTGCTCAAAGGGAACGATGGCGGTGGCGAAACTGGGCCAGAAAAGCCACAGGACCATTGAACCAAGCATTGCGAATCGATCGGAAGTCGCGTCCGATTCAATCGGCTGGCTTCGTTGTCGCGCTGTCGTCAGAGCCAGGGATAACCCCAGGCCAAAATATGCGCCGAAGGCGTGTATGATGATCGACCCGGCTGTATCCTGAAATCCTTCCGTCATGCCCATTCCGTTATCCAGCACCAGCCATTCATTCAAGAGATAGGCGGGAATCAGGAGCAGCGCCAGCAGCGCGTATTGGAAAACACGGAGCCGGCCGAGCACCGCGCCCATGGCGATCAACCCGGAGGCCACGGCGAATTCAGCATAAAGCAATGCCTGAACCGTGTTTGGAGCAATTTCGTGGGCGAATACGCCGTTTGCGCGAAGCAGCATATAAAGCGGAAGACCGACCGCTACCACGAGATATGTTCCGGTCGTAGCGCCGAATCCATATCTCCTGACAAACACCATAAGGAAGCCGAAACCCACCAGCAACATGGCGAGGATATGAATAACGTAGTTGTACTGAGCTACCTGTCGTGCCTCGTTAAGCTCGGGCGCGGTGCCCCCCTCGCTCGCCCAGGCACTTAAACACAGCAGAAAAAAACCGGCTGCGCCACACAACGTCATGCAGAGACTTTTTTTCATTGTTCCCCCCATATTGTTTACGGTTATCTGACTTGCCCAGGCACAGTGTGAACCTCAATAGCCTTAAGCACAATAGGGATATTTCAATAAAACGGACTTCAATTTAAAAAAAGAAACACGATGCCGGGACTTCAAGGTCTCAGCAGGAGCAGGCGGTATTGATCCTAGGGCCTGTTAACACTTATTTCACGCGCGCGACGGACACGGATTTTATTCAGCACAAGGCGTGAGCCGCGCCGCAGAGCAAGCCTCTGTAAGCGGCGAGTAACGATGGGCTGGGTAAAATCCGTCCCGTCCCTTCGGGTTGCGCATGAAAAAACATGGATGCTGCGTTGCAAAGCTTGACCATAGGTTCACTATGTCCTTCGCTTCGCGCCTAGCCCCACGCTTTTTCGTGCAGCAACGCGGGTCGTGAAATAAGTGTTAACAGGTCCTAGATGTTCGCCGTATGGGAGGGGAAGAAGAGCAAGGTTGTGTAGCGAAATTCAAGAAGGACGAGACGAAAAATGTATGGTTTCTATACTGTGAGGATCGAAACAGCAGATGGCATCTCTTCAGCCCATGTCCGGAAAGTAAGATCAATCGAGCCTGACCCCATTGATCTAGAACCTGAGAATTCAAAACACTCGATGCGCGGCGAAATTACTCTTCAAGATAGGATTGCGACTTTTCCGTCAAACTCAGCACAAGCTAAAGTTTGCATTAATCCAGAAAATCGTCTCAGGTCGACAGACTGGTGCGGATCCTGAGCGGTATTGTCTAAAGGAAACGCCGGAACGCAGCTACCGGCAGCGCACCTGATCGCATGTTCGCGACGGCGATGCCACGCTGATTATCATGCTGGCGACCCAATTAACGGGTGGATCATTGTTCACGCAACAATGCGCTGCAAAAATAAATCGGCCATGCTTGCATGTTTATCCCTGTAATGAATGGCGTGAATGCTCGCCGCTCTCTTGAAAACAAACTCGATTCGAATATTGAATGTGGCCGGACCCGGAGTTCAACCGTACCTCTATTGAGCAGTTTGTGCATGAAGTTCTGGACAAAGCAAGCTTATACTCGTCTGTAATGATATAGCCCGAAGAACCTGGGGCGATGATCAATGCGGTTAGACTCGACTGATTACCCCTGATTTTTATCTCACCGTTTGGTGCGGGCTATATTGACCCATCAATTCGTCGGCTATCGAGCAGATAAAATTGATCGGGAAATGACCGCCTCGCAGGAAGAATCAAGAAAAGGAACGTTTATCGCCTCTTTTTCTGCATTCGGAATGACGGGGCAGTTAATACAATAGCACCACGGTCCGGTAGGCCGTTGTGCTATTAACCGCCGGATAGGGTTTGCGCAGGTTTCCGTTATTTCCTGCCATCCAAAGATCTTTCCTTGCCCTATTCGATCCTCAAATCAAATAAACTGGAACTGCACTCATGTCTCAAGCAAACGCTTATGAGCAGTATATGCTCGAACTCGTAAACGGCGAGCGCGCCAAGGTTGGCGCCCAGCCCCTCGCCTTCGATAGCAATTTGAACACATCGGCCGAGAATCATAGCGCCTGGATGATCTCTACCGATACTTTCTCTCACACCGGGGCGGGTGGATCGAGTCCGGGTGTACGCATTAAGGCGGCTGGATACGAATTCAGCGGCTCCTACGCCTGGGCAGAAAACATCGCCTGGATGAGTACGCGCGCTCCTGCGGGCCTGCAAAACGAGGTGGAACAATTACACACTTCTCTAATGAATTCTTCGGGCCATAGGGCGAATTTATTGAACGATACGTACCGGGAAATCGGCGTCGGTCTGGAGGTTGGTCAGTACGGTAGCTACGAAGGCGCATTCGTAACGCAAAATTTCGCCCGTACTGGATCCAAATCTTTCCTGACCGGTGTAGCTATCGATGATCTGGATGGCGATAAGCGGTATGACGTCGGTGAAGGGCTGGATAGCTTTACTATCAGTGCAAAAAATAATACAACCAATGCAGTCACAACGGCGAAGACGACTGCAGCCGGGGGTTACGAGTTGGAACTCGACAGCGGTAACTACACGGTAAGTTTTTCCGGTAGCGGATTTGCCGCAACAACCAAGCAAGTCAGCATCAGCGCCAAGAATGTGAAGCTGGATCTCATCGATCCAGTCCCCGACAGCACTGTACCAGCCCCCCAGCCAACGCCAGCTCCCCAGCCAGCGCCGGCTCTCCAACTTAA
>DATEEZ010000206.1:0-6678 GCA_035280905.1 Nitrosospira sp.
CATCTGACGGCCGTAAAGGCGGTGGCAGCGCTTTGCAGTGCGCAGACGGAAGGGTTGGAAGTCAAATCGCGGGAAATCATTTTTCGCCCTGGCCCGTTTCGCGGGGGTGAATATGATTTTCCGGTAGGGACAGCAGGCAGCATCACGTTGGTGCTTCAGGCAGCGCTTCCGGCTGCCATGGCCTGTAGAGAAAAGGTGCGAATGAGCATTTCGGGTGGCACCGATGTTCGCGCTGCGCCACCGCTGGATTACTTTCGCTACGTACTGCTGCCGCTGGTTTACAGTATGGGCGTGAGAGTCAAAATTGACGTGCTTCTTCGCGGGTATTATCCCCGCGGGGGAGGGCAGGTGGTCGTGGAAGTAGAGCCTTCTCTGCCCCTGCGCCCGCTGGTCCTGAACGCACCGGAAGGGCTGGGGGGTATAACGGGTTTTGCACACATTTCAAACCTGCCTAGGCACATCGTCCACCGCATGGCCAATGCGGCACTGGCGGAACTTTCGACCTTTCCCACGCCAGCCATTGGCCTGGAGGTATTCGGGAAGGATGAAGCAATAGGTGAGGGTGGAGCGGTGCTTTTGACCGCGCACAAGGAGCATAGCCGCTTGGGCGCCTCTGCTGTGGCAGAAAGAGGCGTGCCAGCCGAACGGCTTGGTGCTAACGCGGGCCAGTGCTTGCGTGAGGAAATCCTGTCTGGCGCCACGCTGGATATTCATGCGGCGGATCAGGTATTGATCTACCTTGCGCTGGCAAGTGGGGCATCCTGCTTCCTTACAAGAGAACTCTCGTCCCATGCCGCAACGACTATTTGGCTGTTGGAGCAGTTTCTGCCGGTACGCTTCCAGGTCATACAGGAAGCGCATTTGATTCGCATCAATGCAGAGCCGGAATTTAATAGCAGGTCAAGCTTTTTGTGGCGATAAGAGGATTGATTGCCGGACAGGACCTCAATAGCAGCTCAGGCCGCCTGTCTGACGACAGAACGGAGAATCTGATTTATGCGACATTCTATATCTGGCTTGCTGACGTTCGTGCTTTACGTATTGGCTGCGTCCGCGCTTGGCTCTTCTGGCATTTCTGATGAAATCACCTATATTGAAAACACCAGCTCATCGAGCGGCCAGCTTTTAGCTTGGAACAATACATGTGCGGGGGAAAAAATGGCTGAGCAGCGTGAAACTTATAAGGGTCGGGAGATTGTTGTTCGAACAGGGGAAGATGTACCAGCAGAAGGCGCTGCGGGATTGGAGGCCTTTGGGGCCGAAGGCGCTGGCGGGGAAGCGGTGGATCTCAGCATTGATGGGAAGAACGTTTTCGTTATAAAGAATTCATCCGGTTCGTATATCGCATCCGGCTTCGCTTTCGACCCGCAACCTTCGCCTATCGAGCTGGCGCGGAAAATTATCGATTACCGTGAGGCGGGGAGATAAAAATGGGAACCCGGAAGAATCAATCCACGTTGACAGCCGCGGAGAAAGCGGCTTTTGTTGCGGCGGTAAAAGCGCTTAAGGCAAACGGCACCTATGATGTATTTGTGGCTCAGCATCGTACCGCTTTTCTTGCCGGTGTGAACGATCCGGCACATGGGGGCCCCGCTTTCCTGCCCTGGCACAGGGAGTATCTCCGCCGGTTCGAACTTGCCCTTCAGCAGATCGACCCCAGTGTTTCTATTCCGTATTGGGACTGGACAGTTGACCGCACAACGAACGCTTCGATCTGGAATACGGACTTCATGGGGGGGAATGGAACGGGCCCTGGCGGACGTGTGATGACGGGTCCGTTCGCCTTTTCCACAGGAGAGTGGACGCTTACTGTCCTGGACCCCGGGGACACAGATAATTTCCTCACTCGTGCCTTCGGAGCGATGGGGTCGCTGCCTACCCAACAGGAAGTGAATACCGCTGTCAATATCGTGCCCTATGATTCAGCGCCCTGGAACCGCAACAGCGGCATGAACACGAGTTTTCGAAACCATCTCGAGGGTATTATCCACAACCCCGGCCATATGTGGGTAGGCGGCTCGATGATGGCGATGTCATCACCCAACGATCCGGTGTTCTGGCTGCATCATTGCAATATCGATCGGTTGTGGGCAGTATGGCAGCGGGAAAATCCGGGACAGAATTATCGTCCACCGAGCGGCACGGCGGGCGTGGTGAACGGCCATGGACTGGATGACCCGATGCCGCCGTGGAACAATGAAGCTTCGCCGCCCACACCGCAGGATGTTCTCGATCACCATGCGCTTGGCTACACCTACGATGACGAGGAAGAAGAACCTCCACAGATCGTGCCGCTGACCGTTGATGCTGCCCCCTTTGACGCTTCCATAGGCCAGGCGGGAGAAGTCGATGTATACAGCTTCGTTGTCACAAGCCAAGGTGATTACGTCGTCGAGACGGAAGGTTCCACCGATGTGGTGGCAGCCCTGTACGGTCCGAATGATATGAACAACTTTATTGCAGAGGATGACGATAGCGGGCCGGGCCGCAATCCGCGTATTACTCGCAACCTTATGGCGGGAACATATTACGTCCAAATAAGGCCCTATAGCGGTTCAGCCACGGGAAGTTACCGTATTTTAGTGAGAGGGGCAGGACTGCAGCCCGATATCCAGACCATCCAGGTAAATGGCCCCGCGGTGGGGGGTGTTCTCTCTGTTGCAAACGAGAGGGATATGTACACGTTTACCGTAGGGACATCCGGCACACACACCATCGAGACCGCGGGTACTACTGACTGCTTCATTACGTTATTCGGCCCCAACAACCAGACCACGTTCATCGCACAGGACGACGACAGCGGCCCCGGAGCCAATTCGCAGATCGTAAGAAACCTTGGGACTGGTGTCTATTATGTCCAGGTCAGGCACTACAGCCCAACTGGTACGGGGGCGTATAGTGTTTCCGTCAGAACATGACCGGACATGCGGGGTAGGGAGGCCGATCAGCTTTCTGACTGTGGTCTCGAGTGAAAGTGTTCTGGCGCTCATCGTTCTTTTTCTTGTTGGCTGCGGCTCGACAACTGCACATAAACCTGACGGAGAGGAAGACGGTTCGGGCATCTATACCATCACAAATTTATACGATGGCAGCCTGGCATCAAAAGAGCAACTTGCGGGATGGATGGATACCGAGGCGCAAAAGATATGTCATTCACCCTATTCGCTGATCTCGGAAGAGTCAATTCCTACCATCAATCGCCTGGGCGAAGCGACGTTCTCGCGCCTTGTCTGGAAAATCAAGTGCAGGGGACAGGTGAGCGAATGAGGATGAAATAATCTTGGGACGCTCTCCTTGAGCGAGTGATTTGAGGCAGTCCTAGTTCGATTTCGGGATATTCAAAACACCTCTTAGCACCCTTCATCCGCTTCCCAAACTGCTTAAATAGGCCGCACGGTAACACGTCCTACGGTATATGGTGGCGTGTGCTGTCTACGAAGGCCTCTAGCAACACCGACACCATTGCATTCCTGCCAATCACCCGCTGCGTGACGCTGCCAAGCTCAACACACGAGAGGCGAGATTGGCCCCTTGACCGCGGGTAGAAGCAGAAACCGTTGTTGGCTACCATCTTGATCAGCTCCACTTGGCTCGTGGCGAATTGACTCGCACCCGGATCGCCTCTATAGAGAGCGCACTGTAAACAGGCCGTTGGCGACTTTGTCGCCTTCAGGTACTTTCAGTTCTGGCACCTGCCACCTTCCACTTTTAAGTGGAATTCGAGAGGAGGCGGTATGAGCTGGTAGCACTTCTGGATGTTCATCAGGTGCAGATCACGGCTGCGCAATTATCGAAGAATCTGACGGGACAACGCGTATGGAGCAGTGCTGGAGGGGCAGGCCCCCGGCTTTGTCCTGATATACGATCTGCCCGATGGGCGCGAGGAATTACGCCTTCGTAATACCATTCTCTTATTTACCGCTACATCGTCGGAGACTTCGAGCGGCTGCCTGATTCACCCAATTCCACCTACCAGATCTATACGGGCAGAAAGCCGGCAAAGTAGCTCGCAGCCGAGCCCAAACCTGTCGCTCCGGTGATCTGTGCATTGGCGTACATACCAATTGAATCATTTCACCTATTGTAATTCGTAGCGCTTATTTCGGCTCCAGGAGGATGCGCGCTTTTTGACTCGCGTTTCTGCCTCCGAGTCTGACATAAACAGGAGGAGAGGAGGAACAACAAGGGAAGAATGGAAGAGGAGAGGAGGACAGCATGAATATAAGAAAGGTATGGACTCTCGTCAAAGCTTCTTTTTCGTCGTGGCTGGATGACTATGCGCCCAGCATGGGCGCGGCATTGGCCTACTACACCATGTTTTCGATTGCTCCGCTTTTGCTGATTGTCATTTCAACCGCAGGGCTTGTCTTTGGGGAAGAAGCAGTACGCGGGGAAATCTTCGGACAATTGCGAGGCTTGATGGGAGACCAGGGGGCGACCGCAGTGGAAGGTTTGCTAGCAAGTGTCAGCAAACCGGAAGAGGGCGTGGCAGGCGCAGTGGTCGGAACGGTTTTGCTCGTGGTTGGCGCAACCACGGTATTTGGCGAGTTGCAAGGCGCATTCGACCGCATTTGGCGCGCGCCCGGCAAAGACAAGAAAGGCGGGATATGGGAACTGATCAGGACCAGAGTGCTGTCGTTTGGAATGATACTGGGAATAGGCTTTCTACTGATGGTATCCCTTGTTTTCAATGCCGCTGTGTCTGCATTGGGAAAGTGGTGGGGCGGGTTTTTTTCAGGACTTGAAATTCTGGTAACGAGCCTGAATTTTATATTCAGCTTTGTTTTTACCACGGCTGTTTTCGCAATGCTTTACAAATTCATGCCCAAGGTAAAAATTCAGTGGAAGGATGTGTGGGCGGGGGCAATTGTTACCGCGTTGCTTTTTACCATCGGAAAAATTCTGATCGGCCTTTACATCGGAAAAAGCGCAATCAGCTCCGGATTCGGCGCAGCTGGATCGCTGGTTGTCGTATTGGTGTGGGTTTACTACTCTGCGCAGATTTTTTTACTGGGCGTTGAATTTACCTGGGTATATTCTCATGCTCATGGATCGCGAAAAAACCAGGAGATTCCCCCCAAAACTACCCCTGCTACCCCGCTGGCGGCGGACAGAGTTGGAGCAATGGAAAGCTCTATCCGCGAAAACCATTAGGAACGCGCTTTTCGATAGGCTTTTGTCGTATCCGCATCGCTTCCTTTGATACCACCCTGGGTAAGCGACCGTAATAATTGCGCGGTTTGAGCCACGAGGTCGTTCAGGTCGAATTTTTCTTCGACTCGTTTTCGAGCTGCTTCCCCCATCTGCATACGGGTCGAATTGCTCGTCATCAGGGTGACGACATCATTGGCCAGGCCTTCCGTATCTCCGGGTCGTTTCAGCAGACCAGTACCGCCTACCTCGACAATATCGACCACACCCCCGACATTTGTAGCTACCACCGGGAGGCCTGACGCCATCGCTTCCACGATCACTAGGGGCATCGCTTCGGAATACGAAGTTGATACGACGAGATCGAGGCAAGGATAGATTTTTGTTATGTCTCTCTGTATCCCGATGATATGGATGTGGCCTGTCAGACCATACTCGTCGATTTCATTCTGGAGTTCTCTTCGCATCGGTCCTTCGCCCACCAGTACGAAGTGGCAGTTCTTCAGTTTTCTGTGCGCTATCCGCGCTACCTGAACAAACACTTCCGGCCCCTTTTCGGGCGAGAGACGCCCGATAAACCCTACAAGGGGAGCCTCTGGCGGGATCTTTATCAAGGAATGAAGGTAATTGGATCTGGAGGCTGGACAGAAGATCTTTGTATCAATTCCATTAGGAATAAAACGCAGTTTTGTGCTCGGTACGCCCAGGGTCAAGGCATGAAAGTAGGCTGTTTTTGCAACCACGCTGATATGAGTATTCATCAGCTTGTGCACTTCAAAATCGCGCATGCTCAGATACTGCCCGTGGATGGTTGCCACTGCCGGTGTGTCGGTCAACCTGCTCAGGATGCCTGCTAGCGAATGTGCATTGGGAAGGTGTGCATGGATGACGTCGATCGCATCAGTCCTGATCAGGCTGGAGCCAAGCAGAATGGACTGCCAGTCAGGCTCATCGGTGATAGGTGTGATGTGAACACTGCAACCAATATCACGTAATCGGGATGTCAATTTACCTTCCGCTACACAGAGGCAGGTGACACGAAAAGTATCTTGCGGCAGCCGCTCGAGCAACCTTAAGACATACGTTTCCATTCCACCGACAATGGAAGCGCCTATGATCTCAAGAAGATTGATAGGTCGTTCGGCGGTTGAAATGATTTTCACGTCAGTTTATCCCCAACCAGGCTGCAGCTGTCCCTCCCATGATCCGGTCGCGGCTGGGCTTGTCCACGTCGAGACATTCCAGCAGTGTCAACACATCATCAATTCGACTTTTTATCAAATCCGCGCTACAGGGCAAAAACACGTCGCTGCCAAATTGCAATAAATCCGGCGTGAGGACATCGATTGCTTTTCTAAGAACTTCCAGGCGGTAAACAGGGGGCGGGCCAAAGGAAATGTCGAAGCGAAACTGGCTGTTATCAGGCGGCACTCCGTTGATAAGGTCTATGAGGCCTACCGCGTTCGCCTCGTCGGACCACGGCCATCCGAGGTGAGCCAGGGTAACACGCAGATCGGGATAATCGCG
>DATEEZ010000207.1:0-2793 GCA_035280905.1 Nitrosospira sp.
AGCCCTCAATGCCGGTTTCCAGGCACATCTTTCCAAACCCATTTCATTTGAGGTGTTAATTCAGACTATTTTGGTTTGGGTATAAATTTGCCCAATACCACAACTGCTTCTCAACCTTGTCCACAAAATGTAGAAAAACCACCTGAGCCAATAATTAGATACCAACGTAATCACGGGCCGGGAAAAAGAACAGAAAGCGATCTGCCCTGATCATCGGCGCCCCTGTATTCAGCGCGATTCTTGTTGTCTCTGCCACTTGCAACCTCCCCGGCGTTTGCATTCATTAGCCAAATCAATGCTGGTGTAATTTGTTCGATCAATGAAGGCAGTTGTCCTTCTTTCTCTATAGTAAAAACCTGCCTCGCCCTTCTTGAATGCCAGTTCGCTAGAGAACCGGGTACCGTCATCCTTTACAAGTCCGGCACGAGCCGCGGTTTCCGCTGACATCACTCCATCTGCTCTGTAGAAAAAGACGGTGTGACGCAGGACCGCCCCAACTCCCAATATCGCAACCCCAGTAACCAATATGGCAATAGCAGCAGGAATAAACGCGCGTCTCATCATTACATTACGTGCTCCCCGAGAATCCTTCACTTGTTGTCCAATAAGCTACGCTTGCGTCGCACGCACTGCTCATCTGAGGTTTCTTTCAGTTTTTAGCATATTTTTTGTCTTTTACAATAAAGAACTATGAAAAGAGGACCAGTGTGGAGGAGTTTCAGGATAAATTACCTATAGTAAGGCGGGTTGGGAGGACTGCATCAGGATGATTAGAGGTTTCTCAGGGAATCAATACCCAAACGGATTTTGCTAGTCTGTAAATATGGAGCACTCACAGGCGGAGGTGGTATGAAAAAAGCAGAAGTGAAGAATATTCACGGAGGAGCCCTCCGGTCTAAATTGCCCACCTGGCTTCAGGGCAGCGAAATGGGTGAGATGATCTCTACCCACGATTGGACAGACTCTAGCCTTGGACCCGTCGGGAAATGGCCACAGCACCTTAAATTCGCAGTCAATACCATGCTGTTGATGCCTTCTGCTGCCATCTTGCTTTGGGGCCGGAGTCTCATCCAAATCTACAATGACAGCTGTCGTAATTTGATGGGCGCAAAGCACCCCCTATGTCTTGGCCGGTCAGTACAAGAATGCTGGCCGGAAATATGGGATTTCGCCTCGCCCATCTGCGAGGCTGTGCTGCAGCGGTGGGAATCTTTTAATTTCGAAGACAAGCGGCTGGTGGTGAATCGTAACGGAGTAGCCGAAGAGGTATTCGCCACACTGTCATACAGCCCCGTTCCAGGAAACATTTTCGCCAAGCTCTCCAACACGGTGGCGAATGAAAGGGGTGAAGCAGGCGGCGTGCTCGTGACGATAACCGAGACGACGGAGCTTGTCAGAGCGCGCGAGTGCGAAGCGGAGAGAGCCCGGCTCAAGGAGGCGTTGGCCGAGCAGGCGCTGCGTGAGAGCGAAAACCGTTTCCGGCAAGCGCTCGAGATTGATACCGTGGGAGTTGTTTTCTTCGATAACGCTGGACTGACTACAGAAACGAATGATGCCTTCCTGGAAATGAGCGGCTTCAGCCGTGAAGATCAGCGGGCTGGGAGGCTGCAATGCGATAATCTGACACCGCCGGAATGGCATTCAAGGACTTCGCGGGCCACAGAGGAACTCCGTGCGACCGGCCGAGCTGTTCCTTATGAGAAGGAACTGTTTCGCAAGGATGGCACACGCTGGTGGGCCTTGATTGCCACGAAACGCCTCAACGACAAGGAGACGGTGGCATATGTAATTGATATAACCGAGCGCAAGCGCGCCGAGCAGAGCCTGCGCGAGAGCGAGGCAAGATTTCGTGCGCTTGCCGAAGCTTCGCCGGCGTTGATCTGGCAGGTGAACCCGCGCGGTGAGAAGGTTTATGTGAACCAGCGGGGGGGTGAACTGATGGGGATGTCTGTCGAGGAGTTGATGGCTGGCGGATGGCGCTCGATTTTCCATCCTGACGATGCCCAAGCCTATATTGCTGCGTTCGACAAGGCGGTCCAGGATCGCTCGTACTTCAAGCACCGCGTCCGGATCAGGAATTGTGAGGGCGGATGGCGCTGGTTCAAGTCGCATGCCATGCCATGGTTTACCGCTTTGGGCGAGTATGCGGGACATGTCGGCATATCGCTCGACATTACTGAGACGGTAAACGCGGAAACCGCCTTATTAGAAGCCGATCGTCGCAAGGATGAATTTCTTGCCACGCTTGCGCATGAGCTCCGCAACCCGCTTGGGCCGGTCGTTAACGCGCTGGCGCTAATTTCCCGCCCAGACGGCGCTGCTTCCATTCCGCGCCTGCTGCCCATCATCACCCGCCAGGTCAATTACATGGTTCGCCTGGTTGACGATCTCCTGGAGATATCGCGCATTACCAGTGGCAAGGTGGAACTGCGGACTGCGCCCACTGATCTTGCTGGCGTCCTGCGTAATGCGGTCGAGGCAAATACACCGGAGATCAATGGGAAGCAACTTGAATTGATCGTATCCATTCCGCACATACCTTTGATTGTGCAGGGCGATGCCGTGCGGCTGGAGCAGATCTTTACGAATCTACTCAACAATGCCGTGCGCTACACTCCAGACTGCGGGCATATCTGGGTTACAGCTTGGGAGGAAGGTAATAATGCTGTCGTATCCGTGAGGGACAACGGCATTGGGATTCTGCCGGGAATGCTTCCCCGCTTGTTCGATATGTTCTCCCAGGAGCGGCGTAGCGGCATCGGCACTCAGGAAGGGCTGGGCATTGGACTCAGT
>DATEEZ010000208.1:0-3240 GCA_035280905.1 Nitrosospira sp.
GAGCGATGAGCGCCCAATTGCAGGAAGCGCCACGAATCAGGCGAATGGTTCCGGCAGACCTCGACGCGGTGGTGGCAATTGAAAGGGAAGTTTTTCTTTTTCCGTGGACACGGGGCAATTTCAGCGATTCGCTCGACGCAGCCTATCATTGCCTGGTGTTGGAGCAGGATGGAAATATCTTTGGATATGGCGTAATGACAATCGGGGCAGAAGAAGCGCATTTGCTGACGCTCAGTATCGCCCCGGAATCACAAGGGAAGGGCTGGGGTGAAAAATTGCTGCGCCACTTCATCGAGATTGCAAGGGAGCAGTTGGCGCTCACCATGTTTCTGGATGTGCGCGAATCCAACCATGCTGCGGCCCGGCTATATGAACGCCTCGGATTCAGGCAGGTCGGGAAACGCAAGGATTATTACCCCGCAATGGGCGGGCGCGAAGACTCGCTGGTAATGGAACTGGTGTTGTGATCAGCAACGATAGAAAACGGGCCAGACGCGGCGAGATACTCAAAGAGTTGGGGTTGACGCCGGTATGGCGCATCAGGGAGCGTACCGAAGGCGAAAGCCTATCCAGGGCGCTGGAACCGGCTCAGGTGACGGTAGCGCCAGTTGCACATCCCGAATTCGAAGAACAGGTAGAACAGGTAGAACAGGTTTGCGTGCGTTCTGCCAACGCGACAGAGAAGCGCCGGTCGATGATCCTGCGGATGGACTGGGACCAGCTTAAAGAGAGTGTGGAAGGCTGTGTGGCCTGCCGGCTATGCCACTCCCGTACACGCACCGTGTTTGGGGTGGGCGACCCGGATGCGGACTGGCTTTATGTGGGTGAAGGACCAGGCGCGCAAGAGGATGCCCTTGGTGAACCCTTTGTGGGCCAGGCAGGGAAGCTGCTGGATAACATGCTGACGGCCATCGGTTTGAAGCGAGGCCGGGATGTTTTTATAGCCAACGTCGTAAAATGCCGCCCGCCAGACAATCGCGACCCTTTCGATGATGAAGCGCAATGTTGCGAGCCATACCTTACGCGCCAAATCGAGCTGATCAAGCCGAAGCTTATCGTCGTGCTCGGAAAAACCGCCGCCAGGAATCTGCTCAAGACCGATGCAAGCATAGGCAGCCTGCGGGGCAGGTTGCATCAGCATGAAGGTATTCCGGTTATCGTCACCTATCACCCCGCTTATCTGCTCCGTACCCTGGTTGCCAAAGCGAAGGCCTGGGAAGATCTGTGTTTCGCCCGAAGCACTATGGAGGCTTTGAAGGCTTCTGGATGAAGCCGCGTTTGGGAACAGCAGGCAATGCGAGCCCCGTGGCATTACTCCCTGGAGGGCCGTTGTGATTCCATGTTTGCAGAGGAGTCCATTTTTTGCTTGAAAAGTAGTGCGCGGAGAGCTTCATTTGCGGCTTTGGCCGCCTCCGGGTCGGGGTCATCCAGGTGACGGCGAAGCTGCCCTTCGGATTCCGCCGCACCGATGTCCCCCAGCATCGTTAAAACCAGCGGCATGTTTCTGCGGTTTTCCAGCTCGTGCTCCAAAAGGGGGATTGCCTTGCGGCCGCTCTGCACCAGAAACATCCCGGCCAAAGTCCTCACATTTTCGTTTGTCGAACTTAACCCGTCGATCAGCCTCTGCCCGCTGGCACGCGTACCAAGCAGTTTCCAGACCATGTTTGCCCGGTACAAATCCGCTGCTTTGATGAGCCATTGCGAGCTTTTCCCCTTGCCATTCATTCATTGATCCTTCAGATTTTCGATGGGACGTCATACCGTATCCATATATCCGGCTCGTGAGGCGCCGAATGGTCGAACCAGACAGGCAATACATTTTCTATGATTTCCGGATGGTTGAATCGCTGCCCGCCGCGATCCGCCAGAATCACCAGATCCATTCGCACCCGCACCGATACCACGCGGTTTACATGTCCAAAGTTGGGCCAGTATTTGTCCCGATGTACCGGACAGGCGAGGAGAACCATTCTGCCGATATCGATTGTCTGGTTTGCCAGCAGGACTACATTGGCTCCATGGCTATGGGCAAAAAAGTCCGGTGATTCAAGTTTCTTGTCTTGCACCCATGCCGTCAAGTCGAGCGCTGCCAAGCCGCGGGCATGGTCGCTGTATCCGCCAGACCAGTCAAAGCGGTCCGACCCCGAATAAACAGAGGGGTCTACGGATTCCAGAATATAAGTGTGAAAGTCTCCACCCGGCTGCCACCAGCTAGCGGTTCTTGCCAAAGTGCCGTGGATGATGAGGCTGGTGTGAGCAGGTTCGCCTTCTCCGCCGTAGTCGGCATTTTGTAAGAGGGGCTGCAGCGCCGGGTGTTCCGGTAGTATGCGCGCCAGTGCCGTGGCGGCGACATCCCGTACCAATAGTTCCTTGCTTGCTGTGCCTCTGGCAAGAATGGACACCAGGCGCTCCATGTCCCCTTGAAAAGTAGAGTGAGGTATGAAGAATCCGTCAACAGCGTCCAGATACGAGACGGCGGCGGCAACTCGCACCAGCTCATCGGGATGATGCAGTGAGACCGTAAGGAGCCTCAAAAGCGGTTTCGCGTCGCGAGTCTCAAAAAACTGGACAGTATATTTCGTTTGCAGCTCAGCGATCGGTTTGGCATAAACCGGTTCGCCGATGGGGGTGCCGCTTATCGTTCCGGGAGACAGTGCGTTTTCTTTTTCAATCTCATTAATGAGTTCTGTGAGCAGCAGATCTTGGGGCGACACCTCTATGTCCACCTTCACTACATATGGTGGGATGCCGAGCGATTCGAGGTCTTCAGGCGGAACGCTTTCGGGATCCGGCGGGCGTTTCCTGTAGCGGGCCAGGATGTGCGTTGGCTTAAACAGCACGCCCACATAGAGCAGGAAAGCGGCCTGGGATTGCGCAGCGGCATCGTTATCCATATTGAATGCGTCAGGGATGCGAGGCGGCTTATCGACAACTGTGGAATAAGGCATGATTTCTTCCTTCGGTCAGGTGGGTTTTTTGTTGTACCTATTCGATCACGTTGCTTTTAATTCTAGGACAGCCTGCCTCGTTACGCTTCATTCAGAGAAGGCAGTTGGGGAAGGCAGTTTGGCGCAGAGACATCCAATGATGTAGGATGAAAATAACTTCCGGGCGGGAATGACAACGGCCCCCCGTCTCTCGAACTCGTTCAGTCAGCCTCTCTTGAAATCCGCGTAGTCGTCCTTATTTCTACCCTTATTCATGAGTTCACCTATACTTATCTATACATTGGCAATTTTT
>DATEEZ010000209.1:0-2396 GCA_035280905.1 Nitrosospira sp.
AGCATATGGCGATCGCCTGCTGATCGATAACCTGAGTTTCAAGGTGCCTCCTGGCGCTATTGTCGGCATTATCGGTCCGAATGGAGCCGGAAAATCCACTCTTTTCCGGATGATTACAGGAAAGGAGCAGCCGGATTCCGGCAATATAGAAATAGGCCCAACCGTCAAAATTGCCCATGTAGATCAATCACGCGCCGCCCTGGAAGACAGCAAGACTGTATTCGATGCGATCTCAGATGGGCATGACATCCTGACGGTAGGCAGATATGAAACGCCTGCGCGCGCCTATCTTGGCCGCTTCAATTTCAAGGGCTCCGATCAGCAGAAGATCGTCGGCAACTTGTCCGGCGGCGAACGGGGAAGGCTTCACCTGGCTAAAACGCTTATTGCCGGTGGCAATGTGCTCTTGCTGGATGAGCCATCCAACGACCTCGACGTGGAAACGTTGCGGGCGCTGGAAGATGCACTGCTCGAGTTCGCGGGGTGCGTGATGGTCATCTCGCACGACCGCTGGTTCCTCGACCGTATCGCTACCCATATCCTGTCGTTCGAGGGCAATTCGCAGGTGGCATTCTTCGACGGCAATTATCAGGAATATGAAGCCGACAAGCGGAAACGGCTCGGAGAGGAAGGCGCGAAACCCAAGCGGATCAGGTATAAGCCGATCAACCGGTAAGATTTGAGCGGGTCGGGGGCCGCTGGCCTTGGCTCCCGCCTCGCCCTTCGACAGGCTCAGGGCGAACAGCAGTGTTATTTGTGTGATGCTTCCCTCGGGCGGTTCCTGCATCAACGGGGGACGCCCTCGCAGATAGCGTCAGAGTAAATCCCTGAGGTGAACTTCTTTCCGGCTCGCCTTAGCCACTCCGTTCCCTTCGCCCTGATCCTGCGCCCTGTCGCTATACCAAGAGAGAGCAGGGGGCAGAGGGAGAATGATCCGTGCCCTGCCGTATCAATAACGGTCTTCGGGTTTCGGCCCACTGCCGCTGTAATCCTTCTTCTCCTCATACCTTTCAGTGCCGTCGGTCTGGTATCTGGAATTGTCCTGACCTCTTCTCATCGAAGTGCCTTCCTTCATGTGTAATCTTTGCTTGATGCTCTTATCCCCGCTTTTACCATTCGTATCGCGAATGGCCGGAGAATCGGCAGGAGCGATCTCTCCTGGCATATCCCGCTCGCCACCATAGACTCCACTCCATGCACTGACGCCGAGAACAAATGCCCCGACAAGTGGAAGCAGTGTTTCCCACGATATCAAAGAACAACGTTTCACGGTTACTCTCCTTATCAGCTCAGCGAGTGACTGAAATTACACGGTACGCCTGATTCCAACGTCATTCCGTACGCCAACATACATATTGCCTGCATCTAACCTGATTCCTTGTGGGGTTTTGGATATCAATGGCTTTTCTATACAATGGTCGGTTTGCTGGAATCAGTCTTTTCATTTGCTTAGATGCAACTCATGAAAATGGTATATTTTCGCTCCCTGCACACCCCAGTTTTCGCGCTATTCATAGGCATTGGGGCGCTTTTTTGCAATCCGGCGGCGGGGAATGAAAACAATGCCTTGAACTCTGTAAAAGCATGTCCTGTCTGTCCTGAAATGGTACCCATCCCAGGCAAGAAATTTGCAATGAGTAAATATACTGTAACGTTCGATGACTGGGACGCGTGTGTGGCAGGAGGCGGCTGCGGCGGATATGTTCCCCCGGATAATGGCTGGGGGCGCGGTAAAAGACCGGTCGTGAACGTAAGCTGGGATGATGCTCAGGCATATCTGCGATGGTTATCGGATAAGTCCGGCAAGACATATCGACTACCCACGGAAGAGGAATGGGAAACCGCCGCCCTAGCGGGCGCGACTACCCAATACTACTGGGGCAATGACGTCGGACGCAACAATGCGAACTGTGATGGATGTGGAAGTGAGTGGGATAACAGGAGAACCGCTCCCGTCGGCAGCTTCAAGCCCAACGCCTTCGGCTTGTACGATATGATGGGTAACGTCTGGCAATGGACGGATACTTGCCGGAAAGGGAATTGCGCAAAGCGCATGCTGTGCGGAGGCTCCTGGAATCACCGGCCACAGGATATGCGTGCGGGTATGTGCAACTGGTTCGACACCAACAAACGCATGCGCTATTTGGGATTTCGACCTGCAATGACGTTGCCCTAAGGCACCTGCTTTTTTTACCTTGTATGCCGGAAAATAGTGTTTTGGAAATGGCAGATCGTCTCAGGACCGGGGAAGGGTAAGCGGCCCGTTTGATGAATAACCTCTCGTACTGCTCCACTATCCCGATCTGAGTTGACGATTGCCGTCTGGTCGGATCAGGTTGTTTAACCCTCGCGCCTGATTCGTGCGCCGAGCGCCGAGAGCTTCTCTTCGATCCGTT
>DATEEZ010000210.1:0-2089 GCA_035280905.1 Nitrosospira sp.
CGTGTATGAAGTCATGGTAAAGGATCTGGACGAGGACTGGTGGAGCAGCTACCGCAAGAAGCTGGAACAGCGGTTTAGCCAGGATAAGCTTGTGATACGAGCGCAGAAAATTCGTCTCCTCTAATGCTGTCGATCCGATAACAGCTCTTTCAAACCACTTACGAATCCCGCTGCTGGTAGCGATCCAAAGCTCATGCTGACTCCCGGCAGTTCTCCTGCTCCCGAGTTATATCTTGCACCGCTTGCTTGCCTGCTCAGTAACGTCTTGAACGAGCTTCTTGATCGCTGCCATGAATAATTGCGAGAAAAGGGAGAAATTGGAACTGCTATGAGTAAAAGGACGTGGCCTACGTACCTGATCGTTTCGTTATTGGGGGGTGGTTCCTGGAGTGGTTCAATACTCATTAACGATTGTCAGGAAGAACAAGAGGCAAAAATGAAGAAGAAAATGTGGAAAGTAATACGGATTTTATTCACTTCGACTATGTTGACTAGCTGTGCGACCATCATGGGGAATAGCGCTAATGAAACCCTGAATGTCCGAAGCACACCTGATCAGGCGACTGTCATGATTCTGGATGAATCCGGAACGAAGATATTCGAAGGGAAAACGCCGACCTCCTTGCCTCTCGAGAAAAAGAAAGGTTATTTCAGCGGTAAAAAATATTCCGTAAACATCAAAAAAGAAGGATTTGCCGAGCAAAATATTACTGTAGATACGAAGGTAAACGCCTGGTATGTTGCCGGCAATCTGATATTTGGCGTTATCGGCTGGCTCATCGTCGACCCTGCAACTGGAGCCATGTGGAAACTGGATACCAATGAAATAGACGTCACCTTGCAGGGACCAAGGCAAGGTAGAACAGTTGAGCCGAACACCGCTCGCATTGTTCTTCTGGAAGATGTTCCACCATCCTTGCGTAGCAAGATGGTTAGAGTCTCGCAATAGTAAGCTGCGGAAGAGACAGGCTACCTGTCAGCCATTAAGCTTGCTTGATGGCTGCCGGGAATCAACCCGGATGCAAAACCCGCAATGGCGCTAAATCAGCTACTCCATAAATCGTACCCTCCTTGAAAAGCAGAATTCCCGCATGTTTAGTATCACGGCTCCTGGTTTGCTTGCATTGTCGCTGCCCGTCTTCCCATCCGCCACTACGCCAGCCACTTCATTGGGCGGGATTGCTCTCGTTGGACCGATAATGATTCCGTGTCCACATTTACATATAACTGCATTTCACTCTACCCCCATGTTTTCCGGTTCATGAGAAGGCTAAAAAAAGCCTTGATGCAGGAGCCGGGAAATACCAAATATGACAACCGCAGTACCCAATATGGCAACAACAATAAGAATTATTGTCTGCTTCATTAAATGACTTTTCCTGATGAAGTGAGGCGTGAGCCGTCATGATGCCCTCAAACAGGTGTCATCAGGCTATCCATTCCCTACATGATTTAAGCAAGAGTTATGCCACAAAGTGAGAGAATTAATAGATTGAATATTCTGGGGAAAATTAATAGCAGATGAGAAGATTGGGTCGTTTTGTACCCACAATAGGACAAATTGGAGGAGATTTTGGTTGGAAAACTGCGACAGTAAACAAACTGCAAGATTTAACCCATTGCAGGTCATATCTAACCCGCATTTACTCGTTTGATGAAGTCCAAATGGCACCGAAGGACAGACCCTGCTGGGGTTGCCGGTGATGGTCATGAGGGCCCTCAATTCTACCGAGTGATTCTAGGGTGTTTAGCCGGTCTTGGCTTGACGGGGCTTCGTGGCGAGACGCCGGAAACAGAAAACCCAGCACCAGAATCAGGGGGCGTTATTCGAGGACCGGTATGCGGTGAGTGGCGATGGCTTCGCCAGCGTTAATCCAGGCACCGCCGGGCAATTCCCCGCTTTTAGCCTGCATCAATGCCTACCAGCCTAGATTATGTCCGCTAGTGTGCCGGGGCAACGCGGGAGCAAGGATCCGATCGCAGTTGCCCCGAGTATAGTTAGCACACCTCCTGCATTGATGGGGCCGGGAGCAGGCGGATAGCTCAAAAAAAGCTTGCCTTTCTACGAAGGAAAGAAGATGGCTCTTAA
>DATEEZ010000211.1:0-6341 GCA_035280905.1 Nitrosospira sp.
TCTTTTTGCCATGCCTTACAGGAATAATCCGGCCCCCGCTCCCTCTTCCGAGGAGCTGTCCAGATTGACAGTAGTAGAAGGATCTCACCACAGTCGGAAAATGCTATTCCCCAGCAGAGATAAATTTGAACCAGAGCACCATCCGACACTACAACTTCTCAGCGATGGAAAGCTGAAGTTATGACGGCGGCGCCTTACACTTGAATTGAGGTAGTGCTTGAAAAGATGCGGGAACGTACTTGGGCAGGAAATGGAGGGAATCTATCGGAAAGTTTTCCCGATACTTGATGAGCAAATGACAACGACACATGGTGGAAATAAAGTAAGCTACAGGCTGACTCCCAAAAAAGGGAATCCAGCGTTAATCCAATAGCATATTACAGAGTCGCACTTAAAGCAACTCTGTTCCTTCCTGCCGTCGTAGGTTGACTATACCCCGACGGGGCTCCACTCCGATCACGCAGTTCGTACTTTTGACAAATACTTCCAGCGACGCTGCAGCAGGATTCCTGCCAGTCCAGTAGCAACCAGCACAATAGAAGCAGGCTCTGGCACATTAACGGAATCTCCTTCCTGGGGCAAATCCTGCGGCACGGGCATTGATGCAGTTTTCTGGATTTGATAGGACCCTTCGAAACCATGCGCCCAGTAAGACCTCATGTCCCCTTCCCAGTTATTCGAATAGTATGTCACCCCGAGAAAATAGTTTCCGGGAGCGAGTTCCGACGAGAGCTGCGAAAACTTGGAGCCGAAATCGTCATTAAATAAAAGCAAGCCGCCAGATTCATCGAAAAGGGATAGCATGGTATCGAAATTCGACCCCTGGGTGTTTGAGATGAAGAACCCGCCTGCCCACTCAAAACCATAGACGTCAGCTCCATCATTGGCATGAATTGCGCCAAAGATAGTCTCTGTGTCCCAGAAAACGTAATTCGCCGTGTCGGCTGTCGTCCCGGCATCACCAACTTCAAAATATGGAACTGCCTCCACAGGATATACCGCCATTAAACTCACCGCTGCCGCCAATACCGCAAGGCGCTTCACAAATATTGATGCAGGTTTCATCGTTTCCCCTTTCAAATAATAGCTTTTGCATCATACTTATTTGAAAGGACGCGGCAATTGGACTATGGTACAACCCGTAGGAGTGGAACGCGGCGTGCAAGTATCAATTATCGAACAAAGGGTACGGTAAGGGTCAATGAAGGCTTGTAGTTATGCCCGTGTAGCGCGCAAGCAACCGTGCCGAATCCATGCCCATCCTTCTCGCCATATATATTCCGGCCTGGATATCTATACTGTCGGCGGCGGGATGCAAGATCAGCAGATGGAAATGCTGTGCGATTGCAGATTGAACAGCAGGATCGGGAATCCGCTGCAAGGTGGTGAGCCACGACAACACTGACAACAGCAGCCGAACTGACGGCCTTTGTTGTGCCTTGGAACTGCCCATCAATTATCCTCTTATTCTCTTCCGAACGATCAATCGTGTTCTTATAACAGCAGGAGCAAAAATAGAACTCCAGCCTTAGCGAAACATCCCTGTCTGGGAGCAGAACATTAATTCAGATGAGAATGAGTGTCAATATTATTTATAGATTCTCTGGTATTGGGTGAACGCAGACCAGGAGCTCACGGGTCATGGTCAATGGGGGGTGCATGGCGAAGAAGTTTTTCTAACAGTAATGAATGACATGCAGTAACCGTAGGGCGGGCTTAGCCCGCCACGGACAAGACAATCTTGGAAGCCTGCGCCTGTCCCACGATCACCTGATAGCCCGCGCCCCGTTGAGAGCGTGCGCCCCTCCCCCACTACTTGAAGGGAAATCGACAAGCGAAAGAAAAAAATGTGCGGACTCCACTGCACAAAAAAGATGAAAAATTAATACCGCTTCAGGGGAGCCGGACCGGAATCCGGGTGCTCGTTTCTCGGGTCGTGGTGCGCTTCAGTTCCGGTAATTGATTTTTTCGCTTCCTCCTGAGTTTCCTGTTTCTTGGTTCCACGGTTCCCTATCTTTTCCTGACCTCTGTTTCCGTGGGTTTCTTCACTGACGAGCACACCTTCATCCGCTTCCTCCGGCATTTGGGTTATTGTCTCGTCTTCCCTGAATTCCTCATCTTTGGTTTCCCGTGGATCTTCCATGACGACTCCTGCAAGGTTTATCGGGCGATTACAGGTTTTATTGTGCCCTCACACCCGACGAAACTCGGTGCGATAGCGCACAACACCTCTACCATGTTCGCGCGATTACAAGCAAAACAAGGAAAGGAAAAAAGCGCAAGCTCAACTAATAACACTACTCACCTGCCGATGCATCTCGAGCAGGCGCAAGGGGTGGCCGCGCATATTACAGATTCAGATTCGCGTGATTTCTTCCTCTAACACATTGTTGTGTCTGGTAGCGCACAGAACCTTTCACAGCTCAGCCCCATCATTGTCAAGCGGTTTCCTCCGCATGTCTCCCGTCAATCTACACTTTTATTTTATTACGGCAAGCACATTCCAAACACATCATAACTTAGGAGAAGAATTATGAAAAAATCAATCGTACTGGCGATGGCTCTGATGCTTCCCGCGTTTACCGTCAGCGTACAAGCGGCAGATACCAAAGGTTCTCTCACCGATGCGGAAATTGCGCACATTGTGGTAACTGCGAATACCGCGGATATTGAAAACGGAAACCTGGCCAAGACAAAAGCCTCGAATGATGATGTTCGCGGATTTGCCCAGCGAATGATCGCTGACCACACAGACAGCAACCAGCAAGCGACTGAGCTTGCGAAAAAACTCAATGTAACCCCGAAGGACAACGCCATCAGTCAGAGTCTGCAAGATGACGCCAAAGCAAGTCTCGAAAAGCTGAAAGGCTTGAGCGGTAAGGAATTTGACAAAGCCTACATTGACGGCGAAATCGCACTTCATAAAAAGGTGATCGACGTTGCCGACAATAAACTCGTACCCAACGTCAAGAACGAGGAACTGAAGGCATTGCTGATTCAAACACGCCCGACGCTTGTCTCCCATCGTGAGCACGCAGAAAAAATCAAGCCTACCCTCAAGTAACAGGAAGTCCAGTCAGAACATGCCGTTCTGGCAGGCTTTTCTGTGGAACCCTAAGGGAGAAGTGAAATGTTGCGTCACCGCGGCGCAACATTCACTTGACAAGACCAGATCCAATACCCGTATCCCCTGTCCTTATCATGCGTAAGCCCAAAACCATTGTCATCGGCAGCGGTCTAGCAGGCCTGTCTGCGGCGCTTGAACTGTCCCGTAACGGATTTGAGGTGCTGTTGCTGGAAGCTGCTCCTTACATAGGTGGGAGAACCGCATCGTGGAATAAAGATGGAATGGAAGTAGAGTCCGGCCTACACAGAGTACTGGGCTTTTACACAGCTTTTCCCAAACTCGTGAAAAAAGCCGGATTGAAGATGAAGGATATTATTATCTGGGAAGATGAAATAGAGGTAAAAATCGCAACGGGAACCGGTAAGGGCCCCTCGTATGTCTACGGTGCCTCCCCCGTCTTCAAGCCCTTTAAAACGTTTTCGAGCCCCTTCCGAAATCGTCTTCTTTCGTGGAAAGAAACCTGGAAAGCACTGAAATTCTTTATCTCCGGCATGATCACGTTCATAACGCGTCCGGAGAAGCTTGATGAGTTTTCGGTGCTGGATTATGCAAACCAATTTCATCTAAGCGAAGAAACCGTACAGAGGTTGCTCGTTCCCCTCACCGCCGGGCTGTTTTTCATTCCCCCGGAAAGGTACAGCGCATATGTCTTTTTTGGCCCCTTCGTACACGCCTTGAAGCGGTTCTATCGGGTGCGCATCGGCGCATTTCGCGGAGGTATGACTGAGGTGCTGGCAGGACCTGTTGTCGAACGTATCACTGGGCTTGGGGGAACTGTGATTACCGAGGCACGGGTTACACGGCTTCTTGTTGTCAATAACCGGGTGCGGGGCGTTCAAGTGAATAATGAAACCGAGTACGCTGCGGATTACGTTGTACTCGCAACTTCGTTGGGCCCGGCGCACCAGATAATACGCGCCTCTTCTTTGCAGGACTCGTTTCCCGACCTGCTTTCACTCCCTTCGATGCCGGAAGTCAATTTGCAAATAGAATCAAGCCGCCCCCTCTGGCCCATCGATCGTACTGTATTCGGTGTTGGAGCCTCGCTTGTAACCTTTACAGAACAATCACGAACGACCTTTACAGACAAGGCGGGCAGGCTATCCATCATACTGTCCCCACCTGATAAAATAATTGGATTGAAGGATGAGGAAATTTTTGAAATCTTCAAAAGAGATGCGCCGCGACTCGGGATCGACAGTGCACACGTCACGAATTACAGGGTGATACGGCATCCCGCCGACTTTTATCTGCTGTCGCCTAATATGAATAAACTCCGGCCGCAACCACGCACCCTCATCGGCGGGCTGTTTCTCGCCGGAGATTATGTCCAGCAATCTTTCATGGCAACCATGGAGGGTGCGGTAATTGCAGGTAATAATGCAGCGCGCGAAGTGATCAACGCAGAAAAATCGGTGTAGATGAGCCTCTATCGAGATACGGAACCGATGTGAAGAGGAGGAATCTGTGGCACAGGAAAGTATACGGACCCAACGAATACGGGAGCATATCACGACACTGGCTTCTGATATCGGCGAGCGTAATCTCTACCGATATGACCGGCTGGCTGCGGCGGCAGACTTTATCGATCGATCATGGACCGCTCTCGGCTATCACGTCAAACAGCAGTTATACGAAACGAAAGGGCTGCGGTTCGCGAATCTGGAGGTCGAATTAACGGGAACGGATAGGCCGGAGGAAATCATTATTGTTGGCGCTCATTACGACACACATCGCAAATCTCCCGGGGCAAACGACAATGGTTCCGCGATCGCTGCACTTTTTGAATTGGCTCACGCATTTGGAGGAAAAACCTTCCCGCGTACCCTGCGCCTTATTGCATTTACAAATGAAGAGCATCCCTTTACCCGTACCAGCGAAATGGGCAGCCGAGTCTACGCGCGGCGATGCCGTGAACGCGGGGAAAAGATCAAGGCAATGATTTGTCTTGAGACCATCGGTTATTGCTCAGAGCAGAAAGGAAGCCAGCGGTTGTCGTTCATGGGACTGCTGTTGCCCAGGCGAGGGAATTTCATCGCGCTCGTGGGAAACAATCGCTCAAAGGAATTGTTGCGAGAAACTCATCGTCTGTTCAGTTCGCGTCCGGATCTCCCCTGCGAATCGTTAACGCTTCCGACCAACTTTCCCGGTGCATGGAGTTCCGACCACTGGTCCTTCTGGAAAGAGGGATATCCGGCAGTAATGGTCACCGATACCGCGCCCTTGCGCTATCCCCACTACCATACACCCAGGGATACACCGGAGAAAGTCAGCTACGATTTCCTGACCAGAGTGATTGATGGGTTGGAGGCGGTGATCGCGAGCTTCGTGCGTTCAGCGAGCTAGCGCCAAGGCACTTCTGGAGGAATATCAGAGAAAAGGCGCGTTCAGCGTTATATCGCCAACCGCGCCTTGCGCATAGGCGAAGAAACTAGTATCCCCCGCCCCCAGATTGGCCGGATGATCCTCCCCCCTGTGATCCTCCACCCTGTGATCCTCCACCCTGTCCCGAGCGTTTTTCGTACGATTTATCGTGCATATCATGCCGCTTGTCATGCGGCTTGTCATAGCCGGCCTGGCCAGAGCCCTGCCCCGAAGCAGCGCCACCGGATTGTTCATAGCCCCGCGGCTCGGGTGCGTTGCTTCCTTTCCCATGCTTGGACATATCTCCATATTCTCCAGTCTGCTCACCCGCACCTGCTGCCTGGGCTATCCCTGTGGCACTAAAAGCGATTACGCCAGCAAGCACGAAAGACTGCGCTACTTTTTTCAGTATCAAAATATTTTCCATGGTATTTCCTCGAGATTGATCCAGCAAAATTGCTGAACTCAAATGCTACTCAAATCGTTGTGGCTTTCCGTACGCTTACGCACAAACGTACAAAGACAAAGCAACGAAGGGTGTATGTGCGAAGGGAAAAAGTCGTTGTAGGACAACTCTGCGCCGCTGACACTTTCATGTGCCATCTCATTCTCCATTACTGGTTTATGGGGCAAGGGCAAGAGCGGGGGCACCCGTTATAAGGGTTCTGAAAGCCCCGGATGAGAGCAATTATTTCTCTGCAGGACGAAACTCGTATGTGTCACCGTGCTCCAGATAAATGATCTTGTCCTGTAACCCCGCCCGCTCTATTTCCTCTTTGAAATCGCTCAGCGGAGACTTGAAAACATCATAATCATCGTAATGGATCGGAATAGCCTTTCTGGGAACAAT